>JASGCE010000015.1 GCA_030054295.1 Minisyncoccota bacterium
CTATTCATGGCCTCGCGGATGATGGAATGGCTGGCACTGGCGGCGGTGATGATGGCCGCATCGGCACCGAAACCGTCGGTCAGTTTATAGACTCGCTCGACCGTGTCATCCTTGCTGGGGTCAATCGCAAAATCGAGTCCATTGGCCTTGGCCGTCGCCAGTCTTTGGCGGTCGAGATCGACTCCGATGACGCGGCAGCCCTGGGCCGCCAAGAACTGCACGGTTAACTGCCCCAGAATCCCGAGTCCTATGACCAGAAATGTCTCGCCAAGGGTCGGATTGGCGCGGCGCACCCCTTGCAAAGCGATGGCCCCGAGGGTCACAGTCGCGGCATCCGACATATCGACCTCGGGCGGAATGGCGACGGCGAGGTTGACCGGCACGGCAATAAATTCGGCATGGTTGGCAATGCCCGCCCCGGCGCAGGCGACCCGCTCGCCCACCGCAAAGCCCGTGACCTGATCGCCAACCGCGACCACGAAGCCCGCGGCAGAATAGCCGGTCGGACTGCCCGCCGCCAGCTTGCCCTGAACCCGGTCGAGGGTGCGTTTGAGCCCCTGTTCCTTGACCATCATCATGACCTTGGCGAGATTTTCGGGCTGTTTGAGGGCGCGGCGATAGAGAGGCATTCCGGACATGCGCATTCCAGCCAATTCGGTGCCGGAACTGATGCAGCTGCGCTCGACCCGCACCAATATTTCTTTGGCAGCGAGGGCGGGGGGCGGGACTTCTGTGACTTGGACGGCTCCGGCTTTGATCAAGACCTGTTTCATGATTGCCCGGGCATAATGGGTTAAAGGGCCTAGTGCCTAAATTCAGCTTCTGCCCTGTGTTATCGCAATTACCCGCATAAATCAACTGCAACGGTCTCGAATAGGCAATGGTCACAAGATAGTTTACAAAATCTTGCCTATTCATCGTCAATAGATCGAATTTGACATTAACAATCCCTTTGGTTTGTTCAGTTGGGTTTTTGTACCGAAATTGGCTCGTGATAACTTACTTCAAAACCCTCATCCTTTCGACAATAGAGATCATCAAATGGATTGGCAATGTCACCCGAACATTTAATCTCGGCATCAACATAGAACCCACGCCAGCAGCTATTTCGGAACGCCTTCGAGCCAAAAGACTCGCTATAGCAGTGGACAAACACATCTCCACCCCCGCGAAAATATTGACTGTTAAAACATTCCTGTACTGGTGTACCAGAGCTAGTTAATTTTCCACAATAATCTGCATCTTCGTTGGCAGAAATTTCTGTAGCTTTCCACCCAATATTTCCAGCCCCAGGGAAGAAATAACCATAGGTTCGTGGTGTCGACTTGCCATCCGTATCAGCTGCAATTTTCATCGGAGTCTTGTCATTTCTTATCCCCATAAACCGAATTTCTGTACCCGTATGTAATCCAAAAACTTGCTGATAACCAGATTTTGAACATTCAACCTCAGAATTCCCACATCGGAGATAATTACTGCCATTGGCTATTTTCGTCGCGTCAGCAATTGTTGTTTGTTCAGATTTGGGGTTAACCGGGTTTCGATTAACATAGTTGGATAGACTCATCACAATTCGATTGATATAACTGTAATAGGAAGGGTCTCTATTTTTTGCTGTTTCAAGTGTTATATTGTAATTCACTTGAGTTGATGCATAGTTATTCGTACTGCAATCGTTTGAACTTACTGTTGAGCTGTCATTAGAGTTTATGTAACAACTAACAGTAACCTTCCCGCTACAAGAAGCCAGCAAAAAAGCTATAGTAAACAAACAATAAATACCAAAGCCTTTGAATAGTTTAAAAATATTCATTTTGGCACCCCAGGAAGGGTAAGTGGCGGTATTATTGTCGTTGTCGTTGTACTACAATTAGTATCAAGCACCTTACTATCACCAGATGTATTGATGTCACATCCACCTTTACTACAAGAGGTAAGGTTAATAAGCATAAAAGTAAAAATCGTAACAATGGCAGTATTACGAGCCAGTTTATCTTTTTTATGCCTCAAGTTTATTCTGATATTAGTCATTTTCGCTTCCTTTGGTTAAAGATTTCTAATTTCTACCCACCGATTTTCTTTCCAACACTTCTCTTCGTCACAATCAGGGTTAGGATTTCCATCCCCTAAACCTTCAATACCATCTTCAAGTTTTAATCCTGTTTTTGCCTCAAGATAATCAGATACAGACTTTGCCCTGAATTCAGATAAGGCTTTATTCCCCTTACTAAATTTTCGTTTATCTGCATGACCGTAAACTTTTATCTTGACCGTCTCTCCCCCCTCTATTTTGGCTGCCCAGCAGTCTAATACTTCATTTGCATATTTTGGATTGCTCAATGAACCGTCATCCAATTCCCATCGCGCACTATTAAAAAATATTTTATTCCCACAGCTTGATACACGCACTGGATTAACCTGCTTTTCTAGAATTGACTCATAAGCAAAATCATTTGCAAAAACTTTAGATATACCAAACCCATTCATTAGAGCATAGCTATCCCTTAAATTTATGTTTGCAAGCAAAATTGCTATAGTTATCAATAGTTTTCTCATTTTTACAAACCGCTTTATTAATAAGTTGTTAATCACAGGATTAAATTATTACGAGAAAAACTACATGTCAATACTATTTTTTGAAATGGATTAAAAAATTCCTATATTTCGCCATAAATTTCTCCACCCTTAATTAAACTGAGAGGTTATTCGCGACGCCTTAAATTAAATTTTCTTGCACTTGCACAATAGACTGGTGATAATCACCAAAAGCTTCGACCCTGGTTTGGTCGCAACAGCATTGCAGGTAAGCATGAATATCACTGAGATTCTCGACACCCGTTCCATCCTCCCTCACCTCAAGGCTGGCAACAAGAGCCAAGTCCTTAAAGAATTAGCACGGTCAGCCATAGCCCAGATTCCCCCCGAGATCAGTATCAGCGAGCGAACCATCTATGATATTTTGATCGAGCGCGAGCGGCTCGGCACCACCGGACTCGGCAATGGCATTGCCATTCCCCACGGCAAGCTGCCGAAGTTAAAAAAATTAATCTGCCTTTTTGCCCGCCTCGAGACCCCGATTGATTTTGAAGCCATCGACGATCAACCGGTCGATCTGGTGTTTTTGCTGCTGGCCCCCGAAGGGGCCGGGGCTGATCATTTAAAGGCCCTGGCCTTGATCTCGCGGCTGCTGCGCGATTCGGCGACCTGCGAGAAGCTGCGCAGTGCCACCAGTGCCGATGCGCTTTTTGCCATCATTCTCGATAAGTCGGTAACCGTGGCCAAGGCGAGTTAAGCATGTCGGCTGCGCCCCCCGATCTTTTGAATCCCACCGCCCCCACCGACGGCGAGCCGCTGGTTGACTTTGCCGATGCCCTCGGCGAGCGATACCTTTCCTATGCCCTTTCGACCATCATGTCCCGATCGTTGCCCGATCTCCGCGATGGTTTAAAGCCAGTCCATCGGCGGCTGCTTTTTGCCATGTCGGAGCTTGGACTCGGCCCCACCACCGCGCCCAAAAAAGCCGCCAAGGTGGTGGGGGATGTGATCGGTAAGTTCCACCCCCACGGCGATCAGGCGGTGTACGAGACTCTGGTGCGGCTGGCGCAGGAGTTTTCGCTTCGTTATCCGCTCATCGATGGCCACGGTAACTTTGGCAATATCGACGGCGATAATGCTGCGGCGATGCGCTATACCGAGGCGCGATTGACCGCGGTTGGCGCTATGCTGCTGCGCGGGCTCGATCAAGACACGGTCGATTTCCGCCCGACCTATGACAATGATGGGGAGGAGCCAGTGGTGCTGCCGGCGGGATTCCCCAACCTGCTGGCCAATGGTTCCAGCGGCATTGCCGTCGGTATGGCGACCTCGATCCCGCCCCATAATGTCGCGGAACTGTCGCTGGCCCTGCTCCATTTGATCAAGGAGCCCAAGGCTTCGGTCGGCGAACTGTTGCAGTTTGTCGCTGGCCCTGACTTTCCCACCGGCGGAGTTTTGGTCGAGAGTGCGGCGGCGATTGCCCAGGCTTACGAAACTGGTCGCGGCAGTTTCCGCCTCCGCGCCTTTTGGCAGGTGGAGAAATTACCGCAAGGGGCCTGGCAGATTATCGTGACCGAGATTCCCTTCCAACTGGCCAAGTCGAAAATCATCGAGAAGATTGCCGAACTGTTGGAGGCCAAGACTCTTCCGCTGCTCGCCGATGTCCGCGACGAATCCGACGAATTGGTGCGGATTGTGCTGGAGCCGCGCAGCCGCACGGTTGAGCCCGCCGTGCTGATGGAATCGCTGTTCCGCGCCGGGGTTTTGGAGTCGCGTTTTCCATTGAATATGAATGTGCTGGCGGCCGATGGCGCGCCGCAGGTGTTAAACCTGCGGGCGGTTTTACAGGGCTATCTCGACCATCAGCGGGAGGTCTTGCTTCGTCGTTCCCAGCATCGACTGGCGGCAGTGGCGGCGCGGTTGGAAATTCTGCAAGGATTCTTGGTCATTTTTCTCGACCTCGACCGCGTCATTGCCATCATTCGCAATGAAGACGAACCCAAGCCGATCATGATGGCCGAATTCAAACTGAACGAAATTCAAGTCGAGGCGATTCTGAACATGCGGCTGCGCAGCCTGCGCAAACTCGAAGAGATGGCCCTGCAGGAGGAGGCGGCCAAGTTAACCACCGAGCAACAGGCATTGGTAAAACTGCTCGAAAATCCCAAGGCGCAGTGGAAGGCAATCGAAAATGAAATCAAGGCCTTAGACAAGGTTTTTGGTCCTGATACTGAACTTGGTCGGCGGCGCACCCGCATCGAGGGCGAGGCCCCGACCATCGAGATTCCGGCCGAACCCACCGCCCCCAGCGAGGCCCTGACGGTGATTCTCAGCACCAAGGGCTGGATTCGTTCACTTCGCGGCCAGGACAATGATCTGAACGAGGTCAAGTTCAAGGATGGCGATTCGCTCTTTGCCGCGATCAGGGTTGATAGTCGGGATCGGCTGCTGATTTTTGTCAGCGACGGGCGGTTTTATACTCTGGCGGCAGACAAGTTACCGCGCGGCAAGGGATTTGGCGAACCGTTGCGCTTGTTTTTAGAAATTCCTGCCGAACATCAACTGATCGATATTTTTATCTACCAGCCCGAGTCGCGCTTCCTGTTGGCATCGAACGATGGCCGCGGCTTTATCGTTCAGGGCGAGGGGCTGCTGGCCCAGACTCGCAATGGGCGGCAGGTGCTGACTCCGGCCGAGGGGGCGCGGGCGCAGTTCTGCTTGCGCCTGCCCGAATCGGCCGCGAGCCATGTCGTGGCGGTCGGGCAGAACAACATGATGCTGATCTTCCCACTCGAGCAGATTCCAACATTGGTCAAGGGTCAGGGCGTGATTTTACAAAAATACAAGAACTCGGCCCTGTTTAAAGACGGGGCTTTGGTAGGTTTGTCGGTCATGACCCTGGCCGAGGGGTTAAAATTCCCAAGCGGCACAGCGGGGAAAATTAAAACCGTGACCGAACTCGATAAATGGCTCGGCAACCGCGCAGGCATGGGCAGCGCAATCCCGACGGGGTACCCGAAGGCTCGGGTTTGATTTGGTTTGTGATTCGACTGTTAATTTGCTAAAATTCAGCCATGAAAATCGAATCTCTGCGCATCAAAAACTACAAGTCCTTCAAAGACCTGCATCTTAAAAACCTGCCGGCCATGTGCGTCTTTGTTGGCAAAAACGGTGTCGGCAAATCGACTCTGTTTGATGTCTTTAGTTTTTTGAGCGATTCCCTACGCGATAATGTCTCGGTCGCCCTTGCCAAGCGCGGCGGATTTAACGAGGTCATAAGCCGCGGCCAAGAGGGCGAAATTGAACTGAACATACAATTTCGTGTTGCCAATGATCAGCCCAAAACTACCTATGAATTACGAATCATCAAAGACGGATTTAAAGCAAAAATATCACGAGAAATTTTAAAATTTAGACGAGGCCAATATGGTCAACCTTGGCATTTTCTTGATTTTAGCAATGGCGTTGGCAAGGCAATCACCAACGAAGACCAGTATTTTAATAAGGATCAATCGACAGAAGAACGAACTGATTTTACTTTAGAGTCACCTGATATTCTAGCCCTTAAAGGTCTTGGGCAATTTGATAAATTTAGGTCTGTCTCCAGTTTTCGTAAAATGATCGAAGGTTGGAATATTTCTGATTTTCATATTGATCAAGCCCGCACCATTCAAGAAACAGCACTTGCCGAGCATCTGTCTAGGTCTGGGGATAATCTAGCAAACTACGCAAAATTTTTAGCACAAAGTGAGCCTGAAATTTTTGCATCCTGTCTTAAAAAAATGAGCGAACGAGTCGCTGGGATTGAGTCAGTTGAATCAGTCGATCTGGCCGATGGAAGAGTATTGTTACGATTTAAAGACAATAATTTTGTCGAACCCTTTATTGGCAAGTTTGTTTCCGATGGCACGATTAAGATTTTTGCCTATTTGCTCCTTCTGGCTGACCCGAAGCCCCATCCATTGCTGGCGGTCGAGGAGCCAGAAAATCAACTCTATCACGATCTGCTCTATATTCTTGCCGAGGAATTCCGTGACTATGCAAGGCGCGGCGAGCAGATTTTTATCACGACCCACAGTCCTGAATTTTTGAATTCTGTTAAGGTCAATGAACTCTATGCCCTTCGCAAAACCAACGGATTCACCACGGCACACCGAATTGCCGACAGCGAAATCATAACGAAGTTAATCGATAATGGCGACCAACTTGGATATTTGTGGGAGCAAGGAATTATCGACTGGCAATGCGATGATTTTCTTGGGAAGAACTATAGACCTGAATTGCTCGACTAGGGGGTGATGGTGAAGGTAATTTTTTTAGTGGAAGAGAAATCAATGAAGCTTGTTTTAAAGGAATTGCTAAAGCAGTTCCCTAATATAGATCATTTGATATTTGATTTTAATGGAAAAGACGACCTGCGCAAGAACATTGAACCTAAAATCAATGCCCTCAATTCTGTTGCTGCGAATTTTGTTATTCTTCAGGATCAAGACCGGGGTGATTGCATCAAATTAAAAGCAAAACTACAGAGTCTTGTGCCAAACCATAGCCATAATAAAACAATCATTCGCATCGTTTGCCGAGAATTGGAATCATGGTTCTTGGCGGATTTTGATGCCCTGATAAGGGTTTACGGGCCAAAAGTTAATGATTACAGAAACCAACAGAGGTTTCGTAATCCCGACGAACTGGATTTTCCGGTACGAGAAATCGAAACCATTATTCCGAACTATTCAAAAGGGATAGGTTCAGCTGCAATCGCTTCCCATTTGAATCTTAACTCCAACCGTTCGCCCAGTTTTCAGATTCTGATTCGAACCCTTGACACTCTTTCAAATAGGTAAAAACCATTACCCTCCAGCCACCTGTAACAAGGCGGCTGGAGGGCAATGGCAATATCGCCGCGTAAAACCTTAACCCCTAATAGGCCCCGACACCCCAGCGGCGGGCATCTCGGTTGCTGAAGTCGGTAAGGCTCGGCATGATGGTTGCTTTACTGGCCCCTGTGCCGGTGGTGATTGACAGATTCGGGATGCTCAGACTGGTTGCCTTGATCTCGACCCAGCCGAGGCTCGATCTGGCACCAATGGCCATGTCCGGCCTGAAGCTGATCTTGCCCGAGCCACCCACATCCAGGCTGAGACCATTGGTTCCCGCCATAATATCATCGACTCGGGTCGGCAGGATGGTGATCACGCCACCCTTGCTGGTAAGCTTGGCTTCCTTGGCGGCGACGGTTACCGAGCCGACGCTTTCGGCTATGGCAATCTCGCCACCGCCCAGCGAAGTCAAGGAGCCGCCGAGAATAATTGACCCCCTGCCCTTAAGGCTTAAACTGGTGTCGGTCGTACTATCGCCGACCACCGCGCCCGCGGCTGAATTATCGATCGAGGCCGAGGCTGATCGGCCCGATGAACCGGCAAAGCTACCCTGCAAATCCACCCGCCCGGCGTTATAAGCGACTCGACCCGCAACCAGTCCGGTCGCCGTAAAGTCGCCATTGCGCGCCGTCACAACAATCGAGCCGCCGCCCGTATTCACAGTGGAAAATGTGACATTGCTGCGCAGGGCCGTCAAGCTGATCGAGCCGCCGCCAGTCTTCAGCCCGCTCACCGAAATGGTCGAGGCTGAATTGCTGACAATCCGAATATATCCGCCACTGAAGCTGCCCGAGATCGAACCGATTTCGTTACCACTATTATCCATGGTCAGATTGACGGAACCATAATCACTCGGATCAAATCCCAGGCTGTTGGCCTTGACCGCCGTGCGAATATTAACCGTACCCGATACCGTCAGTTTAGACAGGAACCCGCTTCCGGTCACCACCAAATTTGGCACAATCGCCCCCGACTGCACCAACAGTTCGGTACTATCGCTCAGTTTGAGAGTGCGGGTAATTTGGCTATTCTCACCGAGTACAACCGTCTTGTTGCTTAAACTGCTGAGGTCAAGGCTACCCCCGCTGCGCGTCGTACCAGCAAATACAATCGTCTTCATGTTGATTAAATCGGCCAGAATGGTACTGGTCAGGTTCAAATTCGAAACATTCAAGAATGTCACAGTGTAACCCGTCGCGGTCAAGCGGGTCGTTCCGCCACCATTGCCAGCACCCCATTTCATGATACCGCTGTCGATCGGTTTAAATCCGGCAACCGTCCCCGTGGTTTTAATCCGGGTCAGGTCAGAGAGGGGATGGAGATCGACCGAACCGCCCAACTGCCGCTTCAGTTCGTAATAGTCGTTGCTGTCGATATCCTCGATGTTGGTAAAATATTGATCGCGGCCAGCGATAAAGTCAACCTTTGAACCGGTATCGGTGCGTTGAGTGGTCACGGCACTGGTACTGAAGGTTACCGTTGTGATATTGGTAAAGACGGAGGTATCGTTGTCGACTGCGACTCCTCCAGTTTTCAAGACCGAGCCAGCCTGGAAGACCAGACTGTTGGTCTGGAGATCCCAACCATTATTGGCACCGATATTATATTCACCGTTCCCGAGCAGCAGCGATAGAGCTCCCTTGGAAGAAACAGCACCCGCCAGGGTCAGGCCCGAACTGGTAATTCTGACGCTGTTGGTCTGACTGCCACTATCGATACTGGCCCCGGACTCGAGGGTAACCTTCTTGCCGGCATCGGTGGTGATGACAATATTACCGCTGCTGGAGACGCTTTTTAAGGTCAGGTCTTGGGTCGCAGTGATGGTTAGGGTTCCGCCGCTCTTGAAGTTCTTGTAAGAATCAGTGCCACCGGCGGTCTTGACGGTCAGATTGCCCGTAGCCTCGATGGTTGCATCATTTTTCTTGGTTATGGCATTGGTGGAGTTAAGGTAACCAAGATTTGTGGCATTTAAGGTTCCGCCGCCGCGAATATCGCCAATCCAGTTTCCGCTGGAACCAGCACAGTCGAACCCTACGCAATATTCCCCGACCAAATAGACACCGACACTATAGATGCCAGTACCTTCAAAGGCATGGGTAGCGCCTGAACCTGTAAATAAACTCACATTGCTATCGCCATTGACGCTGACCGACAGGGCTGTAGACCCGGTTGACCATTTTCTGGCCGATGTCCCATCCGTTCCGTTGGATAGGGTATTGCTGCCAATATTCAGGACAATGGCCGCCCCACTGCTGGTCGAAATATTTTCCTTTATTGCGACACTGCCGCTGAGATAGATGATCTTACCACTCCCCGCATCGATATTGCCATAAAGACCCATCGCCGTCACACTGCTGGCGAGACGGACATTCTCGGTGTTTGACTTGATCGCGTTAAGGCGACCCAGGCTGTTGCCGCTGTTGGTCAAGTTCACTTCACCCGCGGCATTGATCGACAGTTCGCCAATATTGACGGTGCTGCCGCTGCGCTGACTGACTCCGCCGCTGGTGGACTTTAGGTTAAGCTTGCCATCGATGCGGTTGGTGCCGATAAAGATGATATTCTGCGCCGTGATATTATAGACTTCTGATCCCGTGGTCAGGCTCGCGCCATCGAAATAGAAGGTGCCGGTCGTGGCATTACCCGGCCCGATCTTATCGCTGCCTGTCTTGACAGCAATCTTGGCGGCATTAAAGCTGCCGCTGTTGTTCAGACTGGCAATTCTGAAACCACTGGCCGATCCGCTGCCAAAATAGATGTCACCGTTGTAATAGGTCTGGGCATCAAAACCACCGCCCGTAACCACGATTGATGAGCCATCGGCCGCCGTCATCGCCCAGTTGGCCGAAAGAAATTTCGCCGCACCCGAGAGGTTCTGGCTGCTGAAGGTCAATTTCTTGGTCGCATCGGTATAGGTTCCCGACAGGTTCACCGCCACCGAAGTCGCGCCGCTGATGGTGGTGTCGGCACTCAGGGTCAGGCTGGTTCCGGTAAAGCTAAAGGCCCCGCCAGCCTTGATTTCTGAACCATTGAGGGTGACAGTTGAACCACTGCTCAGGCTGATGCCGCCGAGCGAGGTCATGGCCCCGAGGATCGATAATTGATTGGAACCGTTGTTAAGAGTGATGCCGCCGTTGCCTGCGTTGATGGTGATGGACAGGATGTCAGTGACCGTCAAGACCGCCGATTGCGATACGGTACCGCTGGCCGTCAGGGACAGTTTGCCGCTGAAGCTGCTGGCGGCTCCGCCCGTGCCATCGCCAAAGACGAAGCTGGTGCCGCTGATGGCATAGCTGGCACCTGTCGCCCCGCTGAAGCCGTCGATAAAGACCTTGCCTCCACCAGTATAGGTCACACCCGGGGCGGTGAAGTTCTGCGTTGCCCCCGTTTCAACCACGGCTGCCGCATTGATCGTAATCTTGCCCGGCAGGCTGCTGCTCAATCCCGGAATGGTGGAGATAAAATCGCCGGTCTTGCCGCTGCGATAGGTCGAACCGCTGGCGGCATTGGCCGTGCTGGTAATATAAAGATTGGCTCCCGTGAAACTACTGGAGGCATCGAATTTAGAGCCCGCACCTTCAATGGCAATCGATGTCGTGGCTGCGGTTAAATTCCAAGCGCCAGCGGTAAACTTGACTTGCTTGGCATTGTTGCCATCAATGGTCAGTTTCTTGGCATTATCATTAAACTGGGTCGCCGTAATATCAAGGCTGGGGTTAGTAGCAACCGCATTGGTCGCTCCGCTAATGGTTAAATCTTGGTTAAGATAAAGCGCCATTGCCGTAAGCTTGAAGACACCATTCAAAACAATATTATCTTTCAGCGTCGTAGTGGCACTTTGGGTATTGATGGTAATATTACCCTTGGATTTTAACGACATGATATTCGCAAGCGAATTTAACGACGAGTCAAGCACGATCCCCGCGGTTCCCGAGGCGGCGGCAGTAGTGTCAATGGTTAGATTTCCACTGGTTAAACCGGCACCGGGGTTTTGCGACACGCCTTCGCCCGTGATGGTGGTGGTGGTCAGCCTTAAGGCGCCGGCAAAACTACTCGGTGTATTACCGTTATTGGTACCATTGCCAATGACAATCTTGGTCGCCTTGATGTCCGAAGAACCGGTTACGGCCGAGGTAAAGCCATCGATAAAGACCGTGCCCGTACCCGTATAGAGAATACCGGTCACAATTGCGGAATTGTCGAGGGTAACAACCTTGAAGCGATCAAAGCTGGTGGGAATGACCTTGATAATCGTATCGGTGCCATGGGTAAGATTGTTGCTGGTGATCCAGAGATTACCCGCGCCAGGGGTTGCAGTGGCACTGCCCGTATAGGTCTTGGCGATGGTCAAGGTGCCTTGGGTTCTGATGGTTTTGTTGTTTGCCGCTAAAGTGTCTACGGACTGATCCCAAGCGGCAGCAAATACCGAAATCGCCGCGGAGCTGAGGGTATTTGTAGCCGCACTGGTATATGAACTATAGAGTCCCAGCTGTTTCCCATTATCGACATAGGTTCCGCCGACTTCAAAATTGACCGTGCCGCCGCCGATGATTTTAACCTCGGTTACGCCTGCGGCGGTGGGGGCCAGAGTCATATTGTTCTTGGTCTTGATGGTGGTCACACCCGAGACCGTAAGATCCCCGGTCAGGGTCAAGGTACCGCTTGCCGCCATATTGTTAATATCAACACTGGTTGCGGAGACCGTTCCCAGCTTGGCAATGTCATTACCGCCGGTCGCACTGGTCAGGGCAATCGCCCCAGTCGCAGACAGGGTCAAGGTGTCGGTAACCACCAGTTTATTCAAACCAAGCTGGGTGATATTCATAGCAGCATTGGTGGTATAGAGTTTAAGGCTGCCATTAATCTGGATGACATCGGTCGCGGCCGAACCTGCCACACCAATGGTGATTGTCCCGGTGGTGGCGGTTAATTCAAGATCACCGCCGCCAAGGTTATAGACACCCTTCCGCAAACTATAGGCATCTGCGGTTATCGAAGCGGTCGTGGTTTTTGCCGTAATCTTGTTCTTGTCGATAATATCACCGGCGAGCAACCTGACTTCGTTTGCAGCGAGCGTAGCCGTTGCAGTTGCATCGCCAATCACCAGGGTCTTGCCGGGCGCAACGGTAACCCGCGCGGTAAATTCGCCGTCTGTTGCTTGGGTTGTTTTAGTCAGGTCAAAACTGGTGGTTTCGGTGCCGAGTCCAACCCCCAAGGAATCGATGGTCATATTATAACCCGAGGTCGTCCATTTAAAACCCGCTGGGGTGGTGGTAAAGTTAGCGGCTGAAAGATAACGACCGGTGCCAATATCAATGGCGACATTTCCACCGCTGGAGGTAATGTTTGTGCCAAGAATAACAGTGCTGGTGGTTGCTGCATCGGCCCGTTTAATCGTAATCGCCGAACCATAGAGATCGCCATTCAAAACAAGATTACCATCAAAATTGATGGTCAATGCCGCCGCGGTACTCGTGCCAGCCTTGACCTCGCCCAGCTTGCCGAGGCTATTGACTCCGACGGTAACGGTTCTACTATTGTCAGTTATATCCTTCTTACCCCCATCCAGTAGAATCTGACCCGCCGCGGTGGAGAGGCTGAGTTGTCCTGAGGCTTGGCTGACCGTAATCTTGGACACATTGGTCGCGGTGGTCGTTGTACTAAGCCCCGCCAGCTGGCGGATTTCGTTCGTGCTGCCACCCGTGACATTAATATTGAGCGGATTGGTAAAGCTGTTGGTACCGATAAAATTGACCTTGCCGCCAACGATCAAATTAACCGCGCCAGTAATGGTGCCTGTCACCTTGTAAAAATTAACTTCAGCGCCAAAAATGGTTTCGGTTAGGTTGCTCAAGGTGCCGTTAAAATTATTTACATCCAGACCATCGGGAAGATTTTTAAGCAGACCATCATAATTAACCCAAGTGATGTTGGTCAGGGTCGAATCGGTCGGGGCGGAAGCGCCGCTATAGAGTCCAAATTTGGTATCAGTACCCGATAAATTCTTGGTGCCGCTGCCGCTGGTGATATATCTTCCCTTGGAGGTGCTGGGTGCCGGTGCCGCCAGATCGAAGACAACCGAATCAGCAGCAGTTATGGCAGCTCCCGAAAAGGAATTGAAGTTAAGTTTAAGATCTTTACCCGAGGTCTTGAGCTTATATAAATTGGCTCCAACCCTATTACTGACATCGCCAAATTCTGCACCCACATTCAGATCGACATCACCGCCGCTGGTCACAATATTGGCACCGATGGTCAAGACCGCCACCGAAGCCGCCGCATTGGCCGCCGACAGATCAAACTTAATCAAGCCCTGTGCGGTAATATTGCCGGACAAGGTCAGGTTTTTACTATTGACCAGGGTCACAGTCCCCTGACCGTTGACCGTTCCCAAATTGCCAATATCATTACCGCTATCGCCAAGCAGAATATTACCACCCGCCCGCAGGGTCAATTTCGAGCCAGTCTTCAGAGTCAAGGCCTTGCCCGTACCCGCCGCCTGGGTGATGGTGCCACCCGCATCAAGAGTCAGGGACTGGTCAAAATATGAATTGCCGCTGATGGTAATGTCGCGGGTGGTGGTAAAGCCCGGCAGCCCCTGATTGGTGGAGGCTCCCGCTGGATCCAGGGCTCCGGTATTCAAAAGGATCGGCACCCTAACCGAGATCCCGCCGTAAACCGCTCCCCCGGCTGCGGTTGTCGCAAAAAGAGTGAGGCCGCTGACCGACGAAACATTGTCGGTAAGGGTTTTGGTTTTGGCACTGCCGTCATTATAGTGCCAAATCAAACTGCTGTTGGTCACTTCAAGGGAGCCGGTAAGGGTCGTATCCTCCGCCGGTCTTGACAGTCTATACAGAACATTAATCCCCGCCGAACCCGCATCCAGGGCCTTTGTATTACCCGTCATGACGGTCGGGACGGCACCGGTATAGCTGGTCGTGATTCCCGTCGCGGTCAAGTTGACATCATGGGCAATGAGCTTACCGCCGCCCAGATTAATCTGCAAAAGTCCCGCCGTTTTGACATTATAGTTATTAAATTTGGCGACATAGAATGTTCTTTTGGTGCGATCATTTTCGGTTGAAGTTGGTGCCGCACCCCACCGGGTGGAATCATTCGATATGGCCGCACCGAGCGATAGATCCGTTTCGTTGGTGGTCAGGATAACTCTGCTGTTATTGCCGCCGCCAATTAAATTGACTCCGTCAGCGGCCGTGCTGCCATAGGCAACCATGCGAATACCATAGATATTTTGGTTTTGCGCATCCAGGGTCTTGTTAAACTTCATTCCGCTGGCTGAATAGTAATTACCGGTCGCATCGGCCTTGGCCTGATCCCAGGCATAGGCCGTCACCGCGCCAGTCTGTTGAATGGTCAGGTTGTTTTTGCCGGTCAGGCTGGACTTGTCAATCTCTATCCCCACCGCCAGGCCGAGGCTGCGCGACTTGACAAGACCCGATTGAGTCACGGTCAGATCCCGCGCCGCCGTAATAGTATTACCGCGAACACCACCATAGAATTTAACGCCAAAGATCGGATAGTCGGTACCCCAATCAAAAATATTGCCGAAATAGCCCTGGACGAGACCCGCATCATTAATGGTGATATTGCCATTGCCATTGGCCGCGCTGCTGGTCTCAATCGTGCTGCCTTCGATATAGATGCCCGAACCCACCGGATAGCCATTGCCAGCCGAGGCAACCCCTTGAATAATGTAAAAATAGGCGTGAGCGGGATTTCCGCTTAAATCTCTAAATGAATCTTTATATCTGTAAGGTCCCAGGGTTCCACGAGTATTTCCGGTATCAGGATCGGCGGTCACAGTACCCTGCGGTGTATAGGCTACACCTCCACTAGTAATAACACGGGTTGTAAAGTTATCTGTAAGTGCTTTATCAACCCCATCATTGGTTTGGTTCAGACTGCCGCCCCTATAGAGCGAAATGGTCGATTGAGTCGACCAGAGTTTGGAATTATAGATCTCGATCCCCGCCGTCTGGCTAAAGGCCTGAACCGCATTGGCATTAGTGCTGTCTACTACCTTCTTCCGTGCGGTGGTATTGTCGGCAAAAACATCGCCATCCGCGGTTGCCGTGCCATCGGTCTTATCAATATAGAGGACATGACCACAGGGATTGCCAGATGTCGTGCAGATACCCGAAAGGTTTTCGGGTCTCATCGCTGAATTTTGGCTGATGGTAATGGCACCGCTGGTGGACTTGACCAAATAGTCCTTGACCAAAACCCCATAGGCCTGGCGGGCATAGCCATAGACCAGATCGCCATTATTGACAATGGTCACCGACTTGGCATCGGCTGAAAAACTATAAGCGGATGCGGTCGAGGTACCGCTGAGATAGATGCCAACCGTCGCAATCTGCGAAAACTTGTCAGTAGCTGTCGAAATCTCGTCGCCCAAGACATTGGTAACAGATCCATTGTTGGTCAGGGTGATTCGGGATGAAGTCGCCAACAGCGAGGCCTTGTTAATATAGATTCCCGCGCCAATCGTGCCATCGGTACCCACCGTAAAATTGCCGTTATTGACCAGGGTCAAGCTACCCGAATTCGAGGTTACATTGGCCCCAATATAGAGGCCCGCCACCACCTTGACACCATTAGCGGTGTGGGTGATGGAGCCGCCAGATACAAAGGACATACTAAAGCCGGCAGTCAGGGCGCCAATGACCTTGATCCCCTTACCGGCGGTAAAGCGACCAATCGGCGAAGCGGTCGGCTGGGCGGCGACAATGATCTTGCCGTCGGTGGTCAGGTTGAGCAGGGCCGTGCCGCCAGTGATTCCGGTTGGACTAGCACTGCTCACGGACTGCTTATTGGCAGCGGTTAAGGCCGTTGTGATTGATTCATCACTGGCATCAATCGCATTCTTATAGATTCCACCCGCATTGACATAGAGGTCGCCGTTAATCGTCTTTTCCTGCAAAAGCAGAACCCCGGTTTCCAGAATAATCTTACTGCTGGTGCTATTGCCCTGGGTGATTCCCGCCGCCGAAAAGATAAAGGCCGTCGGCGAACTGCTATCCAGATTTTTTACCGTCAGGGTCTTGGCGGTATCGATCACAACCCGACCGCCACCATAGGTGGTGGCGAGGTTATTTGCCCCCGCCACCTTGGCCGCGCCGCCGAGGTCGAGATTGACCTCGGCACCATTGGTAACCGTTACCAGGGCCTTGACATTGATATTGGCAGAATCATAGCCCTGTTTCTCAGGAATCGAGGCTATGCCTGGGATATAACCACCTCTTCCACTATTGGAACCATCATGAATACAGATTGGATTATTGATACAACCTGCATTATCATAATCACTAAAATACTCATAGGCCCTCCCAGCATAAAATGCCTCTCCCTGCACTGCATTTCCGGTCGTAACCGATAGGCGACCGCCACTGGTTCCTGAAGCGGCAAAGGCCGGCAGGACAAAATCGACTGGGGCATTGAATGTAATCTCCCGCGCCAGAGTTTTGTAGTTCAAATCGCCATAGGCAGTGGTGGCGACATCAATATTATTGGCGGTCAGGATAATCTTGTCGCCCGCCGCGGCGGAGGCGACATCACCAAAGACAATCCCATCCCCTTGACTCCCTATGGCCGTGCCAGCCGTACGGCTTGCCGGGCCATCGTTGTCATGAAGGAAGAATTTTAAATCGCCACCCAGATTGTTAATCTGCACGCCGCGCCCAACCGTCGTCCGACCCACAAATATGAGATCATTGCCAGCGGCGGAGCTAATCATCACATTGCGATTGATATTGATCTCATCGGCTTCAAGGGTCACATTACCGAGGGCCAGGTTTTCTACCACCTTGGTGCTGGTAACCGAAAAGGTGCTGGTTCCGGTCTGACCATCGTTGAATCCCGGGCCAAACTGGATATCCAGCAGGTCGCTGCTCCAGGTGCGATAACTATTGGACAGGTTGCCACCCCAGGCCAGCGGCAGGCTGGTGGGTGATTGCGACAGGGTGCCCGTGTTGGTTACCCCACTCACCGGACTTGCCGCAGCACCATCGGTGATGGTCAAGACTCCCGGGTCGAGCAACAGGCTGCCCGCATTACCCTTGGCCGCGCTGGTATCGACCAGGCCATTCATGGCCAGATTGACCTTGCCTGATACCTCGACCAGGCCGCCGTTACCGCTCTGGCTGCCGCCGCGAGCGGTAATCTTCCCGTTAAAGATCGTCGTCTGATCCGACCAGAGGACAATATTGCCGCCATTGCCAGTCGTGCCCGCATCGGCCGAAATCACCGCCCCCGATTCAACCAGCACAAACTGGCTATTGACCAGACTGCCCGTGCCATGGAAATTGCCGCCGATATTGATAGTGCCGCCATCCTTATAGCCGCTGGCCGAGATCACAGCCACCGTGCCAATCGCCGCCAGCCGATCGGCCATCATGGTAACCGAGCCACCGACTCCCGAGCCATTGCTGGCATCGACCGTGCCATTTACCATCAAATCCTGGGCATATAATCCGATGGAGTTGGCCTTGAGCTCGCCATAAACTTCAATCGCTCCGCTGCCCGCGCCGCGCAGACTCCCCACGCTTGGTGCGCTGTTCATAAAGCTCTGGGTCGCAATCGCCGCCGTCGTGGCCACAAACCCATTGGCCGTAACCTGACTGCCGGCATTAAAGATCATACCATTCGGATTGACAAAATATAAATGACCGTTGCTGGTGACCGAACCCTGAATGAGCGAAGGAGCGCTGCTGCTGATCCGATTGAGGGTCGCGCTGGTGGTGGTGGGAACTTGGAACTCCACCGACTCGCCGATACCAACATCAAAACCATTCCAGTTGATCACCGCGCGACTGGAATCCTGCCGCACCAATGTCGATTGCTGAGTCGGGTTGGTGATGGTCGCCTGACCAGCAACCACACTGGCATCTGCCGCCATCGGTGCCGCCTGCGCATTGTTCATGCCCCCAAGACCAACACCCGCCAAGACCGCCGCCGCCGAGGAGAGCAAAAGCCGTGATAGAAGGCCCCGATCCCGAGCGATCAAGCTGCCCGCCGCCGCATGACGATTAAGGCCTTGAATTTGCTTGTTGTTTTTTGAACCCAGAAAACCATTATTCTTATGAACAAAAGAATTAATATCCGCAACCGAACGATCTGTATGCAACATTCCTAACTCCATCATGAGCAGTTCAAAAATACAACTTAACCATTAGACAATTTGTATAATTATCAAGCAATTCTGTCAAGGGTAAATTAACCTATCCTAACGGCCTAGTCCCAATTGCAACGGCTGGTCGGATGGAACCTCTAACCTGCCGTAAAGATTGGATTTAATTCTGTACCAAAAATCCAACTGCGACATAGAGTCATAGGCGATTCGCCCCGCTGAAATCTCGAGCCAACCAAGGCTGATTCGCGACCCCAAAGCAGCCGAAAGGTTAATCGGCCCAGGCCCCGCACTCAGCCGCAAACCCGGATTCTGGGTCTGAGTCTGGCTGGGGATAAAACCACCCTCGAACCCGCTGGTGATGGTGATGGGCCCACCATTGGTGGCGATGGTCACATCCTGAGCGATGGTATGGCCGCCCGCCGCCCCGAGGCTAATCTCGCCACCGCCGCTGCTGCCAATATCCCCGACCAGAATGGCGCTGCCTCTCCCCCCCAGGGTGAAGCTCGTGTCAGAATGATTATTGCCGACCACCGTTCCCGCGCCATCCACGACCAGATCAACCGCACTGGCACGACCGCTGACCGTGGCAAACTTGCCACTCAGATGGGTAAAGCCTCCGGTCTGATAGTTGATGGCTCCGGCCACGATATTATCAACCGTGAGACTCCCCGCGACCCTGAAGACCGCCGAACCCCCGCCGGTCTCGAGGCGATCAATCACCAGATCTCCCGCCGCGACCAGGCGCAGCGACAGGCTGGTATTTTCGGCCCTAATCGTCAAGGGGGCGGTAAAGGCGCGGTTACTATCGCCGATCGTGATCCTCCCACCCGAGCCAATCGCGGTAATGGTCAGGCCAGCGAACTGATTGAGGGCAAAACCCGAAGTTTCGGTAAAGTCGCCATCGATCTTTAAATTCAAACGGTTATTCGGAGTAACAAACTGACCAATCTTCAACTGAATGCGATTGCCCAGGATCAAATCGCTATTGCCGCCAAGGGTAAGACTGGTTGCCCTAAACCAATTGTCATCGCCGCTGATGACCAGGCCACCCGCTGCGGTGATCGACAGGCTGTTAAAGCTGTTGTTACCGATCATCGTCACCCGATTGACGACCAGCGGATTGGCGACAGTACCCCTATCGACATTGACAAAAAATACATTGTGGTTCGCGCCAAGTTTGAAGGCACTGTTCCAGCCAAAAACTCCATTGCCGCTGGCGACTATGCCCCGGGACAGATCGAGGCGGTCAATGTCACTCAGGTCAAACCATAGCGAGTCAAGGCCATCAAATCCCGCCTGTTCCTGCATGGCCTGCCAATCTGCGCGGTCATGGTTGGTGAAGTAAAAATTTCTTTTACTACGGTCAAGACTCGATGGCGCCTTCATCAGGTTAGAGGTAAATCGCGCGGTGGCTGAACCCAGATCGATAATCGCAGCATGATCCTGATCCCGACCAAGATAGCGGGCAGAGTTCAAAACCATATCCTTACCGTGGCTGCGCCAAAGCCAGGGTGCGGACTCTCCAACAGCGCTATTGTCATAGCCCCCCGCCGCGATGTTAATCGTGACATTACCGCCCATCGAATCGATATTCTGCGTCAGATAGAGATTGCCTTGGCTGAGGCCAATGGCAATTTCATGATTTACCCCGGTATTATCGAAATCGCTGTTGATACTGCCCTTGAGGCTCAGGTTGCCGCGATTATTGATCCTGATTGCGCCATTGGCAGTGACCGTACCCAGGGCTGCAATCTGGTTACCGTTGCTATGGCTGGTCTCGAGGGCGATGCCGGTCTTGGCCTTCAGGCTGAGGGTGCCAGAGACGCTCAAGCGGGAATCATCGGCCTGGCTAATGGCCCCAGCGGTGGTTTGCAGAATCAGGTCGCCGCCAAAACTGTTGGTGCCAAGGAATTTAATCTCGCTCGCCCGGATGGTTTGCTCCGTGGTTTTGGCCGAGCGCACACTATAGAAGACAAAACTATAGCGCGGATCATCGGGCAGGAAGGAACCGGTTTGCGTGCCCCAGGTTACCTCGCCGTTTTTGGTATAGAGGCCAGGGGCCGAACTGTTATTGGCAAGATAGTCGTAATCCAGCCACTGCGAATCGCTGGCGGTAAATCCAGCCAAGTATTGGTAATAGTCCCAATAGGTTTCGGCATCGGAGGTAAAGTAAAACTTCGTCTTGGTCAAATCAAAAACCACCGCACGGTTATTGGCAAGATTGCCGGCAAATCCCGCGCTGCCAACCTTAAAGCCAACCTGGTGATGGTCTTGGTCACCAAGGTATTTTGCGGCATTGAGGGTGATGGTTTGGTTGTTGCTGGTCCAGACTCGCTGGGTATCGAGACTCTCGCCGCGATTGTCGTAGGAGCCAGAGCCAAGTTCAAGCAGAACCGCGCCACCCCGCGAGTCAATATCCTGATTTAGGATCAAATTACCCTGCGACAGGGCGATGGTGATCGCGCCAGCACTAACAATATTGCCCTTGAGGCTCAGGTCTCGGCCATTGCCAATCTGCACCGTGCTGCCGGAATTGACCGCGCCTAGACTGGTCAATTGATTCTGGCTGCTGCTCAGGTCGATTGCGCCGCCGCTTTGCAGAATCAGGACTCCGCTGACATCCAGCACCGAATCGGGCAACTGACTGATGATGGTTTCGCTGACCAGTTTGACATCACCCTGGAATCGATTATTGCCGAGGAATGTCAAGGAATAACCCGAGAGGTGAATCTTTTCGTTCGGGCTGGCGGGGCTCAGGTTAAGGTTATAAAAATAGAGGGATTTCTTGGGGGCCGTGACCTGCACGGTACTGTTCTGCCACTGCACCAAACCATCATTACCAGCAAGCCGTTGCAGCAGCAGGGCGGGTTGGGACTGTTTGAGAATATCATAGGAAAGCCATTGCGACTCCTCGTCATTAAAGCCAGCCGCGACCTTCCCCGCCTGCCATGTCGATTCATCATCGGTGGTAAAGAAGTAATTCTGTTTGGTCGAGTCAAAGGGCGAATTGACCAGGATCGCTTGGGTAAAGTTCCCGCTAAATTGCCCGCTCCTGCCAACCTTAAATCCCACCGCGCCTACCGCCTTGCTGCCGAGATAATCAAGGGCATTGAGGCTCAGGTTCTGGTTGCTGCTATCCCAAATATAGTCGCTCGCCGCGCGGTCACTGTTGCGGTTATCGTAATTGCCGGTGGCCAGTTCAATCGTCACAGCCCCGCCGCTGCTGACCAGATCATGGGTCAGAATCAAATCCCCGCGAGTGAGGATAAATTTAACCTCCCCGCCGCTGTTGATGGTCGCCAATTGCAGAGTCAAACTCCCGCCATTGCGGAGGGTGATTCCGCCACCAACGGCCGAGAGGCTGGAGATGCTCGCCAGCTGATTAATCCCCGACAGGTTAATCGCGCCATTGGTCGCAGTTAAACTCACCTGCTGACCGACGGTCAGGCTCGACTGGCTGTTGCTCTGGGTGATGGCGGCGGCCGAGAGGGTTAAATCGCCGAGGACTCGATTGTCACCCACGATTCCAATCGTGCCGCTGGTGGTAAAGTTTCGGTTGCCAGTCACATCGATTCCCGCCAGCACCAGATTGGTCGGGGTCAAATCTCCCGCGGAAACCAGGCCATTGATTTGACTCGCCACCAGTCCGCTGGGCAGGCTGGTGCGGAGGGTAAAGTCATCGATATTGCGCCATTCGGCATCGGTATCGCTGGTCGTGCCATGAATCAATCCACTATAGAGATAGCTGGTCTTGTCGCTGCTAAACTGTTGCAGCAGATAGCGACCAGTCCCTTGCAGATCAATGACCCGAGTCAAGCCGCCATCGGTAACCGTCGTTACCTCCAGCCCGAGGTCACCGCCATCGGTACTCAGCATAAAGCCGCCGCTGTTGTAACTCCCGCCCTTGATGATCGTGCGCGGGGCGGTAATCCTGATCGCCTTGGTCAGGTTGATATTATGGTTTCCGAGATCGATCAGCACCGCGCCGGTCACCAGAATCTCATCGCTCAAGTTGAGATCAAGCCCATTGCTCAGGCTGAAATTCACCAGCCCAGTTGAACCCGTCACCACCCGCCCGAGGCTGGCAATCTGGTTGGTCGCTGAACCAAGGTCAATGGTATCGCCCGCCGTCAGCGACAGTTTGCTGGTGGTCAGACTCCCGCTACCCGTCTGGGTAATGCCCCATTGGCTGCGCAACTGCACCGCATTGGCAAAGCTGGCAGTGCCGGTAATATCAATCGCCGAGGCCTCGATCACCGACAGGCCGCCATTATTGACCCGCCCGGCCGTGGCAGTCGCAGTCGCGCTAAAGCTGTTGAGCGTCACCGTGCCATTGACCGAAATACCGGTCATAAAATTCGCGGCATTGACTCGGGCGGCGGTCTTGGCGGCAGTCGAGCTAGCATCGGGCCAATCCTGACTATCGCCATCCAGAGTCACATCGCCATCGACCTGCCACAGTCTGATAAAGGTTCCCGTACCACGATTGGCGCGGGTAACCGAACCATCATCCAGGGTTCTGCCGCCCAGTTCAAAGGCATAGGCACTGGCCCCAGTAAAGCTCGTGTCAATCACCGGTATGGGGGCCGATGCGCCATTGATCATGGCGATTGGATCGCCGCCGGTGTAATAGACCGTCGGGGCATTGCCCATAAATGTCAGTCGGTTCAGGGCGCGGCTATTGCTAATGGCATTGATATAGCCCTCGACCCCTGCGGAACCCTGAATTACGGTGCCGCTACCGAGGTTGATTCGCGTGACCGGGGCATAGAAGGCAAAACTGGGGTGAATCGAACCAGTGGCTACCCCCTCAAGATAGAGGTTCTGATTATTGGCAATCAGGGTAATCAGGTTGCGGGCGACAAAGCGATTCTCGACAAAACCGCGAACCCGAAAATAGAGGCCAAAACCCTGCCGGTCGCGGCTGGTCAAGGTACCCAACTGGGCGATCAAAATATCTCCACCCGCCACATAGCGATCCGAGGCCAAACGAATCGCCCGCACCTCCGAGCCATTGATGGTCGCCGAACTGCTTTGAATAATGTTAAGATTCCGCCCCGCCTCGAGGCTGGTATTTTCATTGGCTACATCATAGATCCCAGCATTGACTACAGTGGCATAGGTCGAGAAGATATTGCCGCTTTGCAAAATGGTCAGGTCGCTCTGGCTGCCGGTGGTCTTGATCGTCGTCGTGCCGTGGTTGAGATAGATACCAATATTGGAAGCATTGTTAAATACATCCTTGAGGCTGAACTGCGGATTGCCATAGCCCCAAATCAGCAGACTGTTGGGAACCGTCACCGCAACATCATTGACCCTGATCGCCTGACCAGCCAAAAGCCCATAGGAATAGTTATTGATGCCATTGACCGTCAGGGTTCCGCCGGCCCAGATGCCATTGCTGATGGCTCCGGTGGTCGCAATCCCCACTGCCTGTGGCGCGGCACTTACCGTAAGGTCGAGCCCCCGCTGCTTGAGATAGACACCATAGGTCAGGCCTTCGCTGAATTTGGTCAAGCCCTTGGCCGTCAGCAAGGATCCTAGGTTGCGCTTGACATCGCCAATGGTCCAGTTGGTTTTAAGAACACCATTGGTATCATAGACCAGCATCAGGGTAGAATCAAAAACAGAACTATCAAGACCTGCTATATCCACCGCCCCAGTATTGGCCAGCACATCGTTCAAAGACCAATAGACCTTGCCGAGTCCGACCCTGCTGTCGGATAGATAGACATCGCTGGCATATTTTTGGTAATGGGTAAATTCTCCGTTCCCCAGCTGCACCGCTGGCACGCTACCCATGACAGACGGCATCTGCCCAGCATAATAGAGTTTGAGCCCCCGCGCCGAGATCGTATGGCCATTGCTGACCAATCGACCATTGAGGCTGGGGTCATTGGGATCGAGGCTGGTAGAACCGCCATTGGTGGTGGTGCTGATTAAACCCTTTTGGTGGATAAAATCGAGCTGCACCGCGCCCTGTTCAAGGATAAGGCCCGACTCCCCGACCATGCCGCGGCCATTGTCGTTCAGCACCAGATTAAAGCCGCCGGTGGTGACGGTGATAAAATTAGCCGGGCTGCCGCCGGCGGTCAGGCGAATGGCTTGATCGCTCAGGCTGCCGGTCGCTGTCCATTGCACCCCGATGATGGCCGTTGATTTGCCGCGATTGACGATGGTCACACCATCATCGAGAATGAATTTAATGTCATTACGGCTGGTGATCTGGCTGGCGGTGATCTCGATACCAATGGCCGTGGCGCTGCTGCTGCGAGTCTCGATGGCAGCCCCCTTTTGCAGCTGCAAACTGACCGTCGCGGAGGCGATTGATCCCGCCAAAAGCTGCGAGCGATTGAGCCAGATTCCATAGGCCGTTCCAGAGACCGAGGATACCGGGGCGGAGGAGATCAAATTCAAGCGATCCCAGCCCTTCAAAATCACCCCGTTAAATTCAATCCCACTGGCTGTGCCATGGCTGCTGGTAATGACTCCTCGATTCTGAATATTGCCGCTGAGGTTGCTCAGGTCAGCCTCGACATCGCGGACATTGCCGCGAACCCCGCGCGAGCCAAATAACAGATCGCTGCGGGCTCCACTGGCCGAGCCGCCAACAATCAGGATTCCACTGGCCGCGGCGGTCGAACCCACCGCAGTGCTGATTGCCCCCATATTGATGACCCGCAGCATGGTGCCAGTCAGCAGCCCCATGCGGCTGTTGGATATTCCCACCGCTGTGCCATTGCCACTGGTCACGGTAACCGAGCCGAGGTTGGCGACAGTCAGCAGACTGCCACTGGTCAGCTGGGCATTATCGAGCCCATTGCCGAGCCTGATTCCGACCGCCGAGACTCCATTGCCGGCGGTAATGCGGCCGAAGTTAAAGAGGCCCAATTCACTGTCGGAAGGGATGATGACTTTCGCAGCATCGGCGCGGTCGCCGCCGGTACCGACGCCCTTGCTGTTCAGGCTGATCGATTTCTGTACCCAGATGCCGCTGGTGATGCCACTGGTCGCGGGCGGGCCAGCCTCAGCCGCGCCAAAACCATTGCTGCCAAAGGCCGCGAGAATCAGATTGCCGTTCAGGGTCAAATCATCATTGGTGGTCAAACGACTCCCGCCAATAAAGCTGAGACCATTGGCACCATTGGTCGCGGCGGCATTGATCAGTCCCACCGTGACATCCCCCCGCGCCAGCAGGCCGGTCTTGACGGTGGTGGTGGCCGGATTGGCAAAAACCAGACCCAATTCGGCACTGCTATTGGTAATCAGAGTCACGGGTAAGGGGCTGCCACCAAGGGTCTCGGTCATGGCAGAGTTACTGATGGACAGGTCACCCGCAACTGCGGTCAAGCGGGTAAAGCTGCCATTACCAAGATTAAAGAGAGTCCCCCCCCTAACCGAGGTCATCGGACTCCCGCCCAGGTAAAATAGATCCAAACCATTGGCGGTGATGCTGTTGGTGACAGAATGATCAATCTCGGTGTTATTGGCCAGCAAGCCACTGATCCCGAGCGAAACAATCCGCCCCTGATCCCCCGGGACCGCGCCCCTGCTGCCGCCAAGGTCAATCATGACCCGCGCGGCATTAAAATCAAAATTATTACTCCCCGACAGCAACAGATCGCTGCCATGGGTGCTAAACTGCAACCAGCTGTTCTTGGCACTGCCGCCGGTAAAACTGACCGCCTGACGAGATTTCAGATTGGGGAGATAATAGGTCGTATAGTCCCAGGCACTGCTACCACTTTGCCAGACCGGGGTTCCCGGATTAATCAGACTATAGTGCGAAATCAGACGGATCCCCGCGACCGCCGCGCGGCCAGTCTGGCTGATGGTACCCGCCTGATCCAACTGTCCCCATTGGTTGAAGGCTAGGTTGCCCTTGGCGGTAAGGTTAGAGGATTGCAACACAATCCCACTCACCCGATCTCCCCCCGAGACCAGGCCATTCTGCACCAGCGACAGATCAGTACCCGCATCGAGAATCAGATACTGTAGCTGGATACCAATGGCCGAACCACCGCCCGAGCGAACCATGCCGCTCTGCCCGATAACCAGATTCCTGCCGCTGCTCAAGCGATTCTGGTCAATGATTCTGCGATCAGCCTCCTTGCCGATTTGATAGCGGAAGTGGCTGATGCCAATGGCCGAGGTTTGAGTCTCTGGCTCGGCCCAGGGGGAGCCGGCATAGAAGGGATTAACTTCATTACCAAGGGTCACGGTTCCTTTATCGGTCGCCGCCGACAGGCTTCCCGTCTGAAGCATGGTCAGGTTATTTCCGGCGAGGACTACCGCCGTCTCCAGCACAATCCCCCGCGCGGTACTGTCCTTGGAATGGATCCGCCCGGCCTGAATCATGGTCAGGTTGCTGGAGACACTGCTGACCGCCGAATTAACAATAT
>JASGCE010000156.1 GCA_030054295.1 Minisyncoccota bacterium
TGACAAGTTTTTTGTTGAATTAACACCACGAAATTCATTTTGAGACAGTCTGGGGTTATTCCTCCCCGCTTGTCTTGGCATAAGAATCAGGTAATGACGAATACTCTGGAATCGGTTGCAAGGCGAAGCCTTGCTCGGGGATTTTTAAGGGGCGACGCCCCTTAAAGGCGTAGCCAGCCCGCCAAGGTGAGTGGTCGGTCATGGTTCACATTCCATGAGCGCGGTGGTTGCGCCATGGGTGAACCCATGACCGATCCCGAACCGATGGCGTTCGTTGTTTAGTTCCAGCGCGTTCTTATGAATTATTTATCCTTACTCGCTTTTTTGCTCACTTCGTTCGCAGCGAGAAAGAATAAATAATTCATGGGAGTAATCGAACGCGCTACATACAAATTCGACAGTTTAAATTGCGTGGTAGTCATGTTTGTCTGCGACGCTTCAATTGGTTGAACAGTCTGTGACACACGAACATTCGCTTCGCTCATTGGCTGCCGCCAAACCGCTTTTCTTTTTCCTTTTTCAATTTCAAGTGTGTTTTATTCTAAAAAAAATTCAGTTAAAATTTGCTTCAAAAAATTCAAGATGCGCCGCCGTAATCGCCACCGCCAGAGCATCGGCAGCATCAAAACTCTGCTCGCCGGATTTTGGCAGCAGCCGCGCCACCATCATCTGCACCTGTTCCTTGGTCGCATGGCCATTACCAACAATCGATTTCTTGACCAAATTGGTCGCATATTCCTTGACCGCCAAACCGCGCAGGGCTGGCACAATCAAGGCAATGGCCCGCGCCTGGGCGAGGGTCAGAGACGAGCGCGAATTGCTATTGACAAAGGTCTCCTCCACCGCAGCCAGGGTGGGATTAAACTCATCCAAAACCCACGAAACTTGCCTGAACAGTTCGGCCAGCCGCTCTGCGGTGGGCGGCTCGGCGGGGACGGCAATGACACCGGCGGCAACGAACTGTAACCGAGAACCAGTCTTGTCCACCACGCCCCAGCCAGTGCGCCGCAGGCCGGGGTCTATGCCGATGATCCGCATCAATCGGCCATCGCGGCCAGGAAGGATTGGCTGAACTCGGCATTGCTCCAGACCGACTGCACATCGTCAAAATCCTCGAGATTCTCGATCAATCGTAACAGATTCTCGGCCTGACCATCATCGAGGGCAATGCTGCTCTGCGGAGTCCAGGCCGGGGCTGCCGATTCGGGCTCGCCAAACTTCGCAGCCAGACCATCGCGCACGGCAAAGAGATCGTTAAAGCCGCAATCAATCTCGTAATGGTCATCGACCAGATTCATATCATCGGCCCCAGACTCCAATGCCGCCTCCATCACGGCATCTTCGGTGCCAATCGCTGCCTTGTAACGGATCCGCCCGAGCCGAACAAAACCAAAGGCGACCGAATTGGACTCGCCCAGGGCCCCGCCCGATTTGGTGAAGGCCGATCTAACATCCCCCGCGGTGCGGTTGCGATTATCGGTTAGGGCCTCGACGATCAGGGCGACTCCGCCCGGGCCATAGCCCTCATACCGCACCTCCTCGTAGTTATTATCATCCTCTCCTCCCGCGCCGCGTTTGATGGCCCGCTCGATGGTGTCGCGCGGCATATTGGCCTCCCGCGCTGCCGATATGGCCGAACGAAGCCGCGGATTGGACTCAGGGTCGGGAAGACCGGTCTTGGCCGCTACCGTCAATTCGCGGATGATCTTGGTAAAGACCTTGCCGCGCCGCGCATCCTGCGCCCCCTTGCGATGCATGATGTTTTTAAACTGCGAATGTCCCGCCATGGTCGGCTCCCTTGGTTTTGCCCTGTTTTAGTTGGTAAAAATCGGCTATGAATAGGGCAAATTAGCAGAAATCAAAGCCATTAGGCATTAAAATTATGGTCTTTTGGTCATTATCAGAGGTGTGCCTTGTTTAATCTTGCAACCCATCGCAGAATTCTGGTGCTGGGGGGGGCGGCCTCGGGCAAGAGTGTATTTGCCGAGAAACTGATCCTCGACCATTGCCGAGAATTTGGCGTCACCGCCGACTATCTGGCGACCCTGCCGCGCGAGCTGGCCGATGGCGATTTGGAACTGGCCAAAAAGATTGCCGCGCACCGCTGCCGCCGCGACCAGCGCTGGAGTCTGACCGAGCAAGCCATTAAAATCGCCCCGCTCATCCGCGAGGAGACTGAGCGGCCGCTGCTGGTCGATTGCTTGACTCTGTGGCTGAATAACCTTATCTATCAAGGGCTTGATTGCCAGAATTATTTTACCGAACTGGGCAATGGCGTGAAGGATTCGACAAGACCGCTGGTGCTGGTCAGCAATGAACTGGGGCTCGGGCTGGTGCCAGCCGAGGCCGAATCGCGGCGATTCAGACAGCTGCAAGGCGAACTCAACCAGATCGCCGCCGCCGCCTGTGATCGCGTCATTCTGGTCATTGCCGGCCAGCCCCTGGTGGTTAAGTGACCGCGTTCGAGACTATCATCCTGGCCGCCGGTGGCAGCTGTCGATTTGGCAGGGCAAACAAACTCTTGCAGCCGTGGGGAGCAAGCACGGTGATCGCTACGGTGGTCGAATCCGCCTTGACCCTGTTGCCGACCCGGCTGGTGGTGGTGACCGGGTATGATTCACCAGCGATTGAGGCGGCACTGGCGGGTTTTAGCCATCAGATTGAATTCTGCCTCAATCGTGACTGGAACCAGGGCATGGGCAATTCGCTGGCCGCGGGGGTGCGGTTTTTGGACAATCAGACCAGGGCACCGCTGATGATTCTGCTCGGCGATATGCCGAGATTGTCCGCTGCGACCATTGCGCAAATTCTGACCACAGCCGAGCAAAATCCCGACCAAATCATCCAGCCACATTTTGCTGGCAAGCCCGGCCATCCGGTCATCTGGCCCGCCGATTTACGCCCCGAACTCTGTAATCTGAGCGGCGATCAGGGCGGCAAAACCATCATCATTAATTACCCGCAACGGCTGCTGCGACTTGACTGGCCCGACGAATTGATTCTGCGGGATATTGACACGGTGGAGGATTATGAAAGGTTGAAGTGGGAGTAAGTGGGGGGGGGCTCAAAAGACTAAAAAATTCAACCCCTCCAAGCAAACCTAAAGCTCGACTTCGTCTTCGCTAAGGTTTGCTATCCTCCCCTTCTAAAGAAGGGGAGGTAATTCAAGAAAATCCCCCCTTCTTCAGAAGGGGGGAATAGTCGAACTTAGAAGTTTACTTCTTAGTGAGACTAAGGGGGGTTGCTAAACTAAATTAGCGTTTTTGGCTTCACCGAACCGCAACCACAGCAGTTTCAGACCTTTCATAAATAAGCCATCGGTGACAATCGTTTTTGAATCCGACTCTTTCACCTATTCCTTTTTGCCATATTCCCGACCGTGGTGTTCGTCTTCACCCTTGCCGAACCATTTATAGCCATCGCGCCAGCCCATTTTTGGGTGCTTGACCATCTTGTCGGCGAGTTTTTTCTGCTCGGGGTTCAATACCGCATAGAGGGGTTTTGCCGATTCGATGACCCTATTCATGGAAATCATATTGGCCTCCATCATGGTCTGGAAGCCTTCCAGATGGTCGATAGCCGTCCCGGTGGTCGAGTCCGATTTAGATTTGCGCATCAGATCGCGGTGGCGGTCGGCGACGGTCTGGCCTTCGGTCTTGACGGTTGCGGCGAATTTATCCCACTGTGGGGTCTGTTCAGCGGTAATCTTCAGACGGTCGCGCAGGCTGGCTAGGCGTTTATCGACCTGCTGCGAGAATGTCTTGCTCATATCGCGGTCATCATCAAAGGGGTTACAGCCGCTCAGAACCGGAAGGACAAGAACCAGGGTCAAAACTGTGAGGGCAGTTTTCCAGTTGCGATACCATTTGACAAGCGGTTTGCGAGCAGTCTGTGTCTGATCTGTTTTTTGAATCATCATTATACCTCGGGGGTTAAAATTCTAAACCATTTGTGTCTAGTAAGGGAATGACGATGGTCGAGGCAAATCCCTACAGAAATTTGCGACAAAAAATATTTAAACTATTCAGACTCTTAGTCGTTATTATTTGCATTATCTTTAAACCACAGATAGTATAATCGACAATACTGTCGCAGGGCAACTAATTATCTTTACAATTTTGCTGGCCGCATGTTAATCTTACTTATCACTTCGGGAGAATTACTAAATGCTGCAGCTTGCTAACCCTAGCCTTTTACAGAACAATTGCTATATCGACGGTAAGTTTGTTCCTTCTAAAACGGGTAAAAGATTTAAGGTGGCGAACAAGGCCAGCGGGGAGATCATTGCAGAGGTTGCCGACGCGGGAGCTTCTGAAACCGATCTTGCTATAATCGCGGCACATACGGCCCTACCTTTTTGGCGGGGCTTGGTAGCGAAACAACGGGCTGAGATCATGCACCGTTGGTGTGAACTAATCTTAAAGAACCAAGAGGATCTCGCCCTGCTCATGACTTCTGAGCAGGGCAAACCCTTGACCGAATCACGCGGGGAGGTCGCCTATGGGGCGAGCTTTGTCGATTGGTTCGCCGAGGAGGGTCGCCGTATCTATGGGGAGACTATTCCGACACCGGTCGCCTCTCGCCGCCTGATGGTTCTAAAACAACCAATCGGCGTGGTTGCGGCCATTACCCCGTGGAATTTTCCGATTGCCATGATCACCCGCAAAATTGCCCCGGCCCTCGCGGCAGGCTGTACCGTGGTGATCAAGCCCGCGGAGGAGACTCCGCTCTGCGCCATTGCTTTGGTCGCCCTGGCCGAACAGGCGGGTTTCCCCAAGGGAGTCATCAACCTGGTCACCGGTTCCGATCCGGCGGCGATTGGTGATCGGCTCTGTGCCAGTTCGGTGGTGCGCAAACTCTCCTTTACTGGCTCGACCGAGATTGGGCGGCTGCTGATGCGGCAATGCGCCCCGACGATTAAAAAACTCTCGCTGGAACTGGGCGGCAATGCCCCCTTTATTGTCATGGATGATGCCGACCTTGATGCCGCAGTGGTGGGCGCGATCAATTCTAAATTCCGCAATGCCGGGCAAACCTGCGTCTGCGCCAATCGCATTCTGGTGCAGGATGGAGTCTATGACGAATTTGCCAAAAGGATGGTTGTGGCGGTGGAGAAACTCAAGGTCGGTAAGGGTACCGACGATGGTGTGACTCAGGGGCCGCTCATCAATAGCGAAGCCGTGGCCAAGGTCGAACACCATGTGGCCGATGCCCTGTCCAAGGGGGCAAAAATTGCCACTGGAGGCCATCGCCATAGTCTAGGCGGAACCTTCTTCGAGCCAACTGTTTTGACGGGAGTGACCACCGACATGGTGGTGACGCGGGAGGAGACATTTGGCCCGGTCGCTCCCCTCTTTCGTTTTAAGACCGAGGAGGAGGCCATTGCCTTGGCCAATGACAGCGAATTTGGTCTGGCATCCTATGTCTATACCCGCGACATCGGCCGAGTCATGCGCATGGCCGAGCGACTGGAGGCAGGCATGGTCGGGGTCAATGAAGGAATTATCGGCACGGCCGAGGCTCCCTTTGGCGGAGTCAAACAGTCGGGCATCGGCCGCGAAGGTTCTCACTTTGGCATGGATGATTTTTTGCAGATTAAATATGTCTGCCTGGGCGGGATTGAGTAGGTTCTAGAGCATTTTTATGAATAACGGGATCATTATACCTCCCCTTCCTGCTTTAGG
>JASGCE010000157.1 GCA_030054295.1 Minisyncoccota bacterium
CCTTGATGATTACCGAAGGGGTCATGGGACTCTATGATGGAATTGGCCATCAGGGTGTAGGCTCGACGGCTGATTTGGCGGAGGCGGTTGACTGGCCGATTATCATGGTCATTGATGCGCGGGGGGCGGCAGCCTCGGTCGCGGCGGTCTTGCAGGGTTTTGCTAATTTTCAGGAGCCGAACCGCAAACGCAATCTCAAGGTGGTTGGGATCATTGCCAACCGAGTCGGCAGTGTCAACCATGCCGAGGTGATCAAGGCCGCCTGTAAAAATGCCATGCCCCATGTGGCCTGGCTGGGCAGTGTCAAGCGGGAGGATCGTTTGGTTTTGCCCGCGCGGCATCTGGGGCTGGTACAGGCGATTGAACATCCCGAACTCGAGGAGTTTATTGACGCGGCGGCCGATGTGATTGAACGGTCGCTCGATCTCGACCTGCTGCTTAAACTTGCTCGGCCGGCCAATACTCAGCTGGAGCTCAGTCAGGTTCCGGCCATTCCGCCCCTGGGTCAAAGGATTGCTGTGGCTCAGGATTCGGCCTTTGGCTTTGCCTATAATTTTGTTCTGTCGGGATGGCGCGCTGCCGGGGCGGAGCTTTTGCCCTTCTCTCCCATTGCCAACCAAGGGCCGGATCGGTCGGCCGATGCCATCTATCTTTGTGGCGGTTACCCCGAGCTTCACATTGGTCGGATTGCCCATGCCAACCATTTCCGTAGCGAGATGGCAGCCGCCAATAAACGGGGTGCGACCATCTATGGCGAATGTGGCGGCTATATGGTTTTGGGGGATGCTCTTATCGATGTTGGTGGGGTCGCCCATCAGATGCTGGGGATGTTGCCGGTGGTCACCAGCTTTGCCGAGCGGAAACTTCATCTTGGCTATCGTCGGGTTCAGTCGATTCGGGATAATTTTCTGGGGCTAAAGGATAGTTACTATCGCGGCCACGAGTTCCACTATGCCGGAATTGTTAATGAGGCCGAGTCCAATGCTCTGTTCCGCTCGACCGATGCTACGGGTAAGGACCTTGGGGCGATTGGGGCGGTCAAGGGGAGGGTTGCGGGTTCCTTTATTCATCTGATCGACCATGAAGACCCCCGCTAGGTCGGGTTTAGCGGCGGCGGTTCGGCCATGTCCTTTGGACCCTTTTAATCGACTGAAGGGCAAGAGTTTGCGGATTGGCATTCTTGGTGGTTCCTTTAATCCGGCCCATTTGGGTCATGTCCAACTGTCTTTGCTGGCTCTTAAAAAACTGGGTTTGGATCAGGTTTGGTGGCTGGTCTCGCCGCAGAATCCGTTAAAGTCGGTCGAGTCGATGGCCCCCTTGGCTTGGCGTGTGGCGGAGGCGGAGGCGATTTTGCGGCACCATCATTGTGGCCAGCGGATAAAGGTTTCGGCGATCGAGGCTGAATTTGGCACGGGCTATACGATTGATAGTTTGCGGCAATTGCGGCGGCGGTTTCCGCGATTGAAGTTGGTTTGGTTGATGGGTTCGGATGGTTTTGCTCATTTGCATCTGTGGCGGGATTGGCGGGGGATTATGGCTGAGATTCCGATGGCGATTTTCTCGCGTCAGCCCTTTGCTCGGCGGCCACTGGCTTGTCGTGCGGCGGTAGTTTTTGGGTCACGGCGAAGGGTGGGTTCGCGGGCGGCGGTGGGTTTGGCTGGGGCTGTGGCTCCGGTTTTTGTTACTATGCTGACTCGGTTGGAGCCCTCTTCATCGACGGCGATTCGCAGGCGGGGGGTATGTCTTTGATGTTAAACAAGAACTTCGGCCTACCCCCCAAGCAAGTCTAACGCTCGTAAGCACTCGCTAAGACTTGCTATTCCTGCGTTCTGCTTCGCAGCCGCAGGACAGGCTTGCTCCCTGAAGGAAACCCTGAAAAAGTCGAAATTAATTGTGCAACCCCTCCAAGCAAACCTAAAGCTCGACTTCGTCTTCGCTAAGGTTTGCTATCCTCCCCTTCTAAAGAAGGGGAGGTGTAAGCAATTGAAAAAATTGCTACTTTATCCCCCCTTCTTTAGAAGGGGGGAATAGTCGAACTTGGCAGCTTGCTGCCTAGTGAGACTAAGGGGGGTTGCTTGACTGTCTTAAAAAAATAGTTTTTCAGGGTTTCCTGAAGGGAGGGGGGACATTCTTAATCTATTAAAGTGATTATGGTGCAACAGATATTCAAACTATTCCTGAACGGATGCAAGGCGGAGCCTGCGCTTCGCGCATTGGCTGCCTGTCATCCCGAGGGAGCGAAGCGACCGTGGGGACAAACCGCTTTTTCTTTTCTTTTTTTAATTTTCCCACCAGCTACACCAAGCGGTCGCCGCTTGCCCGGTCAAAGTAAACCGCATTGGCCAGGTTAAAAATCAACCTCAGCGGCTGACCCGCCGTAACCGCCACATCATTACGAAGCCGCGCCGTCACAGTCTTGCCACTCAAACTGGTCAAGGCAAAAATATCCGCCCCCGAAGGTTCGACAATATCAATAAGACAACTGGCCTCGGTCAAGAATTTCGACCTTTGATCAGCCGCCGCCGGATCGGTAATGGCCTCAGGCCTAATCCCCAAAATAATCTCCGCCCCAACCAGCGATTTTAACCGCTCCGCCGCCTCAGCCTTAGGAACAAAGCCGAGAATCTTGCCATCATGGTGCCGCGCCTCCAGCCTTACCGCACCCCCCGATTCGACAACCGTCACCGGAATCAAATTCATCGAGGGCGAACCCATAAAGTCAGCAACAAAAAGATTGGCCGGATTGTTATAGACCTCACTCGGGGTAGCAAACTGTTGCAAAATACCGTCCTTCAAGACCGCTATCTTGGTCGCCAGAGTCATGGCCTCGATCTGGTCATGAGTCACATAGACAATGGTGGTTTTTAACCTCTGGTGGAGTCTTTTAATCTCGGCGCGCATATCAACCCGCAGCTTGGCATCCAGATTCGACAGTGGCTCGTCAAACAAAAACACCTGCGGATTGCGCACCAGAGCGCGACCAATCGCCACCCTCTGCCGCTGACCACCCGACAGGCGCGAAGGCTTGCGGTCGAGCAAATGAGAGATCTGCAACATCTCGGCGACCTCGTTAATGGCCTTTTCTCGTTCAATCTTGGGGATTTTGCGAATCTCCATGCCAAAGGCGATATTCTCCCGCACCGACATATTGGGATAGAGGGCATAGGATTGGAAAACCATGGCAATGTCGCGGGCTGCTGGCGGTAAACCAGCAACATCACGACCCGCAATCCGAATCTCGCCACTGGTAATCGATTCCAATCCGGCAATGGTATTGAGCAGGGTTGACTTACCACAGCCCGAAGGCCCCACCAGCACGAGGAACCCCCCCTCCTCCATCGCCAAAGAAATATCCTTTAGCACCGACACCGGGCCATAGGATTTCTTGAGGTTTTTAATTTCCAAAAATGACATGTCTCTCTCCCTGAATCGCAGTTATCGCCTTAAGCCTTGACCGCCCCAGCCATTAAACCCCGGACAAAATACCGCCCCGAAACAATGTAGACAACCAGGGTAGGAAGGGCAGCCAGAATCGCCCCGGCAAAGTGAACATTATATTCCTTCACACCCGTGGATGAACTGACCAGATTATTGAGGGCAACCGTCATAGGCGTCGAACCAAGACCCGAAAAGGTCGCACCAAACAAGAAGTCATTCCAAACATTGGTAAACTGCCAAATCACGGTCACGACAATAATCGGGCCGGATGAAGGCAGCAGAATCCGCCAGAGGATTTGGAAAAAACTCGCGCCATCGATCTGGGCGGCGCGAATAAGCTCGGTCGGAAAGGCGGCGTAATAGTTCCTAAAAAACAGGGTCGTAAAGCCTAGGCCATAGATGACATGAACCAAGATCAGCCCATAGATCGAACCCGCCAAATGTAAAAACCCGAGAGTCTTGGCCATCGGAATCAAAACAATCTGGAAAGGGATAAAACAGGATAGCAACAACAGCCAAAAGACGATTCTGTGACCCGGAAAGGTCCATTTGGTCAATATGGCTCCGTTCAAGGCCCCCATGAGGGTCGAGATGGCCACCGCCGGAATCACCATCAGCAGGGAGTTGATAAAATAGGGTTTTAACCCCACCGCCGAAACACTGACCTGGGCGGTTGACCAGGCCGACAACCACGGAGCAAAGGTCACCTGATTTGGCCAGGCGATCATATTGCCGCCGATAATCTCGTCGAGCGGCTTGATCGAATTGACCACCATGACAAAAAGCGGCAGCAGGTAATAGAGCGCAAAAAGCCCCAATATTAAATAAAGCCCAATCCTAAAGACGAGTTTCATTCCCGCGACTCCTTCCTGCCCTCGGCATAGAGATAGGGGATGATGATGGAGAAGACCATAATCATCATGATAATTGCAGATGCCGCGCCAACCCCCATCGAATTGCGGGTAAAGCTGTAGGAATACATGAAGGTCGCGGGCATCTCGGTCGCCTGTCCGGGCCCACCGCCGGTCAGGGCGATGATGAGATCATAGGACTTGATCGCCAAATGGGCGAGGATGACGAAGGATGATAAAAACACCGGCCGCATCATCGGTAAGATAATCCGCCGATAGATGGTGAGGGTGGAGGCTCCGTCGATCTCGGCGGCCTTGATAATCTCCCCATCGACTCCGCGCAGTCCGGCCAAAAACATCGCCATGACAAAGCCCGATGACTGCCAGACTGCGGCTATGACCACGGTATAGATGGCCATGTCACTGTCCTTGATCCAGGTAAAACTAAAACTCGACCAGCCCCACTGTTGCATCAGGTGTTCAAGCCCAATGCCGGGGTCGAGGAACCACTTCCACGCCGTCCCAGTCACAATAAAGGACAGGGCCATGGGATAGAGATAGATCGGGCGCAAGAACCCTTCGCCGCGAATCTTCTGGTCGAGAAAAATCGCCAGAGTGAGACCCAATAGGGTGGTGATCGAGATATAAAGACCACTAAAGATGAGCAGATTGCGAAAGGCTTGCCACCAATGGGGCAGTTGCCATAGTTTGGCATAGTTGCGCCAACCGACGAGATTATAGCTCGGCAAAATCGTCGAGTCGGTAAAGGATAGATAGAGGCTATAGGCGATAAAGCCATAGACAAAGACCAGCATCAAGACCAGGCTGGGCGATAGGACGATCTTGGGTATGAGTCTCTCGAACCCTTGACGGAGTCGGGTTGGTCGATAGGGGTGGGTGCTTGACTTCATCGGACTCTCCACAGCACATAATATTATAGTCAATCTTATCGCTGCGATGAATTCAAGTGCTGATTTTAAAAAGGGGAGAATTTGCAAAAAAGAAAAAAGAAAAGCGGTTTGGCGGCAGCCAATGCGCGAAGCGCAGGCGCGGCCTGAGCGCAAGAAGGTCGTGACCCAATTCTAATCAAATTGTTGAAACTGAAATTCTCAACCAATTTTGGGTTTTGTTAAAATAATTGTCAACAATTTGAAGCGCCGCAGGCATTCAAGCCGACCGCGCAATTGGGAAATTATGATTTGATAAATAGCGCGTTCGATTACTCCCATGAATTATTTATCCTTACTCGCTGCGAACGAAGTGAGCAAAAAGGCGAGTGAGGATAAATAATTCATAAGAACGCGCTTTTAAAAACCAACGAACGCCATCGGTTCGGGCTCGGCTTGCAAAACGCGAACTGCCCCGCATAGTCCGT
>JASGCE010000016.1 GCA_030054295.1 Minisyncoccota bacterium
CCTTAGCGAAGACGAAGTCGAGCTTTAGGTTTGCTTGGAGGGGTTGCACTATTAACTTCGAGTTTTTCAGGGTTTCCTGAAGAAAGGGGGGACAGTTAAAATTTCATTGATTCGACATTTCTGCAAAATGATCCAGCTACTCCCGCAAAAACCTCCGTAATTCCTCTCGCTCCTCCATCAGTTTTTTCTGCCCAAATTGCCACCGTTCGGGCGGCAGTTCGATAATCCCCATTCGCACCGGCACTGCCGCCGAAGCATCGCATTGCCCAGGGTTGGTCGTGCGACTCCAGAGACAGACCGGAGTCTTGACCTTAAAATCATTCAAGAGCCGATCCTTGTCGGGCTTGGAGACAAAACAATGAACCAGCCGATCGCCATAGGCCAAGAGTTCCGGCTCTGGATCACTCGCCAAGACCAGATCAAAGGCCGCATGTTCCCTGAGCAACTTTGCCGTATCTTTATATTCATAAAGCTGAACCGAAGGCGGAAGACCACTATTGCCCGGAGTCGTTAAAAAAGAAATTTGCTTGAGCGCAACCCCGCAAGGCCTGTCCAGAAGCCGACTGATATAGTCAAACTTCTCCGCCATAAAGGAACCTCTAAACCAATTATACCGCAGCCCCGACCAATAACAGAGACTCAAGGACAGCAACAGCCAAACCGTAATCATCAGCCAAATTCTTCGCGTCAGCGGCACATTAATCAGCCGACTCCAGTCTGGGGGATGGAGGCAAAAATCAACCATCCCCACCGCCACGGCAAAACTCAGCAGCGGCAGAATCGGATAGATAAACCGCGCCTCCTTATGCGGAATCAAGGCATGGGTTATGAGAACCGCAAAAATGGCGACCAGAACCAGCGGCACCTGGCGGCCACCGCGCCAGGCCAGATAGAGGGCAAGGGGGGCAAACCAGCCCCAGTTGCGCAGGGGATAGCCGACGACCTCCCAGGGCGGCTGAATACCAAAATTCTCGCTGACCTTATCGACAATATTGACGACAAAATTGAGCCAGATCGATTGCAGCGGAGTACCCAGTGTCACCCAATCGAGAATCGCCGCGGCGATGATCGGAATCAAGGCTCCGGCCACCAGCAGCCGCCAGCGCGATAGCACCAGCCCCCGCGCCGCAAAGAGGGCAATCACCCCCAAGGTCGGGGCCAAATGAAACCGCAGAACAAGGGCCAGTCCCAAAAACAAACCCGCATAGAGGAGATTGCGCTGCTGGGCCAAAGATTCCCTGCTCGACCATCGCCAGTTTGCGCCCCATGGCCAGGTCGCGGAGGCACTGGCAAAATAGACCGCGGGAAAAACAAACCAGGCCGCCACCACTTCGGTCAGTCCGTGGCTGGCAAGAAAAATATTCTCGCTCAGAAAACCCGCCATGATCGCCAAAGCGACGCCAAAAAGCCGCGGTGACAGGCCAGAAAATCGCGGCAGCAGGGCGAGCCTCTGCCCCCAAAAATAACCCGTCACCACCGGTATCATCGAGAGAATAACCAAAAAACCCTGCTGATAGAGAAGCATCACCCGCGGCAAACTATCAACCGTGGTCGTCCAGTTCAGAATTTCGCCCAGAATTCCCGGCAAAAGCCAAGACCGGATTCCCAAAAAATACTCCCACGGCATAATCGCATGACCATAGGCGAGGTAATAGGCTGGTTCAAATATCTGAAAAATTTCATCAAATATGAGACTATTATAAAAATAATACCCCACAAATAAACGCAATGAATAGCTGAGTAATAAAATGACAAACAGGTCAAACAATATCTTTAAATTATTATTTTTTAAAGGCAGTTGCTTTTTTTGTTTATATTTTGTCAAGTTTTTGGCCATTTTGTTTGTTAATCCCTGTGGTGTGCTGCGCTTTTTAATCAGACTATTATACTAAAAAACCGCACCTTGCTGTGATAATCAAAATAATTCCGCTGTTCAATTATTTTTTTTAAAATTGGGATTAAGTTTATTGCCATTATTGAGAAAAGTTGATTAATGTGTTTCTTGGGAATGAGTAACATTACCCAATGCGTATTATTTCCCATACTCAACTACAGGGAGACATATAAATGTCAGAAGAGCTGAAGAATATCAATGTTGAAAACTTAAGTGAACAACTCAAGACCAATCAGATTTCGCGTCGTGAATTTGTTCGTAATGCGGCATTGCTGGGTGTTGCGGTTCCAGCGGCCTATGCCTTGGCTTCCAAGATTACCGGGGTTCCGTTTATCGAGGAGGCTCAGGCTTCTAACCATTTGCCCCAGGGCGGCACCTTTCGTCTTGGTACCCATGTGAAGGATATTAGCAATCCCCACACCATGTCATGGGGTGGTTATGACTCGAACATGACTCGTCATGTCGTGGAATACCTAACCTGGACTGATGATAAGGGTATTACCCATCCCTATCTGCTCGAGAAGTTTTCCCCCTCGGCCGACCTTAAGACCTGGACCTTGACTCTTCGTAAGAATGTCAAGTGGTCGGATGGTTCGACCTTGACCGCTGATCAGGTGATTTGGAACCTGAAGCGGGTCTTGACTCCGGCGGTTGGCTCTTCGATGCTTGGTCTCATGAAGGACTATATGCTGGTCGAGTTCGAAACGGGCGAGAAGGACAAGGATGGCAAGGCCGTAAAGGATATGAAGCTTTGGAGCAATAATGCGATTGAGAAGAAGGGTGACTTCACCATCGTTCTCAATTGCAAGTCTGCCACTCTTGCGGTTCCCGAGCATCTTTTCCACTATCCGATGGCGATTCTGCATCCGCAGGATAATGGCAAGTTTGGCCTCGGTTCGCGCGGCACTGGCCCCTATACCATGACGGCCTTTGAACTCAACAAACAGGCCAGCTTTAAGAAGCGGGCTGACTATTGGGACAAGGCCAATCAGCCAGCCCTCGACACCTTGGAATTCATCGATACCGGTGATGATCCCAATGCGGCGAACAATCTGCTCATCTCGGGTCAGATCGACGGTCTGGTGACCACCGATCCTGGTCAGTATGATGCCCTGAGTTCGCAGAAGAGCCTCCAGCTCTATAGTGTCTCGACGGCCCAGACCGGTGTCATGCGTATGAATGTCACCAACAAGCCCTTTGACAATCCCAAGGTTCGTAAGGCGATGCGTTTGGCGATTGACAATGAAAAGGTTCTTAAGATCGCTCTTAAGGATTTGGGGACGGTTGGTGGTCACCACCATGTCTCTCCAGCCCATCCGGACTATGCTCCGCTGCCGAAGTTCAGGCAGGATATTGCCCAGGCGAAGAAGCTGCTCGCCGAGGCTGGTTTTCCCAATGGCTTCAGCACCGAGATCTATGTGCCGAATGACTATGCCTGGTTCTTGACTCAGGCCGAGGTTGCCGTCCAGATGTGGAAGGAAATTGGCGTCACGGTTAAGATCAACAATATTCCGGCGGCTAATTACTGGGATGTTTGGACCAAGGTTCCACTGGGCGTGACCATTTGGTTGCCTCGCCCCTTGGGCTTTATGGTCTTGGCTCTGGCCTATAAGACTGGTGTTCCTTGGAACGAATCGGCCTATTCCAACAGTGAGTTTGACAAGATTCTGACCACTGCCGAGGGTACGGCTGATCTGGCCAAGCGCAAGGCCTTGATGGAGAAACTCGAGACCATTCTGCAAGAGGATGGCCCCTTGGTTCAGCCCGTCTTTGTGAACAGCTTTACCTTTATGAATAAAAAGGTGAAGGGCTTTACCATGCATCCGGCCACCTATTTCTTTGGCTGGAAGATTGGCGTTGCCAAGGCCTAGGCCTTGGTTGCTGGCTGAAGCACCTCGCTCCCCTCGCGCACCGATATGCGCGGGGGGAGGGGGGTTGTGAACCATGGCTTGGGAATACCACACTTCGATTGATACAAAATTTTTGTCATTCCACGCAAGGTTGACCCGTCAGGGGCAACCGCCCCATTTTTGTCATTCCCCGCAAGGTTGACCCGTCAGGGGCAACCGCAGACGGGGAATCTCGCTTCTTTTTTTATCACTGAAAGCAAAGCGAGATTACCCGTCTCGCTTGCTTGCGCAAGCGGCGGGTAATGACAAGGGGTGGGGTGTGCAGGTAATGACAGTTTAATGGGTCTGTCAAAATGGGAAACGCTCTAATTTGTGACTCCCCGCTCGAAATGTCGAAAAATCCCATTTTTTAAAATATATCAAAATATCGTAAATCTAATCTTGACAATAGGCGGGTTTGTTGGATTAGTTAGAGCTACAAAAATAAATAGGGTTTGGGTAAATAAACAAAACTATCAACTGCGATCATAGGGGAGGGGAGACGGCCTAATGCTAAAATACCTATCGAAGAAATTCATATCGGTTATCGCTACCCTCTTGGTTGCTTCTTTTGTGGTTTTTGCCTTGACCGAGATGACCCCTGGTTCGGTGGCCCGTAAAAAGCTCGGGCAGTTTGCCCTCCAGAGTCAGGTTGATTTTATGGATGAGCAGCTCGGCTATAATGATCCCTTTTATCAGCGCTATGTTCGTTGGTTGGGGATTTTGGTGGGGGCGATGCCCGATCCGATTCAAGACCCAAAGGTGGGGGAGGCTCTCGGTCGTAGTTTTGTCGATAAGCGCGGGGCGCAATATTTCGGCAATTTTGGCTTTTCGTTCCAGTCCAATCAACCGGTCAATGACATTATATGGAAGAAGCTGGCCAATACCGGAATATTGGCGGGAATCTCCTTCGCCTTGATTGTCCCCATCTCGATATTTTTTGGCATGTTGGCGGGAATGAGGGAGGGGAGTTGGTACGACCGCACCATCTCGGTTGGGGGGATTGTAGCGACCAGTCTGCCTGAATTTGCCCTCGGGGTGTTTTTGGTCGCGATCTTCTCGACTGGTCTTGGCTGGTTGCCGGGGGGCTCGCCCCTGTCGGCGGGAGGCGGTTGGCCGATATGGACACAGTTTGTCATGCCGGTGATGGTCTTGGTTATCTATGATTCGGGCTATGTTATTCGCATGGTGCGTGGTTCGATGACCGAGGTTATGGCGTCAAACTATATTCGCACCGCGATCCTGAAGGGCATGACCATGCCGCGGGTTGTGACTCGCCATGGCCTGCGCAATGCGATGATTGCCCCCTTTACGGTGATGATGTTGCAGCTTAACTTTTTGATCTCGGGGGTTGTGGTTACCGAGATGATCTTTAACTTCCCGGGCTTTGGTCAGCTTCTGCTCAAGGCCTCGCTGGAGAAGGATGTGCAGATGATCGAGGCTGCGACCCTGATCAGTCTGGTCTTTGCGATCATGACTCAATTTATATCGGACATTGGCTATGCCCTGCTTAATCCAAGGATAGGTCTAAGATGAACAGTCCATCACCCAACCTCAGTTCGGATACGGCGAATATCACGACCGACAGCAATATTACTTCGCCGATGAATCAGCTGCCCCGTCGTGAATTCGAAGGTCAGAAGCTGAAGAAGGCTCCGAACTTGATTCAGAAACTACCGCAATCGGGCGCGGCCATGACTGGTCTCGGGATTATTTTCTTCTGGGTCATTCTGGCGGTCTTGGCGCCGATCTTGCCGATTCCTTCGCCCTTGGAGCAGATGACCGAGCTTATCTATAGTTCGTCTGATCCGGCCTCGGTCTCCAATCCCTTGCCCCAGGCGGGTCATTGGCTGGGGGCGGATTCCAAGGGTCGGGACATGCTCTCGCGCTTGATTTGGGGAGCCCAGACGGTGCTGTGGGTTGCCCCCCTGGCGGCATTCTTTGCCTATCTGGTCGGGGTTCCGCTGGGGCTGCTGGCGGGATATTACGGCAAGTGGGTCGATCAGCTGATCAGTCGCATCTGCGATATTATTCTCTCCTTTCCGATTATCATTCTCTATGTGATTTTGATTTCGGCGATAGGCTCATCCCTGTGGAATATTGTCATTGCGGTGATCTTGACGGCGAGTCCTGGGATTGCGCGGATTGTCCGTGGCTTGACGCTTGAACAAAGGCCGCTTGACTATATTGCTGCGGCCAAGCTGCGGCGGGAGAATGACCTCTATGTCATGTTTATCGAGATTCTCCCCAATTGCCGTGGCCCCTTGATTACCGACTTTTGTCTGCGGATTGGCTATACCATTATCACGGTTGGAATCTTGGGATTCTTGGGCCTTGGTCTGCCGCCACCCAATCCGGATTGGGGTTCGATGATTCGGGATGGGACGGGGGTTATCTCGACCTTCCCCTTGATGTCGATTATTCCGGCCATGGCGGTGATCACTCTGGTGCTTGGCTTTAATCTGCTGGCGGATGGGGTCAGGGAACTGTCGATGACCGACTAAGCGGTTGGACTATACCGAGCGAATTAAAATAACTGAGGAAATCGCATAAAGGGAAATGTAGAATGGCAAAGGCACTATTGGAAATCGACAGGCTTAGGGTTGAATATAGTTCTTCTACCGGTTCGGTAGTGGCGATTCCGAATTTCTCGATGAAGGTGCAGGCGGGGGAGGCCTATGGTCTGGTCGGGGAATCGGGCTGTGGCAAGACCACTCTGCTGATGGCCATTCTCGGGCATCTTGGCGCGCGGGGGGCGGTGACCAGGGGATCGATTCGCTTTGAAGGGGATAATCTGGTCAATGCCCCGGCCTCGGTTTTGCGGCGGGTTCGCGGCAATGGGATTGGTATGGTCTATCAGGACCCCAATTCGGCCCTCAATCCTTCGATGACCATTGGCCAGCAGCTGTGTGAAGTGCCGATGCTCCACCAGGGGATTCGCATGGCCGAGGCAATGGAGCAGGCGGCGGAGATGCTGAACAATGTCAACCTGCCCGACCCCGGCAAGGTGATGGAGCGATTCCCGCACCAGCTATCGGGTGGCCAAAAACAGCGAGTCGTGATCGCCATGGCCCTGTTGGCGCGGCCGCGCTTGCTGTTGCTGGATGAACCGACCACTGGCCTTGATGTGACGGTGGAGGCGGCAGTGCTCGACCTGGTCAATGACATGCGTAAAAAATTTGGCACTTCGCTCATCTATATTACCCACAATCTCGGGATTGTCGCCAAGGTCTGCGAGCGGGTTGGGGTTATGTATCTGGGCGATATGGTGGAGGAGGCTCTGGTCAATGATCTTTTTGCCTCGCCGCACCATCCCTATACCCGTCGCTTGATGTCCTGCGTGCCACGGTTGGATGGCAATAAACATACCACGAGTTTTCTGCCGATTCCTGGGCAGCCCGCTCCGCTTAAACTGCGACCGGAGGGTTGCGGCTTTGCCCCCCGCTGTCAGGGCTATGCGGTGGGCTGGTGTAACCACGAGGTGCCAGTCGATCAGGTCACCAAGTCCCATTCGGTGCGCTGCGTCCGCTGGCGGGAGACCGATGTGTTCGAGACCAAGACCGAGGAAATTGCCCAGCCCGGCACCCCGGGGGATCGTCCGGTACTGGATGTCCAGCAGCTGGATAAGATCTATTATCTCGGTGGGGCGATGAAGGCGATTGGCAAGAATAGTCGGCAACTGATCGCCAACCACAATGTTAATTTCTCGGCCAAGGACGGGGAGATTATCGCCGTAGTCGGAGAGTCGGGTTCGGGTAAATCGACCTTTGCGCGAATCTTGACGGGGCTCGAGGCCGCGACCAAGGGTAGGATTCTGGTCGATGGCAAGGATGTGGCTTCCAAGACCCTGTCCCATCGCAGTAAGGAGGAGATTGCCGCGATTCAGATGGTTTTCCAAAATCCCGACTCGACCCTCAACCCGTCGCACCGTTCGGGACATGCGATTGAGCGGGTCTTGAAGAAATTCGGCATCACCAAGGATCGCGCCGAGACGACTAAAATGGTCGAGGAGCTTTTTAGCACCGTCCGACTCTCGCCCTGGCTCAAGGATCAATTGCCCGGGCGCCTATCGGGGGGGCAAAAGCAGCGGGTTGCGATTGCCCGCGCCTTCGCCGCCGAGCCCCATATTCTGGTTGCGGATGAACCTGTCTCGGCCCTTGATGTTTCGGTGCAGGCGGCGATTATCAATCTGCTTTTGAACATTCAAAAGACTCAAGGGACGACCATTGTCTTTATCAGCCACGATCTGGCTCTGGTGCGGCATCTGGCCGATAAGGTGGTGGTATTATATCTTGGTAAGATTATGGAGGCGGGAACGGTCGAGTCGCTCTTCTCTCCCCCCTATCATCCCTATACCGAGGCATTGTTGTCGGCCATTCCGATCCCCGACCCCACCGCGATTCAACCGCGGGTGCGACTGGCCGGAGAGATCCCCAGCCCCTTGAATGTGCCAGCGGGATGTCGCTTTGCCACCCGTTGTCACCGCAAGGTCGGAACCATCTGCGACACCACTCCGCCGCCCGACCGCCATGGCGATGATGGCCATATTATCAGCTGCCATATTCCGATTGAGGAACTGGAAAAAATCAAGACCGGTTTGAACTTTGCCGTGGTCAAGAGTCCCGCGTTAAAGAAGACAGCGGTCAGCAAAATGGTCGCCCAAAAGGGGGCAGTGAAGGCCAAGGCGGCTTCTAAGAGCAAACCGTCGGCACGGAGTTAGAGCGGATTACTGAATTGTCAAAACCATGAAATTTCAATTGTCCCCACCCTCTGGATCGCCTTGCCCCGCCGACGCATGTCGGCATTCGCCGACGGGGCAACGCGATGAGGGGTATCGAAAGGCTAAAAACTCCGATCACCCCTCATAGCGTCGTGCGTAAGCACGAGGCTATCCAGCGGGGGGAGTCGCACGCAGTGCGACGGGGGGCATCCGCCCCCCAATAAACTATCACAAAAAAACTCGCTTGTGTGTGTTTTTGAATTCTCAAGTGAACGGAGTATATTTTACTAATTCTATACCCTCACCGATAAAGCCGTTCGGCAAGGGAATCGAGCGACAGGGGTTCCAGCCCCCGACCATCCAACCGATGAACAGGTGTCAGCTGCAGGGAGTTGCTGATAAAGGCCTGCCGTGCCGTGGCTGAATCGGATTCGGTCAATACCCGTTCCTCGGCAGCCAACAGAATCATCAGCCGCTGGCGGGCTAGACCCGCCAAGATTCCCACAGATTCGGGCGGGGTAAACCAACCCTCGTCCAGGCGCATAAAGATATTGCCGACGCTGGTGCTGGTCAATTCACGGCCTTGGTTGAGACTCAATCCATCGTCGCCGCCCTTTTGTTCGGCCTCGATTCGCGCCAAGATCGCCGCCCCGTAATTCAGCGATTTTATGCGCAGCAGGGGCGATTGGCTGTCGCGCCTTATCGACCTTACCGTAACCAAATGAACCGCCGCAGCGACCCGCGACTCGCCCAGCCCAGTCACTCGGGCCATGATGGTTGGTGGCACTGATTCCACCGGCCAGATTTTGCGCCCATCGGTGACTCCGCGAGTCAGGGTCAAGCGCAGAGCCCCCGTCCGATGACCCGATTGCTGACACAGGGCCAGCAGGTCGGTGGAGAGGGTCGTAAAATCACTCGGCACCGGCAGCTGCAAAACCTCGGCCGAATGGCGGAGTCGCCGCAAATGATCATCCAGCCACAGCAACCTACCGTCGCTATAAAGAATGGTCTCGAACACTCCATCCCCGAGCAAAAAACCACGGTCGCGCGGATCGATTCGCGCCCCTTCGAGCGCAACCATCACCCCGTCAAGATAGATCATTTCAGCCATTATTCACTTCCTATGATCACGGGTCTATCGCTGGCCTGGCCGTTGATGGCGACCTCGATAGCACCAATCAAGGCCTTGGATTTAAGCAGCATTTCGCTAAATTCTCCCTCGGTCGTCGATTGGGCGACAATGCCGCCGCCGACCCCGACCGAGAATTTACCCCCCGCAGCAATGATGGTGCGGATGACAATGGCCAGGTCGAAGGCACCGTCATAGCCAATCCAGCCGAGGCCACCCGAATAGACACCGCGCGGCCCCTTTTCGATCTCGGTCAGTAATTCCATCGCTCGTTTTTTGGGCGCACCGGTCATGGAGCCACCGGGAAAGGCGGCGGCGATGGCATCGATGGGCGAGCAATCACCGCGAAGTTCAGCCGTAATGGTACTGACCAGTTGATGCACCGTGGCAAAACTCTCGACGGCGATCAGGCTGGGAACGGCAACCGAGCCAACCACCGCGACCTGAGTCAGGTCATTGCGGAGCAGATCGACGATCATCAGATTCTCGGCGCGATCCTTCTCCGAAGCCGCCAGAGCAAAGGCGATCTGCTGATCGCGGGCAGGGTCAGGGTCGCGGCGGGCCGTCCCCTTGATCGGCCTTGCCTCCAGCCTTCCCTTGGCATTGGCACTCAGGAACCGCTCGGGCGAAGAAGAGATAATTGCCCCGCACGGGAAACGCAAAAAAGCCGCATGGGGAGCCGGGTTGCGCCGCCGCAGAATCCGATAGAGATCGAGCGGTTCAACCCCCGGATTATCGACGGTAATTCTGGTGGTTAAACAGAGTTGATAGGCCTCCCCCTCGGCGATCCATTGCCGCGCCTTCTCGACCGCCTTGTAATAGTCGCTGCGGCTATGGGCCAGTTTGAATTGAATGACTTGCGGCGGTCTATTGGCCATTGCAACAAAAGGCTGGGGCGGTTCGGGCGGCGGCATGTCGGCCAGGGTCGCCACCACCGAGTCAATCCAGAGCCGCGCCTGTTGAATCACTTGGTCGCTGGCCTCGGCCTCGGTGACAACCAGACCATAGGCGCAGCCGCTGCGGTGATCGATGGCGACCAGGCGATTGACCAGCAAAAATCCGCAGGTTGGAATGGCCGCCAGGGCCGGTTCACCGTCGCTCTTGGCCTTTCGTGCCGAATCTGCCGCCGCCTCGTAGCCCAGCCATCCAACAAGTCCGCCGCAAAAGGGAATGGGCGGAGGCGACTCAATCCCTCCCGCAACCGCCGCAGTAATGGCGGTAAAAACTGCCGGGTCGGAATCAAGGGCTAAAAAGGAATCGCCGCAGCCCATAAATGACCAGCGACCCTGATCCGACAGGCCCGAATCGAGCCAAAATCCCAGAGGCGAATCGGCAAATAGGGCCAAAAATGCCGCCTCGCCATCCGCCACCAGATCAATCCTTTGCCAGATGGCGCGGCGGGTTGCGGCAGTCGCAGACTTGGCTGGTTCTGGCGGAATTGGTGAAGGATTAAAGCCACCAAAACTTAAAGACCGCGGCGAATGCTGCCGACTGAGGTCACGAAAATTGGCCATGATCTGCGCCCCGCCCTGCGACAAAATCGATTCGGGGTGAAACTGGACTCCCCAGATTGGGCGGTGACGGTGGCGCAGGGCCATGATCATCTGGTCTTGGTTTGGCGCATTCTTATCGATGATTCGCGCTGTGACCTCGAGTTCAGCGGGCAGGGGTTCAGCGACCGCCAGTGAATGGTAGCGAATCACCTCGAGCGGATGGGTCAGGACCTTAAAAATCTCCCGCCCATCATGCTCAATCAGGCTGCTGCGCCCGTGCCGAGGGTCAGGGGTCTGATAGAGCTTGGCGCCAAAATGGGCGGCAATCCCCTGATGGCCAAGACAGACCCCCAAGATCGGCAGGCGTGAATAGTCCAGAACCTGGCGCGAGACTTTAAAATCGCCAAGATTGAGCGGTGAACCCGGGCCGGGCGAAAGAATGATATTCTCCACCCCCATGTCGCGGATCTCTTCCCATTCGATTTGATCGTGCTGGACGACTCGCGGAGTCTCGCCATTGACCGTAGCGATTAAATCCACCAAATTCCAGGTGAAGGAATCATAATGGTCGATGACCAGAGTCGCCATACTATCCGCCTGAACTATGGGTGACGGGTTTTAGGGATTGGGGCTTCTAAAGGCTATGACCGTCGGGTGATTTTTGGTCTCGGGCAATTGGTCGGAGGGCAGAACCATCCCGGGCAAGAATCCGTGCGGGAAACTATGGGGAAATACCGACGACAGAAAGCCAAAACAGCGCAGCAGAGCGCGGTTGCGGTTAAAACGGTCAGAGGGCAAACAGGCAATATCCTGCCAGATCAGTTCCATACAGCCCGACAGCCCCATGGCCAGCGAATCTATATCAAGGTGCCGATTTTTCTCCAGCAGGGCCAGTTTGGTCATGAGCTGAAGGACAATCTCGTTCATGCGGCGATCGACCGCGCCGCAGATTTCGTAATATTCGCTGCGGCTGCTGGCCTCGCCCCAAAAGGCATACCAGACCGACAGTTTACGGGTATTGGCCAGTTCGGGCGCAAGATAATTTTCGATGAGGTTGATAATGGCTCGCTTGGGATTATCGAGCTCGGCCTCGGCGGGTTTGATCACCAGTTCGGTCAGTTCATCGGCAAGATGTTGCAGGGCCGAGAGCAGCATCTCGTCCTTGCTCTTAAAATAGAAGGTGACAATGCCGGGCGACATGTCGGCAATCGAAACCACTCGGTCAACGGTGGTGCGTGACGGGCCAAAGGCATAGAGGGCTGAGATCGTCGCCTCGATCAGTTTTTGCCGCTGTTTTTGCCGCGAGGCCCGCTCCTGTCGATTGGCCGGGGGGTTAGTCGCGGACAGACCCGCCTCCCCCTCAGCCGAGTGCTTGACCTGATTGCGAATCTTCAAACGGGTTGAAGTTGCATTGTGCTGGTTCATAATGGTTTGTCTCTCAATAGAATTCGTGCCTATAATGCCTAGATTATTCCCATATCGCAAATCAATTTTTTGAACTATAGTCGAGCCGAAAATAGCAAAATTCCTAGCTCTGCTGTTACAGAATATTTGTCATTCCTCGCCGATTGCTTTACGAAGGTCTGAAAAACTCACTTTCTTTGTCACTCTGAGCGTCGTCGCGCTTGCCCGAGCATAGCGAAGGGCCTAGCAAGACAAGCGAAGAGTCCAGAGAAATCAGTATTTACAATGATTTAATGTTTTCTGGATTATTGATGACTCATTTCATTGTTAATGAAGTCATCGAACCTACGGTTTCGCTAAGAACAGTTACCCGAGCTAAAGCTCTGACTGTTCTAAGCTCAGAATGACAATTCAATATGTCTGGCGAAGAGAGAAATACTCTAATCAAAACCTTGGTGCGAAGAATGAAGGCCATTAAATCAGTCTCGGCAACCGAACCCTCCGCCACTAACAAAAGAAGCAACTCGGGGCAGAGGGTGGTGCTCTGTATTTTGGATGGCTGGGGCTGGCGAGAGGCGGCAGCCGATAATGCCATCAGCCTGGCACGGACTCCCCATTGGCAGCGATTGCTGGCGGACTGTCAGTTGTTTTTGCTGGAGGCTTCGGAGCAGAATGTCGGCCTGCCCGCCCACCAGATGGGCAATTCCGAAGTCGGCCATATGAATATTGGCGCCGGTCGAATCGTCTATCAAGACCTGCTGCGAATCAATGCCTCTATTGCCGATGGCTCGATGGCGCGTAATCCGATTTTGCTTGAACTGGTCAAGAAACTTCAGGCCAGTGGCGGCACGGCGCATATTTTTGGCCTCTTCTCCGACGGGGGAGTCCATTCGGAACTCGACCATTTAATCTTTATGGCGCGGCATTTGGCGACAGCGGGAATTGCGGTGGCTCTCCACCTGGCGACCGATGGTCGGGATACCCCGCCGCAATCGGCGGGCAGCTATCTAGGCTCCTTGCCGCATGATCAGCACTTGATCAAGGTGGCCACCGTCATGGGTCGTTACTGGGCGATGGATCGCAACCAGAACTGGGGGCGGCAGCAAAGGGCCTTTGCGGCGATGGTCGAGGGCCAGGCCGACTATCGCGCCCAATCGGCCGAGGCCGCCATTGCCATGGCCTATGACCGCAAGGAGGATGACGAGTTCTTGCAGCCCACGGTCATTGGTGACTATCAGGGCATGGTTGATGGCGATGGTCTAGTCATTGTCAACTATCGCGCTGATCGGGTGCGGCAGCTTCTGGCTTCGCTGGTCGAGCCGCAGTTTAACGGCTTTGCCCCGGCTCGGCGGGTGAGGTTTGCGGCAACTGCCACCATGACCGAATATTCGACCGAATTGGCAAGGTTGGTACCGGCGTTTTTTGCCCCGCTGGAACTGACCGAGACATTGGGGCAGGTGGTGGCTCAGGCGGGATTGAAACAGCTGCGACTCGCCGAGACCGAAAAATACCCCCATGTCTCTTTCTTTTTTAACGGTGGGCGGGAGGAGCCTTTTGCGGGCGAGTCACGGCTGCTCATCCCCTCCCCCGATGTCGCCACCTATGACCTTAGGCCCGAGATGGCCGCGGCCGAGGTTACCACCGCCCTGGTCGCGGCAATCGTGTCGCAGCAGCAGGATCTAATCGTCGTCAACTATGCCAATGGCGATATGGTTGGGCATAGCGGGATCATCGCGGCGGCGGTCAAGGCGGTGGAGGCGGTCGATCAGGCCCTCGGGGCGATTCGCGCCGCTGTCGAGGCGACCGGTGCCGCCCTGATTGTCACCGCCGACCATGGCAATGTCGAGATGATGCAGGACCCGATCAGTCACAAACCCCACACCGCCCACAGTTTGAATCCGGTGCCATTGCTGGTGGTCAATGGCAGGGCGGAACTCCAGCCCCTAACCGACCGTCATGGCAGGCTGGCCGATATTGCCCCCACGGTTCTCGCCCTGATGGGGCTGGCGCAACCGACCGCCATGACTGGAAAATCCTTGGTCACAAAGGCCCTGCCCAATTCCCGCGAGGTCACCCCGTGAGATTAACCCTGATTGCCGCTCTGCTGGGATGGATGGCACTGGCGGGGGGTGTCAGGGCGGCTGACTCGAGCCTCAGCGAGGCGACCCGCTCGCTCAAGGATTCGCAGCTTCAGCAAAGGCGGTTGCAGCAGTCGCAGGAGAGGCTCGCGGCGCAGCTGGAGGGCTTGCGGCAATCCCTGGCCATGGCGGGTCGTGGCGCACTCTCGACCGAGACCAGCCTGAGATTGCTCAATCAGGAATTGGCCGAGGCCGAGGCCCTGAGGCAGCAGCTGCTGCAAAACCAGCGGCAGAGCGAACAACAGACCGCCAACCTGTTAGCCAGTCTGCAAAGATTGACTCTGGTGCCGCCCTTGATGCTGTCTTACCTGCCCTTAACCAGCCAAGGAACCGATGAATTCACGACCAAGGATGTTGCTCAGGCGGCGATATTGCTCAATTCGACCATGCCTTTGCTGGCGCGGCGGACGCAGAATTTGCAGGCGGGAATCCTCGCCATTCAAGCGGTGGAGCGACGGATTGTCAGCGACCGCGAGGCCATCAAGACCAATAGCAACCAGCTGCTCGCCAAAAGAAAGGCCATCAAAGACCTGCTGGAGCACAAGGCGCGGCTGATGCAGAGCGAATCGGCCGAATATCGCGCCCTGCAAAGACATACGGAGCGATTGATGGCCAATGTCCAGAATTTGCAAATCCTGTCGCGCACCCTCGACAGCGACCCCCGCTTAAAACCAGCATTGGCCGAGGAGATCGAACCCAGCGATCCGCGCAGCCCAAGGCGCATGATCCCCGCCGTCGGCAAGGTCATTATCGACTGGCGGCAGCGGGATAATTTTGGTGAAATGTCCAATGAACAGATCATCCAAATCACCAATTCGGCGATGGTGGTGGCTCCGGCCAGTGGCAAGGTTCTCTTGGCCGATTCCTTTAAATCCTATGGCAATACCCTGATCCTATCGACCCGTGGTGGCTATCTGTGTATCGTCGCCGGGGTCACTCGGTTTGAGGTCAAGCTGGGCGAGACCGTAACGGTCGGACAGCCGATTGGCGAGGTTCAAGGCTCCCCGCAATCGCCCAGGAATATATTTTTTCAGGTTCTTTATCGCAACCAGGCCATCGACCCAAACCAATGGGTCAAGGCGAGACTGTAGCCCAAAGCCCTGCGACTCCTTGGATAAGATTGAATTTCCAATTCCCAGCGCAACTATGGTAAAGATTAAACGGGTGATGAAGTAAATGACTAGCAAAATAGGCGCGATTTCACTTAAACCATTTGGAGCCAGATCAATGATAGGCAAAGTTTTTATTAAAACCGGTGTGACAGCAGGATTGGCCCTTGGTCTTGTTTTGCCAATGTTTACCTCCTCCGCCTATGCCGCCCCGCCCGCGACTCCGGCCAAGGTCTCGGCGGGAGCCGATACCTATAAACAGCTCGCCATTTTTGCCGAGGTCTTTGACCAGGTTCGCGGTCAATATGTCGATAGGGTCAGCGATCAGACTCTGGTCGAGGCGGCGATTAACGGGATGCTCTCCTCCCTCGACCCCCATTCGGAATTTGTCAACGAAAAGAGTTTTAAGGAACAGCAGGTCGAGATCAAGGGCGAATTCTATGGCCTTGGGATCGAGGTGACGATGGAGAATGGTCTCGTCAAGGTGATCACCCCCATCGATGGCACCCCAGCCGCCGTGGCCGGCCTCCGCACCGGCGACCTGATTGTCAAGCTCGATTCGACACCCGTCCTGGGTCTGACCCTGAGCGAGGCGGTGAGCAGAATGCGCGGCGCGGCCAATACCGAGATTAAAATTCAGGTCAAGCGCGAAGGGGTGCCTAATTTTGAAGTAACCCTGCAAAGAAAGGTGGTTAAAATCATTTCCGTCAAGTCAGAGATTGTCGAAAATGATCTTATCTATATAAGGCTCGCGACTTTCTTGAACGAAAATCTTAACGCCGATATGGTTAAACAGTTTAATAGGCTGAGGGATCAGGCCAATGGCAAGATTCGCGGCGTGATTATTGATCTCCGCAACAATGGCGGTGGGCAGCTCAGTCAAGCGATTGCGGTCAGTGATAGTTTCCTCGAGAAGGGGGAGATTGTCTCGACCCGTGGTCGCAACCCAAATCAGATTCAAGTCGCCAATGCTACGGCGGGCGATATTACGGGCGGCTTGCCCTTGGTGGTTCTCATCAATGGCGGCAGTGCCTCGGCATCAGAGATTGTCGCCGGGGCCCTGCAGGATCGTCATCGGGCGATTTTGGTTGGGACCAAAACCTTCGGCAAGGGTTCGGTTCAGTCGGTTTTGCAGGTCGAGGGTAATGCTGCGATTAAATTTACGACGGCTCGGTACTATACTCCATCGGGACGGTCGATTCAGGCGGTTGGCATCGAACCCGACATCATCATTCCTCAGGCCAGGATAGAGGTTATCGAAGAAGGTCTTAATTTTAAGGAGTCGGATATGCGGGGCTTCTTGCAGAATCCCAATGGCTCCGATGAACAGGCCAAGGCCGAGACCAGTTCGGCAGGCAAGGCTGATGGCAAAAAACCAGCGACTCCCGCCACTGGCAGCAAGGCCAGTAGCAACAGTCCGCCATCGATTATCAATAGCGCGGATACGCAACTCAAGCGGGCGATTGAAGTTCTGCGCGGCATAACCTTCTACGCCCAGAAGGTAAAATAGACGGGCTGGTTAGACCAACCGAAAGAACCTGTTTGAGGATATTATGCTTAGTTTGACACCCCTATGGCGAAGAATTTTAATTCGGAGTTCTATCATCATCGTCGCCATCCTGTTGCTGGTGGGGGCTGGTGTCATTGGCTTCATCTATTACTATGGCCCGAAGATGGGGCAGGCGGGGGGGTCGCGCTCCTCCTCCCGTTCCTATAGTCTTGATCTCTTGACTGGCCCCCTTGCCGATATGATGCCAAAGGGCGCGGACAATGGCGCGGACAATGGCGCGGAGGGCGGTTCGTCGGGGCTGCGGGACTATCCCAAGACCGATCTTCATGATGACGGTTTCAACAGTTCAGCCCTGCCGCGTGGGGCAAGGGATGCCGAGGAGATTGTCAATGCTCCCCTCGGTAAAAAATCAAATCTTGATCAGGGTGGGCGGACGGTGCCCTCCTATCTGATCGATCGCGCCCCCTTGCCGCCGGCTCCGGATAGTGGCGTGACCAAACAGACGGAGATGGGTCAGCTTCCGGTCATTGGGATTGACGGTCGCAAGCCTTGGATGGTCTATGCCAAGCCCTTCAGCCTGCCGCCGCGACCATCGAGTCTGGCCAATGGCAAGGCCAGTCAGCCGCCGGTCTTGGTTGGGGTGGTGGTTGGTTTTATTGGCTCTTCGAGCGAGGTCAGTGAATCGGCGATTGCTCAACTTCCCGGCAATGTCACTCTGGCCATTGATCCCTATGACGAGAGGGCTGAATGGTGGCTGGCCAAGGCTCGGGCCAATGGTCACGAGACCCTGATGGGGCTTCCGCTCGAGCCACAGGATTTCCCCAAGAGCGACGCCGGGGCGGCGGCCCTGCTGACCAGCCTGTCGGAAGCGGATAATAGTTTGCGGCTGGAATGGTTGCTCAGTCGGGGTCTTGGCTATGTCGGGGTGATCAATGTCAGTGGCGAGAAGTTTCTGTCGCAACCGCGGGTGACCATTCCCTTGCTCAAGAATCTTAACAGTCGTGGGCTTCTGATGGTTGCTAATGGTTATGACCAGTCGAGTACAGCGGCGGCGGATGGAATGGTCACTTCGACCAAGATTCGCCGCGTGGGCAGGCTGGCGCGGGATATTGGCGTGCCGCGGGCGATGGTTGATCTGCGGATTACCGGCGGCATGACCGAGAATGATGTCCGCCAAAGACTGATGGCCGCTGAGAGGATCGCCGAGATCAATGGCCAGACGGTTGTGATGGTGGAGCGGCCGACTCTGGCGATTCTGGGGTTGGTCTCGGAATGGCTGATTGGTTTTGACGAGGCTAAAATGCGGCTGGCTCCGATTTCGGCCTTGGTTGATCGGCAGGCTGATAAGCCGGTGGTAACCCTCGAATCGATGAAGAAGAGTCTTAATGTCCGCTGAAACCGTAACCTATGGGGATGATATTCGTTATCGTCGTGGTGTGGGCATGATGCTGCTTGATCGGCAGGGGCGGGTTTTTGTTGCCAAGCGCATTGATACCAGTTCCGAGGCCTGGCAAATGCCGCAGGGTGGAATCGACGAGGGGGAGGAGCCGCGGGCTACGGCACTGCGGGAACTACTCGAGGAGATTGGTACGGATAAGGTCAGTTTTATGGCTGAGAGTCGCGGTTGGTTTCACTATGATCTACCGCCCGAACTGGCCAGGGTGATTTGGGCCGGATATTATCGCGGACAGGTGCAGAAGTGGTTTCTGCTGCGGTTTGAGGGGGAGGATTCGGATATTAATATTCAGACTTCTAAACCGGAATTCTGCGAATGGCGGTGGGCCGAGCCGCGGACACTACCTGATTTGATTGTCCCTTTTAAGAGGCAGCTCTATTGCGACCTGTTGGAGGAGTTTCGGGAGTTTGTTGTTTAGCGGGGGGTGAGAAGTTGTTATGAGCAGCCGTTGCGAAGCATCCCCCCTCCTTGTCATTCCACGCAAGGTTGCGAAGAAACCGTAATCGGATGCAAGGCGGAGCCTTGCTGGTTTTTTCTAGCGCGTTCTTATGAATTATTTATCCTTACTCGCTTTTTGCTCACTCTGTTCGCAAGCTCGCAAGGATAAATAATTCATTGGGAGAAAACGAACGCGCTACAAATCACACTATAAATTTTAGATCGTTTTAGGGGGGGGAATGCCTGCGGCGCTTCAAATGGTTGAAGGTCTGTGACAAACGAATTTGGGCTTCGCCCATTGGCTTGCAGCCAAACCGCTTTTTCTTTTTTCTTTTTTTTAAATTTTAAGCCTGCCCTATTCGCTCGCCCCGGGATAGTTTTTGCTCATCTTGACAATGATTTTTTGCGCCTCGAAATCCCCCGGCAAGATCTCATCCTGATATTCAATCACAATCGTATAGGTCACCTGAAAACTATCCCCCTGCGAAATGGCCTGCGGCGTGCCAAGACCCGGGTCGCGCTGAGTCGAATCCATCACGCCAATCCGATCATCATTAATCGGCGGATTGGGCATGGAGGTAATAGGAGCAATAACAATCGATGGACTCTGATTGATAATCCGAAAACCCGGATAACGATTCTTAACACTCAACTGCGCCGCCCGCCAAACCGCAAAATTATAGGCCTCGATATTAGCAATCCGCTCAAGACCCTTACGATCCGGATGGTCGTGGCTAAGTTTAGTCCTATAACGAGGCCCACGGAACTGGATTCTAACATGGGTCATATCAATCGGCTGTTCAGCATAGCCATAGGGCCCGGTCTCGACCAGCGGAATCATCGCCGGCCCAGCCGAGGTTTTTTTGCCCGAACCACTACAGCCCGTCAACAATACCAAGCCAATCAAAATCGACAGGGTCAAGGTGAAAAAATCAAGGCGCGACCTTGGCATGATGAAGAGTTTTTGCTTCACTCTTTTCACCTATGCCCCAGCATTACCCGGCCCACACCATCTTTGCCGACTCTGGGGAGTACCATATTCGTCAGGACAATCAAGGCTGTAACAGCCCTGCAAAAGGGTTAAGGCGGTCAGGGCGATAATCAAAAACATAAATCTCAGCTGCATAAAAACCTCTAGGAATGAACAGGGGTTGGAATCGTAACCGTAACCGTAGGCAAGGGACATACCACCCCCGTACCCTTTAATCCACAATAGCCATCAGGGTAGCGGGCTAAATATTGCTGATGATCGCTATGGGCATAAAAAAATTCGTGGCGCAGCGCAACCTCGGTCGTGATCTTACCAAATCCAGCACGATCCAGTTGTTTTTGAAAACTCTGCTGGCTGGTCTGCACCGTCTGTAAATCCTCAGCACTATCGACAAAAATGGCCGAGCGATATTGCGGGCCAATATCATTCCCCTGCCGATTGAGTTGCGTAGGGTCATGATTTTCCCAAAAGATTTTAAGAATAGACTCTAAGCTTAAGATAGTGGGATCATAGACCAGCAGAACCACTTCAGTATGACCTGTGCGGCCGCTGCACGATTCCTTATAGGTCGGATGGAGCAAATCGCCGCCCGCAAAACCTACCGCAGTCACCCAAATCCCCGGCAGCGACCAGAAGAGTCGCTCCACCCCCCAATAGCATCCCATGCCGAGGCGAATCTGCCGCAGCCCCGCCGCAAAGGGCGGAAGCAGGTTTCGCCCGTTAACAAAATGAGTCCGATCCTCCAAGACCATCGGCGGTCTTTGCCCAGCTGCCGTCAAATTCATTGTAAACTCCATATAAGATTAGTTTATAGAGGAATTGCGAATACTGCAACTAACCTCTGGTCTGTCGATAAGGTTAATGAGAAGCGGCTATTGGAAATTGCATAGATTAATTCTAGACCCTGCCACTGAATAGAGCAGAGTTAATAAAAGGGCAAGCGATCAAACAAGAAAAACCTATTTGCCCTTGTACTTAAAGGATAGGGCAAGGGCCTGCATAGCCCTTTGATGGCGCGCGCCAGCAACCGGGGGAGGAATGTCCCCAGGCCCAATTCCCAGACGGGAAAGAGGATTCTGATCATTGCCGCGCGGCTGACCCACCGGTATGGCCGTGCCAAGGGCATCGACCAGTTGCTCCATAACCTCGGGTGGCACCTGGGCTGCGGGCTGAACGGCGGTGGCGGAGGATGAGTCCGTCGTGGGCGGGGCCTCGACCCCTTTGGTCAGTTTGGCCTTCTTGTCCTCGGCGACCCGATTGATGACCTGATCGACTCGGTGCAGCAGAATCGGCCCGAGAAAGGGCCGCACCAGATCGCGCAGAACCTGATCATCGCGGGCACAAAGGGTCGAGAGAAGCTTAACCGCAGCCTGTTTATCCCCTTGTGATTTGCTCAGGGCTTCCAGAATGGCCCGATTGATCTGTTCATTATCCATGGTGATCTCCTATTCACCTTAACTATAGCGCGATTCGCGGCGAGAATAAACTAATCGTACAAACCATCAGGAACGAGTAAAAACAAACTCTCGGATCAAATGGGCATAGATGTCGGTCAGTTGCGCCAGGTCAACCAGACGGACATTTTCGTCAACCTTGTGCATCGAGGCTCCGACCAGTCCGAACTCGACCACCGGACAATGGTTGGCAATAAACCGCGCATCGGAAGTGCCACCACTGGTGCTGGCCTCGGGTGTAAGCCCCGTAACCGCCTTGACCGATTCAGCAACCAGTCTCGACCATTTGCCCTCGCGGGTAATAAAACTCTCGCCCGAAACCTGCCACTTTAATTCATAGGGAATTTCGCACTCATCCAGTTTTGCCCTGAGATCACGGTCGAGGCTGGCACTGGTGTGAAGGTCATTAAACCGTATATTGAACCGCGCCACAGACTCGGCCGGAATGACATTGGCGGCAGCATTGCCGGTATCGATGGAGGTAATCTCGAGGTTCGATGGCTGGAAAAACTGACTGCCGTGATCCATCGCCCCCGACCCCAATGCCGCGAGCAGCCGAAGCATTTTGGGCAACGGATTATCGGCCCGGTCGGGATAGGCAACATGGCCCTGAATGCCACTGACCCGCAAAACTCCGTTCATACTGCCGCGGCGACCGACCTTCATCATCTGCCCGAGTATTTGCGGATTGGTCGGCTCCCCCACCAGACAAAAGTCGGGAATCTGATTCTGCTCCACCATCCAGTCGAGCATCTTGACCGTGCCATTGATGGCTGGCCCCTCCTCATCCCCGGTAATGATCAGCACCAGACTAAAGGGTGTCTTGTCAGACAGTTCCTTAATGACCCGCGCCGCGGCGGCGACAAAGGCGGCGATTCCGCCCTTCATGTCGGCGGCACCCCGCCCCCAGATTCGCCCATCGGCAATCACCCCGCCGAAGGGTGGGTGACTCCATTGCGCCTCGACCCCGATCGGGACGACATCGGTATGGCCGGCAAAACCGAGGCAGGGGGGTGAATCGGGTGAACCGCCAACTGACGGCGAATCATAGCGGGCAAAAAGATTGTCAATGGTCGGGCTGTTGCTGTCGCTAAAGGCCAACCTCTGGCACTTGAATCCGAGGGCTGTTACAGTCGATTCGACCACCGACAGGGCTCCTGCATCAGCGGGGGTGACACTGGGGCATTGAATCAAACGGGCTAAAAATTCAGCCGCATCGACCGTGGGAGTCATGGTCGATTAATCCCTGAGCAGATCATTGATGGCGGTCTTGGCGCGAGTCTGGGCATCGACCCGCTTGACGATGACTGCGCAATAGAGCGAGGGCCCGGGCGAACCATCGGGCAGGGGCTTACCCGGCATGGAACCGGGAACCAAAACCGCACCCGATGGTACGCGGCCGTAAAAAACCTCTCCCGTCGTGCGGTCGATAATCCTGGTCGAGGCGCCGATATAGACCCCCATCGATATGACGGCATTGGATTCGACAATCACTCCCTCGGCGATTTCGGAGCGGGCGCCGATAAAGACATTATCCTCGATGATGACTGGGGCAGCCTGGACGGGTTCCAGAACGCCGCCGATTCCGACTCCGCCGCTGATGTGGCAATTCTCTCCCACCTGGGCGCAGGAGCCGATGGTTGACCAGCCATCGACCATGGTGCCGCGACCTACAAAGGCCCCGATATTGACGAAGCTGGGCAGGAGCACGACTCCCGGGGCAATATAGGCCCCGCGGCGCACCAGCGACCCTGGCACGGCGCGGAAACCGGCCTTGGTAAATTCGGCGGCTCCCCAGTTGCTGAATTTGCTCGGCACCTTGTCCCACCAGTGGCCGCCGCCAGCCCCGCCGCTGATCTCGGCCATTGGGTTCAAGCGGAAACTGAGCAGCACGGCCTTCTTTACCCATTGATTGACCGTCCAGCCTCCCGCGGTTTTGGTGGCAACCCGCAGTTCGCCACCATCGAGGGCATCCAATATCTGGTTGACAACCGGGGCCAGTTTAGCGGCTTCGGCGGAATTGGCCAGCAGGGAGTCGCGGGCCTCCCAAGCGGCTTCGATGGTCGATTCAAGGGCGGTGACGGACATGGCGATTTTCCTTCGGTGCAAACAGGTTCAAAAGTTAAGGAAGTTCTTAAAAATTCTTCATTGTCACTCTGAGCGTCGTCGCGCTTGGCTTTTGCGAAGCGAAAGCCTTAGCAAGACAAGCGAAGAGTCCATAAAACTAAGCAATTACAATAGGTTAAGTTTTTCTGGATTCTTCGCTAAGAACAGTATGCCGAGCTAAAGCTCGGACTGTTCTAAGCTCAGAATGACAAGATGAGAATTTTTTGACCACCCTTAAGATTGAATAGGATTAACAATTTTATGGCACGGGTGCAATCAGGCTGATGAAGAATCAAACCCCGCCGAAATTTTTTTTAACTCAGCCAAACTCTTTGTTTGATTTTTCTGCCTAAACCCTGTATTTGAAGCCTGTGCCTGCCCTTAACCAATTGCAAAGGGCAATCTATTCTGTGACGAGTCAGACAAAAGGGTCGAGACTGTGGAAAAGGAATCGCCGCTCCACCAATTTACGATTGAACCTCTGCTGAGTTTTAAGCTCGGAGGGGTGGATCTATCCTTTAACAATTCGGCCCTCTTTATGGTGGTCGCGGCGGTCTTGATCTCGATCCTGATGGTCAGTGCTGCGGTAAAAAGCCGTTTGATTCCGGGTCGCTGGCAGGCAGTGGCGGAGATGCTGCACGGATTTGTCTATGACATGGTGCGGGACAATGCCGGGCCCCAGGCCGGCAAATGGTTCCCTTTTGTTTTTGCCCTCTTTAGCTTTATTCTGGCCGGTAATTTGATCGGGATGATCCCCTTCACCTTCACCTTCACCAGCCATATTATTGTCACCTTTGCTCTGGCCATGACGGTGTTTTTTGCTGTGACCATCTATGGTTTTGTCAAACATGGGTTTCATTTTTTTGGCGCCTTTTTTCCTCCCGGAGCTCCGGTGCTTCTTGCGCCTTTGATTATTCCGATTGAGGTTCTGTCCTATCTGTCTCGTCCGGTAAGTCTGTCGATTCGACTCTTTGCCAATATGATGGCGGGACATACAATGCTCAAGGTCTTTGGCGGATTTGCGGTTCTGCTGGGGATTTGGGGAGTCGCCCCATTGGCGATGATATTTGCCTTGACTGGATTCGAGATTCTGGTTGCGGTTTTGCAGGCCTATGTCTTTAGTGTCTTGACCTGCATCTATATTCGGAATGCAATCGAGCTTCATTGATCGCAGGCGATTTTTCGTTTCACTCTCACTAAACTTAAGGAAGTTAAGATGGAATTAGTAACAGCAGCAAAGATGATCGGTGCCGGTATTGCGGTTCTCGCTCTTCATGGTGTCGGCATAGGCCTTGGCAATATTTTCGCATCGATGGTGACTGCGGTTGCGCGCAATCCTTCGGCCCGCGATACGGTTTTCCCGATTGGTATCTTGGGTTTTGCCTTGACGGAAGCGGTTGCTCTCTTCGCTCTGCTCATTGCCTTTTTGATTCTGTTCGCCTAGATTTTGTGACACGATAGCAAGAACGGAAAAGCCTATGTTCCAGTTCGTTTTAGCGACAGTTGAATTGGTCAGCGAGGTGGCAGTGCCAGCCGCTGCTGAACCGGTCCATGCGGCAGCCGAGGCAAAATTGCCTCAGCTTGCCTTTGAAACCTTTCCGATGCAGCTTTTTTGGCTGGCTCTGGTCATAGTGTTTTTGTATCTTGTTCTGTCGCACTATGCCTTGCCGCGGCTGGGTCGAGTCTTGGGCAATAGATCGGATCAGATCGAGGCCGACCTGACCGCCGCGCGGGGGCTGCATGATCAGTCGGAGAAGATTATCGGCGAACTCGATAGTCGGATTGCCGCAACTCAAACGGCGATCAACGAACAGCTGGCCAAACACCACAATGAACTGAGGGCCGAGTCAGCGCAGAAAGAAGCCCTGGTCATGGCTGAACTGGGGGGGCAGGCCCACGAGTCCGAGAAATTCATCCTCCGCGGCAAGGAACAGGCCTTCCAAGAACTGCGGCGGCAAACGCCAGAGATTGTGGCGGCGGCGGTCGAAAGATTGATGGGCGAAAAACCGAAACTCGAGGATATTGACAAACAGATTGCCCTTGTCATGCAACACCATAGTCTTAGCAACCATGGAGCCGCAAATTGATCGAATTTTTTGATAAGCCCGTGGCCTGGGTTGCCCTCGGTTTTGTTCTTTTTGTCATATTGCTGTGGAAACCCGGCAAGAAGGCGATTTTGGGTGGCGTCGATGACCATATTGCCAAGATCAAAAATCAGCTTGATGAGGCCCGTCGCCTGCACGAGGAGGCAAAAATTGCCCTAGAGCAGGCCCATGAACGACAGGCCAAGATGTTTCAACTGACCGAAGACCTTCAGGCGGAGGCTCGCCGCGACATCGAAGAGATGACCGCCAAGGCCATGGCCGAGGTCACCCAGATCATTGCTAACCGCCGCGCCGAGGCCGAGGGGCGGATTATCCGCGCCGAAGCCACCGCCGAGGCCGAGATTCACCTGCTGGCCACCGCCGTGGTGATGGAGGCTCTGCGCAATGTCATGACCAAACAGGGTCAAGGTGCCGTCGCCACCCGCCTGAACGACGAGGCGATCAGCCAGTTGCCGTTGTAGTGGTTTTTGTCTTTGTCCCCGTTCGCTCGCGCTTGGATCGGCGGGGGATAGCAAGTCTCAGCGAGTGCTTTTGATCGTTAGACTTGCTTGGGGGGTATGTCTTAGTTGCGTCAAAGAACTTTAAGACCTACCCCCCCTGTCTCACTCTGCTTCGCATCGTGAGCCTTCCCCCCGCTCCCT
>JASGCE010000158.1 GCA_030054295.1 Minisyncoccota bacterium
GCTTTCGCTTCGCAAAAGCCAAGCGCGACGACGCTCAGAGTGACAAGTTTTTTTTTGAATTAGCACCACGAAATTCATTTTGAGACAGCCTGGCCCCCCATTTTAATAATGCAAAAAAGGGGGCATCCGCCTTTCTATTGTCATTCCCCGCCAGGTTGCTTCACTAGTGAAGCAACCGCAGACGGGGAATCTCGCTTCCTTTTTTACACTCTGAAAGCAAAGCGAGATTACCCGTCTCGCTGCTTCGCAGCGGCGGGTAATGACAATGGGTGGGGGAAGGCGCAGACAATGACGGCGGGCATCCGCCCCCCACTCAAACAATCCTCCTGAATTAATTCCATTGACTTTGATTGACTATCGCCGTAACAATAACTTAGATTATTAATAAATTTTATCGATATGGACCCTGTTTTTTATGCAGATAAACCCAACCAAGCAAAAGACGCTGAGATTGGCGGCTAGTGTCGCCACTGCTGCCCTGTTGGCCATGACCGCGAGCCTCGGCCAGGCGGCACCGACGGGCGGCAATGTCTCGGCGGGTGCGGCCTCCATCAATAGCGGAGGCACCTCCACCATCATCACCCAGACCAGCGAACGCGCGACGATTGACTGGCAATCATTCAACCTCGCGGCAAATGAATCAGTCGAGTTCAAGGTACCAAGAAACAGTTCCGCGACATTAAACCGCATTCATGATTCGCGCCCATCGACCATCAGCGGTGTGATTACCAGCAATGGAGTGGTTTACTTCTCCAATCCAAACGGATTGATTTTTGACGCGAGCAGCAGTGTCATAGCCAATGGCATCACCGCCACGGCAGGAACCATCACCGTCAATGGCACCCTGCAAGCCACCGGCGGCTCCATTAACATCTCCTCGACCAACCTCACGACCATTGGCAGTAATGCAATCATCAGCGTCGATGCCTTGGCCACTGGCAATGGCGGGCGAGCCATCATCTGGTCGGACAAACACACCGACTTTCACGGCTATATCAGCGCGCGCGGCGGCAGCGATTTGGGCGACGGTGGCTTTGTCGAGGTTTCGGGCAAACTCACCCTCAATTACAATGGCCAGGTCAATACGCTCGCGCCGCACGGCAAGACTGGCACATTGTTGCTCGACCCGACGGATATAACCATCAGCAGCGACACCGATGCAGCGACCAGTGGCACCACAACCATCACTGGCACCGCCGCGACCTCGGTCGTCAATGTCACGACATTACAAACTGCGCTTGGCACCAGCAATGTGACGATTGATGCGACCACTGGCACAGGCACCGGCCGCGGATTGATCACCGTTACCGATCCGATTCTGGCTGCCACGACCGGCAGCAACAGCCTGACTCTGAACGGCGCACAGATCATTATTAATGCGAACATAACCATGGCGAGCGGGGCCAATTTAATCCTGACCTCCACCCGCGCCTCGGTCTGGCAAGACCCGACCACTGTGATCACAGCCGCGACGATCAGTGGGGAAGGTTACGATGGTTTTACCCTCAACGGCGCGAATATCATCACCACCATTGGCACCATCACCAACCATGGCGGTGCGGGAATATCGGTCAAGAATGCCCAGAATCTAGCGATCAGCGGCACCACGCTTGACGGCGGCAATGGCGGAGTTTCGATCCTGACCCCCGGCTATGACTTGACTCTGTCCAACAGCTTGACCGTCAAGGGTTCCTTCCTGCGCCTCGATATGGGCGGCAGCAATAAAATTCTCGGCGGGCAAACCATCACCGCCAGCGGCCTGGATGGATTTGTCACCACTGCGACCAGCGGCAATGGCGTGACATTAAATCTGGGCAGCGGAGGTTTTACCTATGTCACCGATGCGCGGGCGCAGACTGGGGCCGTGACCCTCTTTGGTTCGGCCTTTACCGCCACCAATTCTGCTGCGGCCTGGGGTGCCAATGCCCTTACCACCAACAGCCCTCGCCTTACCACCATTACCCTGGCCAGCAGCGGGATTACCGTCACGGCAAACAGCACCAGCGGCCAGGGGATTGTCTATGGTGGCACGGTCGATATCGAGGGGGTCGATAGCACAGCCGCCAATCCCGTCGCCAACCTGACCTATATCGAGGGCACGGGAGTTGCCGTGGGGGGATTGTATGATAGTAATTCTACCAGTCCTGATCTTAGTAATATCGTCTATTTTGGCAAGGCCTCACAGTTTGCCGGGGCCTTGACATTGGTGGCGAGCGGCGCTGGTTTCAATTACGGTGATATTTTTAAAAATATAGGCATCACTATTTTAAAAGGCCTCAGGATTGGCAGCAGCAGCAACAGTGATTTGAACCTGATTCAAAGCGGCGTCGCCGACGGCTTTCGCGGTATCCAAGTCTATCGGAGCGGACTGACGGCGGGTGGAGCCATTAATCTGGTTCAGACCGGCAGTTTGACAACCGACGGAGCCTACGGCATCTATGGATCTTACTCGACCATCACAGCGGGCGGTTCCCTGACCCTGACCCAATCGGGTAAGGCGACTGGGCTTGGTGTGGTTTTCATCTCTTCAACCATGACGGCTGGCGGCGACATCAGCCTGAACCAATCGGGTCGGGCGAAGATAAATGGAATTGAACTCCAGTATGTGAATCTTTACGCGACGGGGGATATAGGCCTGCACCAGAAGGGTATGATTGATTCCGTTGTCGAGGGTATAAGGTTCACCAGCTCTAATCCCACGGGTGACGGAACGGGCGATCTAAACACCAGGATCGCCCTGATTGCCGGGGCCAATCGCTGGGTGACCATCAAGACCAATGATCAGAAACTGTCGTTAAATACGAATGATTTTTATACCGTAAACGGCGGCAAGATGCGCATCGACCTTGGCAGTGGGGCGATGGTTTCCTTGATTTCCAGCCGTGGTAGTACTGTCACCTCACCCCAACATTTTGGCTTCAAGGCCGAGGGACTCGATGTCTATTTTACCGGCGCGACCAGCGGCAACAGCGCCCAGATCAGGGTCGGTAACGGCAGCCTGACCTTTGTCACCGACCTTCGCAGTGTGACCAGCGCGGTGACTCTGGATAGCAGTAGCACCGCATCGACCGCCACCATCGGCTGGGGGACTGGCCTTGGCTTTAGCGGCAGCGGCTCGACCGAATCTGGAGTGACCACCATCGACGCGGGGGGAATTACCGCCGTCACCAATGGCGCCGTGAGCACTGTCACCCGCATGGGGGTGGTTTACGGCGCGGCGGTGACCATCGATGGCGCCAGCACAAGCGGTGCGGGGGCCTTGACCTACATCGAGGGCACCAGCATCACCACCAACGCCAATGCCTCGGGCTTTGCCGGCGGGGTGATTTTGCGCAGCAAGACCTCGGTCAGTCTGGGTAAAGACCTGAGCAGCGACGGCGCGATTAACATCATTGCCAGCAGCATGAGCCTTAGCGATACGATAACAACCAGCGGCGGGGCGGTAACCATCCTGCTCGACCGCGGTACCTATAGCGACAATGGCAAAACTCTGATCACCAGCGGCCATAGCCTGAGCATCAGCGGTGGTAGGTACGACCTGACCGCGACCAGCAGTTTTAACATCGGGAACGGAAACTTCAGAACCAGCCTGACTCGGTTCGGCAATATTAGCCTCAGCGACCAAGGCCAGATCAACAGTGAACTGATGGATCTCAGCAAGGTCACTGGCACCGGATCCAAGGAATCGATCCTGACCACCGATGGAGAGATTATCATCGAAGGCCTAACCGTCAGCAGTCGGGCGGCTAAATTAACCTCGATCAGCGGCGGCAGTATCGAACTTCGCAACAGCAACAGTTTTTTCGGCAGCCTCAAACTGGCGGCGAGCGGCACCATAAAACAAACAAGCGGCAGCTTGACCCTGGCGGCGGGCAAGGAACTGACCCTCGAGTCCAAACTGGGCAGCGTCAGCCTGAACCAAGCGGGCAACAGCCTTAAGCAATTGGGCACGGTTACGGCGGGCGGAATTGCCAGTTCTGTAACCATCTGGAATGATGGGAACCTTAAGTTTAATGGCAATATTACCGCCACAGCCGCCATAGTCATCGACCTGACCCGCAAGGTCGGGGCGGAAGGGAGCGGTGAACTGACCCTGTTAAAGAATATCACCACCAGCGGCGGGGCCGTGACTCTGAACCTCGGGGATGCGAACCTGAATATGGATGGATTTGTCATCTCCACCAGCAACAATAGTCTAAACCTGACGGCCGGTTCCGTTACCGGGACAAGGCAAAATCAGGTGATTTTCCGTCTTGGCGGTGGAGCTTTAAGTCGTTCTGCCAGCCTGGTTCCGCAAGCGGGTCTGGGCGAGGTTGAATACTATGCCTATTTTGCCGGTTCGGCCGCGCTAGGCGATTTTGTGGCCAATATCGATCCCAATAGTCCCGGGGTGGCCTTGAATTTTTACGGCGGGCCGCGCCGCATGGTCTATCACAATAGCGATACCGATATTTGGCTGCCGGTGACTCTGCTGACCTCGGCTGGCGCAGGGTTCAAGATCAAAACCATCAGCGGCAGCGATGGACTCGAATCCACCCGTCAGGGCGAATGGGTTTGGAGCAGCAAGGGACAGTTTGTCGTCCTTGACGAGGTAAAAAAACTGAACATTACCAACCGCGACCTGAGTTTTACCAATGTCACCGCGACGGCGCCGGTGACGATAAACCAGGTTAATTCGGTGCAGTTTAAAGGGATTAACAACTTTACCAACCTGATCCTTCAGGGGGTCGGGGCGGTGTCTCAATCCCCGACCGGGCAACTGGTCGTGAGCGGGTTCTTGTCGGTCGATAGGGTTCTGTCGCTGCGCCTGACCAACCCGCTCAATCATTTTAGCGCGATAACTGGGGCGACGGGTGGCGGTTCGGTTTCCATAACTACCAGAGGCGCGGTTTTGAATCTTGACGGCTTGACCACTGGCGGCGGTTCGGTGGTGGTGGTTGCTTCGAATGGTGGGATCAGCGGCAAATACCTGGTGACGGGCGGAGTCCATTTCCGCGCTGCTGGCCCGGTTGAATTGAACGGAGTCATGGCATCAACCAGTGGAACCGGTTCCTCGGTTTCGATTAATAACACGAGCGCGGGCTGGGTGGTGGGGAATGTCACCAGCGATACTGCGGTTACTTTACAGGGCAGCGGGATAATCTTGACTGGCACGGTGACCAGCCGAGGCTCGTCGGTTTCGGTGGATGCTCCGGTCAAGGTAGTGGGAGATGCGGGGATTATGTCTGATTCTTTGGTCGAGGTTAAGGGGCCAATCGATGCAATGACAGGAGTCAAGGATGGTCTTAAGCTCTATGCTGGCAATAATGGGGTTATAAATCTTACCGCCAATATTGGCGCGGTGACTCGCCTCGGCTGGGTGGAGTTCTATGCCAGTGTAATCAACCGCCCGACAGTCATTAGCATTAACAGACAGCTGACTCTGGAACCCCTGAAGGATAACAAACTGACAGTGAGGTAATGTGGGGGCAAAAAAATGAATTGCCCCCCCTCCCTTTAGGGAGCGGGGGGAAGTCTGTTGCCGCAGAATGCGGCGAGAGACAGGGGGGGTAGGCAAAACTATGGTAATGATG
>JASGCE010000159.1 GCA_030054295.1 Minisyncoccota bacterium
TCTGCGGCAAGAGCCTTCCCCCCGCTCCCTAAAGGGAGGGGGGGCAGTTCATTTTATCAGTCCCCCCCCCCCCCATCTCTCGCCGCAAAACCTACAACAGTTCGGGCAGTTTGCGGATGATTTTTTGGGTTTCAACCGAGACAGTGATGACTCGCAGCAGCAGGGAGAGGGGATAGCGCGGGTCACCGACCGTCTGCACCGCATAGTCATTGGCGTCATTGACAATGCCCGAATCCTTGTCCACGCGGCGAGCCTGTCGCTCCATCACCCATTCGATGGCCGGTTTGCCATTGACAATATAGTCGTATGCCTGGGGCGGAATCCCCGCGACCTCGATATGGTCGTTATAGCGAATGCGGGAACGATTATCCTTGTTGATATAACGCATCCGCTCTACGCGGTACAGTTCAACCCGGTCGAGCAACCCATTCTCTCCCCTTACCTCCGCCGCAAATTCCGGCTGGGATTCGTAATTCACATGGAGCTGCCCAAGGTCGCGCCCAGCCGCCACAAAATCCCAAAAATCCTTTGGCGATTTAGCAAAGGGAATCCGCGGCAATTCTTTGGTAAAGTTATTCGCATATTTGGCACGGTAATCGGGGGCGTGCAGAACGCCGTAAATATAGTAAAACAACTCCTCGGCGGTTATCTTGTCATGGTTAAAATGGCTCTGGAATTTCTGCAATGCCGCGGTCGAGATTGCCGATTTTCGTTCATATTTCTCCCCATCGCCGCGAGTCCGCCCACCCAAGATCGCCGCCGAGAAGTTTAATTTTCCCTCGGTCTTTTCTTCGTAAAGATAGAGGGGGAAACATTGCGCTGCCTCCATCAAATGAAGGTCTGGAATTTTATTGACCATCAATACTGAAAAACCTGACCTTGAACCAGGCGATTCAGTGCAAATAGCAAAATTTTCAACCTTACCTTCTGGAAATATTTTTGGCATTTGATAGACCATCTCTATCATTTGCCTAGAATAATAATTCCACTGAGTTGTAAAAGGTCTGTAGAGTGATTTTACAAATTCGCCATTCTCGATGTTTTGATCAATATTATGTTTCGCATCATTGAACAATGCTCTTGACCATTTTATTTTAGTTATATCTTTACTTACAAAATCTTCAATTCTTTGAGTGCTAATGTTGTTTTTTGCCTGTAACCAACGCAATCTTTGTTGATTGTAATAATTCATATGGGAATGAATATTCTGTCTTAGTTTTTCTAGATTGGAATTATAACACCATGGATCACGACCGACTGCTAACCCTCTTGAATAATTATCAAAAACAGTCACTTCGTTCAGGTTTTTCTTATCTCCGAGCGAGATAAAATTCTCGAAATTTGAATCGCGCTGATTCAACCAATCATTGTGCTTGTCGGGATTGATGATTCGCCATTGACGGAAGTTTGGATCGTTTCGGTCTTCAACAGTGGGGTAATGGTCGTGCGGTGCAATGGAAGCAATTGAAGATAGTTTGGCGATGATTTCTTTTTTCGCCTCGGTGGTCAAGTCATCGCCAATGTCGCAATAGAATATCTTACCATTTTGGCCATGGGGCGACTGGGGATTCTTGACCAAAATTGAAATAGCTGCCCCTGTCATCGATGCATTGCCAAAAATATTTTCGCCTTCCTTGGCCAGACCTTTAGACAGCATGTTTTTGCGACCATCACCGCGGAGATGAAAAATAAAGAGGCTGGTAAATTCCTGCCTGAGGCAGGCGCGGAGTCCATCGCCAAATCCCCTTTCGACAAAACCACTTCCGGTTATAAATCCAATCACACCCGCCTCTCCCACTCGGTCGCTCGCCCAACGAATTGCGCGAATATAGGAATCATAGAGAGCACCTCTGTTTATTGCCGCAGATCCCGCAACATAGGTCTCGGCAATGCGACCATCGAGGGCGGGATAGGCGGTATTGGCATTATTGTCATTGCCCGATTCCTGTCCTACCGAATAGGGTGGATTGCCGATCACCACCTTCAGTTTCAGTTGTTTCTGCCGCGCCAGCCGTTCGGAATTTTCGGGCAAAATGCCCGACAAAAGGGATTTATTTTCATACAGATCAAAACTGTCGGTCAGACAGATGCCGTTAAAGGGTTGATACTCCCCCGTTCCCGACAAGGATTCAAATGTGGTTTCGATATTGACCGCGGCAATGTAGTATGCCAGCAGGATGATTTCATTCGCATGAATCTCCGACCGATATTTGCGCGCCATTTCGTCGGGCTTGATCAATCCCGATTGCAGCAACCGCGTAATGAAGGACCCAGTGCCGGTAAAGGGGTCGATAATATTGACCCCGGGCGAGCCGAGACTCTGGCCGAACTCGGTTTGCAGCACATGGTTGACCGAATGGAGAATAAAATCCACCACCTCGATTGGGGTGTAAACCACGCCCAGCCGCGCGGCGGTGCGGGGGAAGGCATTTTTAAAAAACTGATCATAGAGGCGAATAATCAGAGTCTGTCGTGCCTTGATGTCGGTGATTCCCTCGGCCTGGGTGCGCACTGAATCATAGAATTTATTCAGGCTGCGAATCTCCGCATCGAGGTTCGTCCAGTTCAATTCATCCAGCACCGCGGTCAAGGCCTTGGCGACCGGATTATGGGCGGTAAAGGCCACCCCAGCAAATAAGGTGTCAAATACCGGTTTGGTGATCCAATGCTGCGCCAGCATCTCGATCGCATCATCTTCGCGAATCGACTGGTTGAGGTTGCTGCGCAGCTCGGTCAAGAATGAATCGAAGGCCGCGCGGTGGCGGGCATTGGGTTCGGTCAAATAGGTGCGCAGCCGGGTCGAGATACTATCGGCAATCTGGGCAATGTCGCGCGCCCAGGAATCCCAGGCCGCGGGTTCACTGCACATATCGACGATGCGGGCACGGAGGGCCAAGGCCACCTCGTCGATTTGGAATTCAAAACCAGCCTGAATCGTCAAGTCACTCGGCGGTTTAAGCGATTCGCCGGTGCCGACATGGCTGGTAAGTTTCTGGACATTGGCAATGGCATCGACTTGGGTTGTCTCTGGCAGGCGACCGGTAATGGTGTCGGGCCCCTCGCCATCCAATCCAGGGGGGTAAAATGACGGGTCGAACATGCCGATAATCTTGATCTTATGGCTGACATCCTGGCCCAGACTCATCTGGTTGAGGTCGGCATTGATCCGCTCGTCATGCGCCCGCAGGGCATTGAGGGTCTGCCAAACCACCTTGTATTTATCGTTATCACGCAGAGCCTCCTGCGGGCTCTTCCCCGCCGGAATTCCCACCGGCAGGATGATATAGCCCTTGTCCTTGCCCGCGCTGCGGCGCATGACGCGACCAACGGCCTGCACCACATCAATCTGACTCTTGCGGGCGTGAAGGAACAGAATCGCATCGAGGCTGGGGACATCGACCCCCTCGGACAGGCAACGGGCATTGGTGAGAATGCGACAGGTGGCATCATCGGTTTCGCTCTTCAGCCAATCGAGTTTAGTGCCGCGCTCCTTCGCCCCCATGGAACCATCGACATGATCAAGCTCTGGGCTCAGAGGGATGGGTTGCTGCTTAAGTTTTGCCAGATGGTGGTTGTATTCCCGCGCGACCTCGGCAAATTCCTTCTTTACCAATTCGCTGGTTTTTATATCGCGGCAAAAGGCAACGGCGCGGCGCATATGCGGCAGATCGCTATCAATGTTGCTGAGGGCCTTGTAACAGCCGAGAATCTTGGTCTCATCATCGAGGGTCAGTTCCGAACCCTTGGTTAGGCGATGCTGCAAGGCGGTCGAAACCATTTGCACATCCACCGCCAAAACCATGACCTGGTAATCGGTCAGCAGCCGCAGCTTCACCGCCTCCCCAAAACCAAGATAGTACAGAGTCTGCCCATAGAGCGCGGCATCATCCATCGAAATGGTCTCGGCCTGATATTCCTTGGCCTGTTTTTTGGCGCGGTCGGTATAGATGCGCGGCGTCGCAGTCATGTAGAGCCGCTTGCGACCCTTGATAAAATCATTATTGTGAATCTTGGTGAATTCGGATTCGTCTTGCGACTTGCCCGCGATGGTCACGCCGGTAGTGCGATGGGCCTCGTCACAAATAATCAAATCAAAGACGGGAAGATTGTGGTGTTGCTGGGCATCGCTGATGGTTTGGATCGATTGATATGTCGCAAATATCACGGTCAAACGATCACTGGTGCGACCGGCCTGCTTGGCGGTGTGGAACTGCGCCGCCAGTTTGGTCGCATCGGTTGTGGCAGGAAAGGCCAGGTCGGATTCCTCGAGCTGCGGCTGGTCATCGGCGGCCTTGCGCTTCTTCTTGCCAATGTCGGAATCAGAACAGACCGCATAGCAGAGCAAGGGCAGGGCGCAGTCAATCGACCATTCGCGCACCGACTGCGCCATCAGGGCCAGCGATGGCACCATGAACAGAACCAGACCACTACGACCAGCCAGCTGCTCGGCAATCTTGAGGCTGGTGAAGGTCTTGCCCGTGCCACAGGCCATGATCATCTTGCCGCGATCCGCCGTGGCCAGGCCTTCGGTGACCGCTGCAATCGCTTCCTGCTGGTGCGGGCGCGGGAGTTTCTTGGCTGGCGCGGCGGTGGGGGTGGGGCTGCCGTTCAAGGCGGCAAGATAGGATTCCCAGTCAATCGTGCTGTTCCTAAAATCAGTTTCGGTCAAGCGGGTGCTGATCTGATCCATACGACCAGCGGCATTACTGCCCAGTTCAGGATGAGCCGTATCGACCAGAATGCGACGGGCGAAATATTTACTCGGAGAAGCAGCAATAAAACCATCCAGATCAGACAGATCAATCTGGTGATCAGACTCATAAAACTTACACTGAATCGCGGCAAAACCACTGCCATCGGCAAGGGTCGCAACCAGGTCTACCCCCGTGTCGGTCTGGGGTAGATTTTGCGACCTCGCCCATTCGCCATGGGTTTGAATGGCGACAAACTGCTGACCCTGCACCGCATCATGGGTCAGGTAGTAACGGGTAAAGTCTTCAAAGGCCGTGCCAAGCCCGCGCTGGGTTGCAGCAGCATTGCGAAACATATCAAATAACTTTGACAGACTGTCCATGGTTTCCTCGGATCTTTTGTTATGATTTCCCCAATGTCACCACCCTCAGGGTATTGGTGCGGCCGGGGGTACCGAATGGCACTCCAGCCGTGACGACCATAGTGTCGCCCGCAGCAGCCAGGCCTTCGCGCAGGGCGATGGTGCTGGCCCGCTCGATCATCTCGGAGAAGTTGGTGACATCGGCGGTTTGGATCGGGTGGACTCCCCAGGCCAGGGTGAGTTGCCGCGCCGTCTGCACCCTTGAAGTCAGACCCAGCACCGGCACCGAAGGCCGCTCGCGCGAGGCCCGCAGGGTGGTCGAACCTGAAGTCGTATAGGTGACAATCACCGCAGCGCTGACGGTCTCGGCGACCTGACAGGCGGCGGCGGTAATGGCATCGGCGCTGGTTGGCTCGAGGGTCGGCTCGCCCGCCTTCATGGTTTTGCGGTGGAGCGGGTCCTTCTCCACCTCGGCGATGATGCGGCTCATCATGGTCACGGCCTCGACCGGAT
>JASGCE010000160.1 GCA_030054295.1 Minisyncoccota bacterium
GCAAAGTCTTTAGCAAGACAAGCGAAGAGTCCAGAAAACTTAGCAATTACAATAACTTAAATTTTTCTGGATTCTTCGCTTAGAACAGTTAGCCTCGCAAGGCTCGGACTGTTCTAAGCTCAGAATGACAAGTTTGTAGTTATTCAGAGTTTCCTTTAGGAATATCTGAAAAACTCGAAATTAATAGTGCAACCCCTCCAAGACAATCTAAGGCTCGGGCTTCGCCCTTCGCCAAGATTGTCTATCCTCCCCTTCTAAAGAAGGGGAGGTATTTAATTAATCATCCCCCCTTCTTTAGAAGGGGGGAATAGTCTCACTTAGCAGCTTGCTGCTTAGTGAGACTAAGGGGGGTTGCCTTACTGTCATAAATAAAGAGTTTTTCAGACCTTCCTAAAGAGCGAACGGGGACAATAAAATTGATACATCATATCACCTCGTTAATCCCCGGCCGGCGCTGGGAGAGCGGAATGCCGCGCGGCCTCGATACTGTGTCGGGCGACTTACCCCCGAGTGCCGCCAGCCTGGCCGGATTGGGCCTTGCGCCAGAGGCCTCGAGAGTCTGACTCTCGGCCAGCGGGTCGGAGGTTCCTCTCGGGCCTCCCGCCTGAACCGCCGCGGGCAATTGCTGAAGGGCCTGGGCCTTCAGTTCATCGATGGTGGGTACGGTTGGTTTGGCCTTCTCCACCACATAAAACCCAAGGTCAAAATCATCGGGGGGGACAAAGTTTTGGCTGAGAATCGGAATGCCGATAATCTCCTCCTCGGCCTCATCGCCGGTAATTGCGGGCAAAACCGCAACCGACGAAACAGCGGGGAGAGCAGGGGCAGGGGGGTCATTCAAAGGATTGGCGAGCGGAATCTTCTCCACTGGTTCCTCGCCCTGAAGATAGGCCTGGCCATCATGGTAATAGGTCTCAATCGAGCCAAGATTCTTGACGAGATCGAGCAGGTCGCCCTCCTCCCGCGTCAGGCCTTTAAAGGCGGTTTTGGCGCGGGCCATTTGGCTCTTATTCAGCACGGCTTCCAGCGATCTCGGTTTGTCGCGGATGAGGCCACTGCGGATTAACGAACTGTTTTTAAAATCAAAATTACCAATCGGGATTTTCTTATCGCCGCTGGATAGGGACTTTGCCGTCTTGCTCACGGCTTCGCGGCTTAGGGCTTTTGCGACCTCGGTAATGATGTCGGGGCCAGCCTCCAGCCCCAGATATTCGGCGATGGCGGCGATGCGGTTCAGGGGGTGAGTGATCACCTCCTCAAACCAGATAAAATGAACCCCGCCAGCCTCCAGTTCAAACTGCAAGGACTCGAGACCAGCCGACACGGCAGCCAGATGGCGATCAAATTCAGCGGTAAAACTCTCAACCGAGGAGGCGAGGGCCTCCAGCGGGTTGCGATAACTATGGAGGGTCAGACAGGCGCGATGTTCGATCAGCTGCCGCCCCAGTTGATCGGGTCTGTGGCACTTGATGATGATATGTTCGGCATTTTTGGCCTCCTTTAAGGCCCGACCAATATCATCACTATAGCCGCTGGCAATATTTTCGGAATGGCGCGACAGCAGGAGCCGCGCCACATTATAACTCCAGGTCGAGGCACTCCTGACCATTCCCGTGCAAAGTACAATCATGGTAAAACTTTACCCGTAAATTCAAAGCCTGTCACTTGATTTTGATTTTGGAATTTTTTTGGTAATTCTGTATGGTGTAAAGGTTACCTCCCCTTCTTTAGGAAAGTCTGAAATAAACCAAATTTAAAGTGCAACCCCTCCAAGACAATCTAAGGCTCGGGCTACGCCCTTCTCCAAGATTGTCTATCCTCCCCTTCTAAAGAAGGGGAGGTAATCAAATGAATATCCCCCCTTCTTTAGAAGGGGGGAATAGTCGACCCGTCAGCGAATGCTGACATTCGTCAGCGGGTGAAGTTTACTTCTTAGTGAGACTAAGGGGGGTTGCCTGGCTTTCTTTACAAAAATTAGTTTTTCAGACCTTCCTATACAAGGGGGGATATTTAAAATGGATCAAAACCAACCATGTCATCTGCAATGACAATAGAAGAAAAAATTGCCCAGGGTCTCGCGGCCTATGGTCGGGGGGAGATGGCGGAGGCTGGCCAGTATTTCCGTTCGGTCTTGGCGGCGGCCCCTCATCACAGTGATGCCCTCAATCTCTATGGCGCGGTCTGTTTGGCTGAGGGGCGATTTGAGGAGGCGATTGCGGTCATTCAGCAGGCCCTCGGTCACTATCCCGCGCAACTGCCGCCAGCGGGCCGGGTGGTTTTGCTCAATAATCTTGGCAATGGCTATCAGTCGATGGGCTTGTTTGACCGCGCCGAAACGGCCTATCGACAGGCCATAGACCTGCAACCGCAGACCGCGGAGCTTTGGAATAATCTCGGTAATCTGCTGGCCAAATCATCTGTACCAGCGCGAATCGCGGCGGCGGCGGAGGCCTATCAAAATGCCCTGAGGTTTCAACCGCATTTTCCTTCGGCTGCGGCAAACTACGCCTATTTTTTACTGACTCAGAATCGCTATCAATCGGCAATTGCCGCCTTTGCCGTCGCGATTGAGCAGAACCCGAACTCCGCGCCAGAGTTCCGCGCTTCATTGGCTAAATGCCACCGATATTTGGGCGATGTCCAGACCGCAAAAACCATTTTGGCGACGGCGGTAGCCGAACTGATCGCCAGCCACCGCCGTGCGCCCCATGTCTATCGCGCCTATGGCCTGATTTTGCAAGAGACTGCCCAGACCCGCGATCACTTGACCGAAGGGTTGCAATGGATTTTGCGCGGCCTGATTGGAACGGCGCGGGATATTCATCCTCTTGATCTGCTTGACCTCTCCTTGGGTCAGGCGAATCTCGGCGACTGGACAGCCGCACGGGCGACGGTGGCGGAGGTTCTGTCACAAGCACCGAACAGCTCTGAGGCCATATTTATGCGGGCGCGACTGAGCGAAATGCAGTATGATTATGCAGCGGCCATAGCCGATTACAAAATGATTCTATCGGCGGACGAGTCGCTCCATTCGGCGCGGCTCAATCTCGGCAATTGTCTGGTCGCGGAGGCGCGGGGCGCGGCCGGATCGAAGGTGGGTGATGATCAATTGGCGGAGGCAAAAATCCAGTTCGAGAAGCTTTTGGCAGCGGATGGTTTACCGCCGTCGGATACCATTGCTGCGCGACTGGGGCTGGCCTCGGCGCAGCATTTTAGCGGGGATTCAGAGGCGGCTTTGCAGAGTCTCGAACGGGCGCAAAACCTTGTTCCGCACCATCCGCTGGTACTCTACAACCGTGCGAATATTCTACAGGATTCGCAGGATTTTGCGGCGGCGATAGAGGGGTTTGAATCGATACTATCGCTCTATCCCGATTACCACGATGCGCGGTGGAATCTGGCCTTTGCCCAGCTTTTGACTGGCGACTATCCGGGCGGCTTCAAGAATTTTGAAGTGCGCTGGAGCCGCCCATCGGGACGGGCCGGCCTGCGGCAGTTTGAACAGACCCTTTGGTTGGGGGGTCTGTCGCTGGAGGGCAAATGCCTCTTGGTTCATGCCGAACAGGGGCTGGGTGACAGTCTGCAATTCTGTCGTTACCTGCCGATGTTGTTTGATCTTGGGATTGCGCGGGTGATTTTTGAGGTTCAGCCGCCACTGTTCGAGCTGATGACCGAATCCTTTGCCCATCTGGGGTCGCGGCTCGAGGTGGTGGCGCGGGTTCCATCCTATCCGCGCGGCGAAGGCTTGCCGCCATTTGATGCCCATATTCCGCTCATGTCGCTCCCGCTGGTTTTTGGCACCGGTGTAACGACTGTTCCCGCGACCATTCCCTATCTGGGGGTTACTGCCGAAAGGGCCGACCATTGGCGCGAGCAGATCGATGGCTTGGCAGGTAAGGCGCGGCGGATTGGACTGGTCTGGGCCGGTGAATGTCGCCGCGATATTCCTTTGGCGGTCGAGACTGATCGCCTGCGCTCGATTGCCCTGACCGAATTTCGACCCTGGTTGCAACGGATGGCAGCCGAGGGGACGCGGGTGGTCAGCCTGCAACTGGGGCCGGCGCGGAGTCAATTGACCGAGTCGGAACTTGCCGCCCAGATGATCGACCCAATGGCCGGGGTTAAAAACTTTGCCGATACGGTGGCGATTTTAATGGCTCTGGATGGGCTGGTCTCGGTTGATACTTCGGTTGCCCATGCGGCGGGGGGGCTCGGGGTTCCCGTCACTTTACTGTCGCGCCATCGCGGCTGTTGGCGCTGGCTGGCCGGACGAGAGGATTCACCCTGGTACCCTGGCCTTCGCGTCATCCACCAGGCCCGCCCGATGGACTGGCGCGAAGAGATCGCCGGGATTTAGGCCACTCAAAACCTTGGGTCGATCGTCTTATCGACCTCGGCCATTGGGGTTTGAGTCTCTTCGACCGCTGCCTTTTGCGACCCAATGGCCAGCCACCAGGTCAAGGGGATGGAGGCAAAATAGAGGGTGCCAACCACGGCAAAGGTCAACCAGGGCGCCGTCGCCAGGCCCGCGACAATGACCATAACCGCCATCAGAATCGGCACGACCCAGCGGTTGGACAGGGATATTCTTTTGGCCGAGAAGGTCGGAATCCGACTGACCATCAAACCAGCTACAATCAGCAACCAAATATCAATCACCAGCGGGTGACGCAAACTCAAGTCGGGATAGACCGTCTGATAGATCATCGGCAAAAATGCCAGGGCCGAACCCATCGGCGCCGGCACGCCAACAAAATAGCGTTTCATCCATGCCGGACTGTCGTGGTCGTCAAGGGTGGCATTAAACCGCGCCAATCGTAAAGCCATGGCAGCGGAATAGATGAGAGCCACAGCCCAACTCAGCCTCACGGTAAAGATCGACCAGTTGCTGGTCGATGCCTCGTTCACCGGCAAGATCCACAGATAGAGGATAAAGGCCGGGGCTACGCCAAAACTGACAAAGTCCGACAGGGAATCGAGCTCCGCGCCAAATTTACTGGTCGCCCCGATCATGCGGGCAATCCGCCCGTCCAGCCCGTCCAAAACCGCCGCCAAGACCACAGCTAAAAAGGCCGTGGTAAATTGATTCTCAAGGGCAAACCTCATCGCGGTCAAACCAGCACAGAGGGCCGCCAAGGTCACCATATTGGGAATCAAACGGTAAAGACTGCCGCGATTAGACCTGAATTTACGAATCGATTGCATCGAACGAAGGCGAGACCGAATGGCTTGGTTTTTCATATTATACCCACAGTGTGAACAATGGTTCGAGTCATGGACGACTCAAATCCGCTGGTTCCTATAGTGTCATAGATTGCTAACTTCGCAAAGAACAAATGAATTTTGGGGGGGGAGAGTCTTCCTTGTCATTACCCGCCGCTTGCCTTGGCAAGCGAGTCGGGTAATCTCGCTTTGCTTTTACAGAATAAAAGGAAGCGAGATTCCCCGTCTGCGGTTGCCCCGCAAACGGGTCAACCTGGCGGGGAATGACAATAAAAGGAAAGCTAGAGCATTTGCTAATTTAATAGAGGCAATATATGAAACCTCCCCTTCTTTAGAAGGGG
>JASGCE010000017.1 GCA_030054295.1 Minisyncoccota bacterium
ACAACTTTTGGTCTGTGTTGACCCCTTACAAGCATTTTGAGACAGTCTGGCCCCCCTTCCACAAATTTAAATCTAAATTACGCACCAAAATTTTGAATTCTAAAGTGAACACAATATATTAAAAGCAATTCCCACCTTGGCCTATACAGAATATTTATCATTCACTGTCATCGGTTACTCCTAACGGGGCAACCGATGACGGTAAACGACATTCGATAACTTGCAGACTCCCCTAACTCGAAAACCGATTGAGGAATCGCGGGATTGGCGGAATTTCCATTTCCTTAGCGCGACGCAGAGTCTCCTCGAGTTGTTTGCGTTCCAGCTCCGCCTCGGCCTCTCGGCGGTGGGCTTCCAACTCCTCCTCGGTCGTGGTCACCATGGTTTGCCCATTGACGAATTTTTGTATCAAGCCGCCAATGCCGATAACTCGGGTTTTGGTCTCGACCGCCGAGTGCCGAGCCACTGCGGGTGCAACGGCTGGAGCCGACGCCGCCGACGCAGCAGCAGAAGTCGCCATTTGGTCATGGCTGGGATGAAGCTCCTCCCTCAGGACATCATCAAATTTGCTCGAGATTGAATTGGCAGTTCTGACCTCCTCCACCCCTTCAAAATCCAGCCCCTGATCCAACAGAGTCTCTTCGGCCATCAAAGCCTCTGGCTCGGTTGGTGGCAGTCGGTCAGACAGTACCAGAGTCAAATTGTCCCGCGGATTATTCGGGGCAATCCTTGGCATCCGCACCACAGCCTCACCGCCATCGCTTCCATCCATACCGCTCATGATGACCAGAATTCTGACACCCTTCATCCCCGCTATTTGGGTAAGGCCGGACTTGACATCGCATTGAACATCGAGTTCAAGATTGAGCCTTTCCCTGACCGTGGTCGAGAGCATCAAACTATCCTCCTGCTCCTCCCCAATGATGATATTGACCATGGCGTGGGTGGCAGAGCGAATATTGCAGGGTTCAATAATCGGATGATAGAGGGCCTTTTCTAAGGCGATGATTCCAGCATTCTCCCCCTCGGCGTGCCCAACACTGATCATGGTCTTACCCGTTCCCGAGAGAGCAGTTTCGATATCGGCATAGTCGAGATTATCAATTCCCAAGATATTCATGACATCAATAATATTGCTGATCCCATCCAACAGAACCGAATCGGCAAATTTAAAGGCATTCTGTAACGAGCCCTTATGTCCCAGGGCCTGGGGAAGTTTGTCATTCAGGATGGTCACAATCGAATTGGATTCAGCCTCGAGTTTTTGTTTACCATCGATAGCCTTTTTCATCCGCATCATACCATTTGACGATTCTGGCATGGTAATGATGGAGACCACCGTCGCCCCAGTTTCGCGCAGGGCCTTGGCAATCACCGGGGCTGAACCTGTACCGGTGCCGCCACCCATGCCCGCGACCAGTATGACCATATCGACGACTCCGATTCGCGCCATCAACTGCGGCAGTTGCTCCTCCATCGCGCGCATCCCTTTTATGGGATTCGATCCTGCCCCCTGGCCACGGGTAGTCTTGGCTCCGATCAAGAACCGATGTTCTTGCTTGACCTTACGCAGATCTTCCAAATCGGTATTGCAGGCCAACATTTGAACGCCTGTGGGATTAAGCTGTTCCAGATTGCGGATGGCATTGCAGCCATTACCACCAAGACCCAGAACCAGAATCTTGCGCGAGACATCCAACTCATCCAAATCCTGCCCATTCTTGAGCGAGGCAATCAAATCATCCTCCTTGACCGCCGTTGCAGCCATTTCCTTCGGATCAGAAACTGGCGGGTTATTTTGTTTAGAGTTACTGGGCAAACGGATAATCGTCATTTTAATCTCCTATATAGTCTCTAGCGGTTGGTTGCAGGTTGTGGAGTCAAAAGCTTCTTACTCTTTATCGTCGGTCTTCGGATCTTCAGGTCGCGGATCAAATCCATAAAGGCCTTGCGGCCAGCCGAAAGGTGCGGGGTGCGGATAAACTGTATAAGCAACCCAGCCACCACCGCCGAGTTGCCGCGATTGAGTTCCGCAGGTGGGCGGTGCAGATTGACCTTGGTTCGGATCAGGGCTTCTTGACCAAAGATCTCCTGTACCAATTGAGTGATGCCAGCCATCAAACTGCCGCCGCCAGTCAGGATAATCCGATGGTGGCGATAGCGACTGAATTCGGGCCGCTGGAGCCTTCTATGCATCTCCTGCAAAATTTCGGTTAAGGGCACGGTGACAACCTGATGCAGCACCGACTGTTTTAAAACCGCGACCTTGGTGGGATAGGATTCGTGAATAATCGGCACATCAATGGTCGGATCATCGCCATCGGTGACCGCACCATCGACCACAGCCGCGCCATAAAAGATTTTGATCCTTTCGGCATCAAACATGGGGGTCATAAAACCCTGAGCAATGGTGCGGGTGACCACTGAATTGCCATTTTGAATCTGTTCGCTGTGAACCAATTGACCGTTATCGAATATTCCCAAACTGGTGGTCTCGGCCCCCAGATCAATCACCGTTATGCCAGTCACAAACTCCTCGTCGATCAAGACTCCGAGGGCTGCCGCTAAGGGGGTGGGGACATAGGCAATGACCTCTAGCCCACATTCATTCAGGGCCCTTTTGAGATTTTGCCAAGCCCCAAGATTGACCGAGACCAGATGATAGGTTACCCGCAATTGCGTTCCGCTCATCCCCACTGGGGTTTTAACCCTGACTCCATCCAAATTATAGTCAATCGGAATGGCCCTGATCACATAGTCGCCCTTGTTGTGGATTTTCCTGACCCGCTTGATACCCTGTTTGAGATCCTCATCGACAATGGTCAAGTTTTTGAACTCGTAGTTCTCCGTTACAAGCCGCGAATAGGGGCGACCGCAAGAAAGATTAACCATGACCTCCTTGATCTCGCAGTCGGCCATCTTCTCGACATTGTGAATGGCGGTGGCAACAGCCTCCTTAAGGTGCTTCATATTGACAATGGTGCCAGCCTCAACGCCCTGACTTGGCACCCGAGAATGGCCCAAGACCTGAACCCCGCCATTGACCCTGCGACCCAGGAGACAAACAATATTCTGCGAGCCAATATCAATGACCGCTTTAGACGAGTTATCAAATTCCATCACCCCACCCTCCTCATTCCATTGGCCTCAAGACTCCGCGCCTCAACCCCGCCATTGGCCATCACCCACGAACCACCCGGGGTGACAATAATCCGATCCTGTTGTCTAAAATCAATCACCGCGATGCGCCGATCACAGAGCCTATATTTGGCATCCAACTCCGCCAGTTTTGACCAGCTGTTGGCCGCCCGCTGTTCGGGTAACTTCACCAGCAAACGATTATCGATAATGACATTCCAGCGGCGGCCGCCAACCCACTCGGCACGGGTGATTCGGCCCGCCAATCCTGGCTCGACCTTGACCATCATGCGCAAGGAATCTGCCGCGCGATTGGCATCAACCCCAGTTACCCGAATATAGTTAGCCTTGGCAATTTTTTGCGCCGAGGGACTGAATTCCTGGGCCAGAATTCTCCCGTTTGAATCGATATAGGCATAGGGCTCGGTCGAGTTTTGCCCGCTCGATTCTCTCCACAGGGCGACCGGACTCCATTCCGTTATTTTGATGGTAACGCGGTTGGGCATATGCCGCTCCACGACCGCCTGTTCGACCCAGGGTTCAGCCAGTAACCTGCGGCGAATGGCTTCACCATCAATACCGAGCAGAGGTTGATCGGCCTGTAGGTGACTCAAGAACAGAACCTGGTCGGTACTGAGCTGCTGATTGCCGCTGATCTCGATGGTCTTGACCTTGACCCCAAACTGCGCCATCATGGTGACCCAGCCTGTCTCGACCGAAGTAAGGATTGCCTTAGGAAACGACGGATAGACAATATAGACCATTAAGACCGCGACCAAGGCTATGGCCAAACCCATCTGCATCCCACTATTCATCAGCCTTTGTCTATTGCGCCGTTTGTTGAACCGCTTTAACACCTCGTTACCGGTATAGGTTTTGGTTTGCCTCAGCCGCCACCAAAAGATCAGGCGACTGCGCGATTCAACCCGATAGATCAAGTCCTTGGCGGCCGATTTTTTGGCGACCTTTTTGATCCGAGTCTTTACCGGTTGCGGCAGGCTGGTTTTAATCACCAGTACCATCGGTTCAAGATAGTATCGCAGGTTTGTAACCAGGTTTTTTAATTGCATTTTGCCGTCTCCACCATCCAGGTAATCAGGGACGGAAAATCAATTCCCGCTGCCAAGGCGATCTCGGGAACCAGCGAGACATTGGTCATGCCGGGCTGGCTATTGACCTCGAGCAGCACGAGTCTTCCCGGCTCGACCGAGCGGCCCGATTCGCTGCCATCGTCATAACGAAGATCAGCCCGGGTTACGCCACGGCAACCCAGTGCACGGTGCGCCTTTACCGCAATTTCCAAGGCCAGTTCATAGGCCTGCGGAACGATGGGTGGCGGTAAAATATGCCTGGCCCCCCCTTGACTATATTTGGCGGCATAGTCAAAAAAACTATGGTTTTTTAAGTCACTAGATCTGCTGGATGGGATAATCTCGATGGCCCCAATCGCCTGAGCCATCTCCCCCTCCCCCATGACCGCAACCGTCAGTTCGCGGCCAGGGATATAGGATTCGACCAGAAGTTCCTTGCCATAGTTCCAATCAATTGAATCGATTGGCAATTGATTATCGCCTTCCCGCACCAGAATGACACCAAAGCTCGAACCCTCGGCTGGCGGCTTGATAATATAGGGGCGCGGCAAGGGTTCAATTCCGCGCTTAAAATCGGCGACAAATTTATCCCGCGCTACGGTCATTCCGGTTGCAATGGGCAGACCAGCCGCGGCAAAAACTGTTCGCGCCACGGGCTTATCCATGGCCAGAGTCGATGCCAGTTTTCCACTATGGCTATAGGGGATTTCCATGAGATCAAGTACCCCTTGAATCACTCCATCCTCGCCAAATTTTCCATGGAGGGCGTTAAAAACAACCTCGGTTTTTTGAGCCTTAATTCGTTCGATGAGCCTGGATAAATCACCGTCAAAATCATAGAGATCGACACTATAGCCAGCCGCCCGTGCCGCAACCGCAACCGCAGCCCCCGAATTCAGTGACACCGACCTTTCAGCCGAGACCCCGCCATGCAAGACCATCACTCGCTGGGTTTTACGCACTGGAATTTGAATCTTTGCGCTGCTCGACATCTGACATTGCCTTTTAAACTATCGCTTCATTTCTCTTGAACCATCTATAAGTCCTTGCCAATAATGGCAATTTCCCATTCTAGTCTGTAACCATATTTGTCCATCACCCGTCGCCTTACCTCTTCCCCCAAGCCTTCAATATCTGCCGCCGTCGCCGTACCCTGGTTGATCAAAAAATTACAGTGAAGTTCTGACACCTGCGCTCCACCCTTGACCAGGCCTCGACACCCCGCCCCTTCGATCAATTGCCAGGCCTTCATCGGCTTGGCGAGTGAATCGACTGGCGCCGATTCGGGCGGGGGATTTTTAAAACTACTCCCCCCGGTGCGACTGCGAACCGGCTGAGTCAGTTCCCGCGCCGACTTGATCTCGGTAATTCGCGCCGCAATCTCTGCGCCATCTCCCGGCCGCGCCTTGACCCTGGCCTCGGTCACAATAAAACCTTCGGGCAGGTTCGAATGACGGTAACGCAACCCCAAATTTTCTACCGCCAATTCACGGTATTCACCTTCCCTTGTAACCCCCGAAACCGAATGTAGTATGGCCGACATGTCACTGCCATAGGCCCCAGCATTCATCTTAACCGCCCCCCCGATTGACCCCGGAATTCCAGCCAGAAACTCCAGCCCGGCAATTCGATTATTACAAGCAAAGGTTGCAACATGACCATCCAAAACCGCCGCCCCCAATTTGATCAATCTTTGGTTATCCTCTGTCTCCATTGTCGCAAATTCTCGCCCCAACCGAATCACCAGACCATCAATGCCACCATCCCGAATCAGCAAATTTGACGCGACGCCAAAAACCGTTATCGGCACCTGCGGCGGAGTCAATCTAAGTGCAGACTGAAGCGCCGCTAAGTTGGTGGGGCGATAGAGAACCTCTGCCCTGCCCCCAACCTGAAACCAGGTTACCCCCGCCAATGGCGCTTCAAAACTCAATCGCCCGTCAAGCTCCGCCAGCGCAGATTTCCAGCCCAGTTCATGTGGGTCACTATTCTTCATTTTGACTTCACTTTAATGTGTAAGTTGACTCCTATACTTCATTACTACAGCATATATTTAGATTATGCAATAGATATTTGACAATTTATTTTGTTTTACTTTGAATCCTTTCCAATGATTTTGGTAATTCATAGGCCCAGTTTGTAATCGAACCAGCCCCGAGACAGACCACCAAATCCCCCGTGGTTGCACAGACATGTACCATCTCGGCAAGCTGATCTGGATGGTCCATATAGGTAACTTCGCGGTGGCCATGGTTGCGCAAACCCTCCGCCAAGGCCATGCCGCTGACCCCCTCAATCGGGGACTCCCCGGCGGGGTAGACCGGGGCAACAATCACCGCATCGGCATCATTAAAGGCAAGACAAAAGTCGGTAAAAAGATCGCGAAGTCTGGTGTAGCGATGAGGTTGGACTACGGCAATGACTCGCCCCTTACTCGCGGTTCGTGCAGCCTTGAGTACCGCCGTGATCTCGACCGGGTGATGGCCATAATCATCAATGATTACAATACCATTGGCCACTCCGGTTCGGGTAAATCGCCGCAGCACTCCGGTAAAGTTGGCCAGGCCTTGAACTATGGTCGCGTCGTCGATCCCAAGCCCCATGGCGACCGCCATCGCCGCCAAGGCATTGCAGATATTATGCTCGCCATACATGGGAAGTTTGACCGATGGAATGAGCCTCCGTTCACCGGTTTTGCGGTCGCGCACCGAAACATCAAACTGCGCTCCATCGCTGCCGAGCTGTAGATTAACCCCCCGCACCTCCGCCAAGGGCGATAGGCCATAGGTGACAATTCGCCGATCCGATAGTCTAGGAATGATTTCCTGCACCGTTGGGTGATCAATGCAGAGTACGGCAAAGCCATAGAAGGGTAGATTCTGGACAAAACTGGTAAAGGCTGCGACAATATTGTCGAATGATCCATAATAATCGAGATGTTCAGGATCAATATTGGTGATAATCCCCACAGTTGCCGGAAGTTTGATAAAACTACCATCACTCTCATCCGCCTCGACCACGATCCAGTCGCCCGAACCCAAATGGGCATTGGTGCCGAGCGAATTGATTATCCCACCATTGATCACGGTTGGGTCAAGCCTTGCCTCCGCCAGCAGGGCCGCGACCATAGATGTGGTAGTGGTTTTACCATGGGTTCCGGCAACCGCAATCGAGGATTTAAGCCTCATCAATTCAGCCAGCATCTCCGCCCGCCGAACGATCGGAATATGACGGGCCTTGGCCTCCCTGATCTCGGGATTATCGGCCTTGGCGGCTGAGGTTACGACAACAAATTCGGCATCAACAATATTCTCCGCCCTATGGCCAATTGCAACCCTAATACCTAGTCCGCGCAGCCTTAGAACATTGCTGTTTTCGGCAAGATCACTGCCGCTGATACTATAGCCAAGATTGTTTAGAATCTCGGCAATGCCACTCATGCCAATTCCGCCGATGCCGACAAAATGAATGGTGCCAACCTTAGGAACCGAAATCTTCATGGCCGTGCCCCCACTAACTCGACAAGATCAGCAAGATGTTCAGCCGCATTTGGTACACCAAGATTTCGTGCCCGAGCCGCCGCGACCGTCAGCAGTTCGGAATTGTCCATCAGCTCCATCAACAGTTTACTAACCCGCTCAACCGTAAATTCCTGCTGCGTGATGAGCCATCCCGCCTCCGCCTTGGAGATAAAATGAGCATTGATCAATTGATGATCGTCAGTCGAATTGGGATAGGGCACCAGAATCGAGGGCACACCCGAAACCGCAAGCTCAGATACAGTTGAAGCCCCCGCACGGCAAATAGCCAAATGAGCAAGATCAAGTTTATTCGCTAAATCGTTAATAAAAACCATAGTTTCGGCCACAACCCCCGCATCCGCATAGATTTTAGTTACCATTGTCAAGTCTTCACTCCGACATTGCTGCGTAATTCGAATTCTTGACTTGTATCGCGGCGGAAGTGAAACAATAACAAAAGGCAATATTTGAGAGAAAATATTTGCACCTTGGCTTCCTCCCGTAATTACGATCCTGAAAGAAGAACCATTTTCTGACGAAGTATAGGGCCGGCGAGCCAAAAGTTTAAAGGGTTCACGAACCGGATTACCGGTCACAATTACAGGCTTAGTCAAGTCATTCTCGTTAACCAAAGGAAAGGTTGCCGCGATCAACTCTGCCCTTTTAGCAAATGAGCGATTTGCCCTACCCAAAATAGCATTTTGTTCATGCAAAATAATCGGAATTCGCATAACCACAGCAGCCGCAACTACGGGAAAACTTGGATAACCACCAAAACCAATCACAATATGCGGCCTATACTTCCGAATCAAATATACTGATTGAATAAAACCCACAATAATCTTAATCACTGAACTAAAAAGTTTCGATATTGACTTTTTTGTGATAGTCGAACTTTTTACCGAGTGAAACTGAACATTTAAAACATTCTTACTATAGACCAGACTCCGACTATCGGTTATTACAGATACAGAATAGCCTCTCTGACTCAAGACTTGAGACAAAGAAATGGCTGGGTAGAAATGACCACCAGTTCCACCTGAAGCTAAGAATATAACTGTATTGGTACTATCCATTAGTCAATTTCTCTCCGATAATTCTTTCGTGTCAATGACAATATCATTCCTGCTGCAATAGATACAGTAAAAAGAGATGATCCTCCTGAAGAAATAAAAGGTAAGGTAAGTCCTTTGGTAGGAATAATGTAAAGAACCGAAGAAAGATTGATTAGCATTTGCAATATTAACATAAAAATTAAACCAGAGCCGGCTAAAATTTGAAAGTAACTACGGTGTTGCAGCAATAAATAATAGGTTCTTAATAGTATAAGGCCAAAAACAAACAATAAAATCAAGGCTGCAACCAGTCCAAATTCTTCTGATAGTGCAGCAAATATAAAATCTGACTGTGCTTCTGGAACAAAGAGCTTTGAAGCACCTTCACCAGGTCCTTTTCCACCAATACCTCCATTAGCAATAGCATTGAATCCTTTCTTGATTTGAAAGTTTTGACTAGGATCATCAAAAAAGTTATTGATTCTATAGGCTACATGAGGAAATAACCAATAAGCGCCAAATATAGCAAGTAAGGACAAAAGAATAAAGCCAAGAACAATAATATAGGGTACGCCAGTAAGGAATAATAGAAAGAACCAATGTATAAATATCTGTAAAGTTTGACCCAAATCAGGCTCAAATAAAATGAGCCCACCAACAGTCGCGATTATTGCAATACTGATATAGAGTGGAACTCGATTTCCATTCTCCTTATATAAAAGAAACAGGCCTGACAGGATGATTATTAAAAAAGGCTTAATAAATTCTGATGGCTGAAAACCAAAACCATAGCCTAGTCTTATCCATCGAGCAGAACCATTGATTTTTGGAAAGTAAAATACAGCAACTAAAGCTATAAGCATTACAAGAAAAAGAATCACAGAAATAGTTATTAGTTCCTTTGTATCCAATAATGAAAAACCAAAAATGATAATAAAACTCAATGTAGCCATAACAATCAATGATGTCCAGCTTGTAAATGACAAGGAGCCATTGGTAATAGACTGTGATGAGTAGTTAGCAATTATTCGGATCACCAATAATGATATAAAAGCGAGCAAAAGTATTATATCAATATTCTTGATATTTCCCCTACACTTACTGACATAATTAAAAACCAAGGAATTCATTTAAACTCGACCTTTTTTCTTTAGTTTATGAATATAGTTTTTAAATACTGTGCCTCTATGTTCAAAATTTTTGAACTGATCAAAAGAAGCCGCAGAAGGTGACAGTAAAATCGTGAAATTTAAGATCTTGTTACTTTGGCAAAAGACAATTGCATAGTCAACAGCCTCTTCAAGACTTTTTAAAACCTTTGTTTCAATTGTTGAAGACTGTTTAATACTATTACTGAATACTGAAGCTGACTGACCATAACAAAGAGCAAGTTTGACTCTATCCATATATTTTACAAGAGACTCTATGCCCCCAGCCTTCTCAACCCCGCCCAATATCCACACAATATTATCAAAAGACTTAAGTGCCGGAGCGCAGGCATCAGCGTTAGTAGCTTTTGAATCATTAATAAATGTCATATTGCCAGATTTCAATACGAGTTCTTGACGATGCTCTAATCCTGAATAGTTTGCAAAGGATTCGAAAATTTGATGATCTCTAATATTTAAATTCTTGCATATAATATAGGCAACCGCGGCATTTTGATGATTGTGGTCGCCATGTAAATATTTACTTTGATTTAAGTCATAGAGTAATTCTCTGGTACCATTATCAGCATTTAGACTTAGCATTCCATTGATTACAGTATAATCAGCATGAACTGAACCTGTTCCAGATGCTGTAATCAACTGTTGCGGATTAATCGCCAAGGCTAATTTTTGCGTATATTGATCATCCGTAGCAATTACGGCCAGACTATTTCTTGTTTGATTAGCAAAAATTTTACCTTTTACTTCAATATAGCCATTCAATCCACCGTGGCGATCAAGATGATCGGGAGTAATATTCAATAAGGCCGCAATGTCAAAATAATCATCAATATTCAGATCAAGCTGATATGAAGATAGTTCAAGAACAATAATATCTCCCGTAAAATCATCAACCAGGTCTAGTACCGGTATTCCAATATTACCAGCCAACAAGTAATTCACCTGCGCATCTTTAAGAACTTGACCAACCAATGAAGTGGTTGTCGATTTACCATTGGTTCCCGTAATGGCCACATAGGTAATTTCAGCTCTTCTTTTAGTCAAGGCAAAAAAAAGCAAAGAAATATCACCCTTGACCGGTATAGTATAGCGTTCGGCATTTAAAATAATCTCGCTTTTTTTTGGAAACCTGTAGGGAACGCCAGGGCTCAAAATAACGACACTAATATCGCTCCAATTGATTGTATCAATAGTTGGTGCAATATTATAGTTTTGCTGTGTAAAATCCTTTCTGACAATAGAACTATCATCCCATCCAATATAGGGATAGTTATTTCTTGCTAGCCAATTTATCGTTGAAAGACCAGAAGATCCAAGACCAACGACAAGCACGATTTTATCTTTAGATAGATTCATTTTATCTAAGCTTTAAAGTTGAGAGACCAATCAAGGCCAATATTATAGCAATAATCCAAAATCGAATGACAATTGTTGACTCCGCCCATCCTTTCTTTTCGTAATGATGGTGCAATGGCGCCATTCTGAACATTCTTTTACCGGTAAATTTAAAGGATATAACCTGAATAATTACTGATATTGTTTCAAGAACAAATAATCCACCAATAATCATCAAGACTATTTCATGTTTTGTTATTACGCTTATTACACCCAATGCCCCCCCAAGTGCCAGTGATCCCGTATCGCCCATGAATACCTTGGCTGGCGGAGCATTAAACCAAAGAAATCCTATACTGGAACCTACTAATGCTCCACATATTACTGCTATTTCTCCTACTCCGGCAATATAGTTTAATTGCAGATAGCTGGCAAAATAAATATTGCCAACAACATAGGCAATCAATGCGAAACAGGCCGCAGCAATCATCACGGGAACGATAGCCAAACCATCCAGTCCATCGGTCAAATTGACCGCATTCCCTGCTCCAACTATTACAAATGCTGCAAAAGGAACAAAAAACCAGCCAAAGTCAATTAAAACTGACTTAAAGAAAGGGATTGACAGACTGGATGCTAGTGGCATTTTGGTTAGGTAAATAATCGCGCCAATGGCTAGACTTGATATTACTATTTCGATCAGGAGTTTTATTTTACCATTTAATCCATTTGAACTTCTGCGAGCAATTTTGATGTAATCGTCTATAAAACCGACTAGTCCAAAACCGACTGTTACAAGCATTACTGTCCAGACATAGCCCGATTCAAGATCAGCCCATAGTAAAACACTAATAATAAGCGAGATTAATATCAATATCCCGCCCATGGTTGGCGTACCAACCTTAGTAATCAAGTGGGATTCAGGGCCATCCTTACGAATTGGTTGACCCTTACCCTGCTTGCGTTTTAAGTAATTGATAAGGGGTCCACCAATTAGAAAACTGATGACTAGGGCTGTTAATATTGCACCACCCGTCCTAAAGGTTAGATACCGTAATAGATTCAGACCGAATCCAATTTCAGACTTTAAGGCTAAAAGGTTATAGAGCATCCTTATCCTCGATTTCTTTGAGAGTCGTAGTTTCAAACTTTAGAAGCTGCTCGGCAATTCTATAGAGACCTGTACTGTGTGAACCTTTTATAAGTAAAACACTATTTTGATCAAGAATGTCAAATAAATTTTTCTCTAAATGCCTAGAATCTGCAAAATTTTCGGATTTTACATTATTTTCAATCTTAAGCTTTAGAAAATTCATTAAAGAGCCAACTGTAATCACTCGGTTGATAACAGTCGTATCAATTAAAGATTTCAGCTCTTCGTGATATTTTATTTCATTACTACCTAGTTCGAGCATGTCACCCACAATTAGAGTCAGTTTTTTATTTTGTCCTTTTGCATAGTTTGTCGCAAATCTTATCGATTCTGTCATGGATAATGGATTTGCATTATAGGAATCATCGATCATATCAATGCTAGAATTTTTTTCTAAGCTGTTTGTAGCAGGTATATTCAATTTGCTGATTTTTCCCCTTCCTTTAGGCATTTGAAGATTGTTTAATATAGTACATGCTTTATTAATGTCTAAATGCAAATAGTCACAAAGAGTTAAAACTGATAAAATGATTTGTGACCGTACAGCTGAAGACTGTAGGTTTGGAAATTCAAAATGATAACCCTTATAGTTTATGTTTAAATACTGCTGGTTGATCGTCCTGTTTTGAAAATCCCTATAGAACTTAGTATAGTTTTCATTTTTAACTGTTAAATTTTGAATATAGTTATCACAAGTAATGCCATTATAAAATAAAATACCATCCTTGCTCAATCCCCCAATAATCGATAGTTTCTCCTTGGCAATATCCTCTATTGAATCGAAATTTTGTAAATGAGCAGCAGCAATTGCGGTCAGAACTGCAATGTCTGGTTTAACCAGTTTTGATAGGGGTAATATTTCTCCAGGGTTACTGGTGCCAATCTCAAATATTCCATAGTCGCAACTGCGATGCATATTAGAAAGAGACAATGGAACTCCTAAGTGATTATTATAATTTCCTTGTGTAGCATAGGTTCGACCAAAGTTTTTCAATACAAAGAATAATGCTTCTTTTGTGCTGGTTTTACCAACACTTCCGGTAATCGCAATAATCTTGGCTTTAGACTGATTTCTTCTAAATGTGGCTAATTGATTTAAAGCCTCCTCACAGTTTTTTACTAAAACTGTTGGAATCTTATATTTATTCAAATGTTCACTATTGTCGATAACAACTGCTGAAGCTCCAGCCATTATGGCCCGGTTAATATAGTCATGCCCATTACTATTCTGTCCCGTCAAGGCAATAAAAACTTCACCGGATTTGAGACTTCTGGTATCAATACTCACTCCAGAAGAATTAAAATCACCACCATTAATCTTAATCGGTGTAACAGCGTCAATTAATTCTTCTCTTGTCCAAATTGAACTTTTCATATCCATTTGTTAATCTCCTCAAGATCACTAAACTTTACTGTTCTAGTGCCAATAGTCTGTCCTGATTCATGTCCCTTGCCAGCAATGACAATAATATCATGATCATCGGCAATAGTAATGGCCTCCTTTATTGCCATAGCTCGGTTACCAATTTCAATAATTTTAACCTTTAAATCATGACTATTTCTTGGCTCAATCATTGCTTTTAAAATTTCGCTTCTGATGACTTCGGCACTCTCTGTTCGGGGGTTATCATCGGTAACAATGGCAATATCGGCGAGGCTGTTTGCAATCTTGCCCATAATTGGTCTTTTGGTCCTGTCGCGATCGCCACCGCAGCCAAAGACAAGAATAATTTTACCCTTGTGATCTGATATGGTTCGATAGTCAATTAAAGACTTTAATACTGTATTTAATCCATCTGGTGTATGGGCATAGTCTAAAAATACCATTTTATTTGATTTTATAGACTTGATTCTTTCGAGTCTGCCGGGAATATTTTTTAAATCAGACAGAATTTTACGATCCATTATGGATTTGAACTCAATTCCCGTAGAAACAACTAGCCCAATGGCACATAAGAGATTCCATAGTTGAAATTCAGCAAAAAACGGTACCTCTATACTATAGTCAATCTCTTCAATTCTTACTGTCACAGACATGCCTGTTGATAGAGCCAGTGTCTGCAAAACTAAAATCTGCTTTGACGAACTAGCCAAACGGCGGCCATAGTCTATCACGGTAATTCCGCGACCATGAGAAATATCCATAATAAGGTTAGAATAGTGATCATCGCTATTTACGATTGCACAGCCATCCTTATCTAACAGTTCTGCAAAAAGCCTCGATTTTGCTTTAAAATAGTCTTCCATTGTTGCATGGTAGTCTAGGTGATCTTGCGTAAGATTAGTAAATCCCGCAGCCTTAATCTTGACTCCATCCAGTCTATACTGGTCAAGTCCATGGGAACTGGCCTCGATGGCGACATGCCTATAGCCTTCATCGGCCAGTTCTTGCAGAATCTGGTGCAGACTGATGGTGTCGGGTGTGGTAAGGCCCGAACTTGGCGCATCGGAACTATGCCGCTTTACCCCCAGGGTGCCGATTGAGGCGGCTTTTAACCCCAAACCCTCCCAGATCTGCTGGCAGAGGTTGGCGACCGAGGTCTTGCCATTGGTGCCGGTGACCGCGACGATAGTGGCGGGCTGGCGCGGATAGAACCGCGCGGCAGCGCTGGCCAGAACCATGCGGGGCTCGGCACAGACCATCGATTTCAACCCGGCTGCCACCCCCCGCTCTTGGCTCCCCATGACCACGGCGGCGGCTCCCATTTGGATGGCTTGTGGGATAAAATCCTCTCCCTTAAACTTGACTCCATCGAGGGCAAAAAACAGATTTCCTTCCCTCACCAAACGCGAGTCGCTGGCCAGGCCGGAGATCATGGGATCAGACTCTATCAGGCCAAAAATCTGTTCAACTCCATCCTGGCCTTGAACCAGAATTTCGCTCAATCTGCATTGCGCCGAATCATGTTTCATGGTTTGGCTCCGACTGTTTTTCCAAGCAATGCGCCAATCTGCGAGACGGTGCTGCTGACGGCTGGCACGGCGACCTTGCCGGCGGTATTTTGGTATCTTCCGACCCCTTCGCCCTTGGGGTCGTCGAGCAGAATCATGACCAGATATTGGGGATTATCGATGGGGAAGATTCCGACGAAGGAGGCATTGACCGAGCTGTTACTATATCGGCGGGTCTCGGGATCGACCTTTTGCGCTGTGCCGGTTTTGCCGCCGATTGGATATTCGCTCGACCTGGCCGCGCCGCCGGTGCCCTGTTGCACGACCAGTTTAAACAGGTTCTGCATCTTCTGGCTGGTGTCTGCGGATATGACTCGGGGGCCGTGCACGGGTTCGGTTGTTTCGTTGAGGATCAGGCTGGGCTCCAATAGAATTCCACCATTGACCATGGCTGCGGTGGCCTTGGCCATTTGCAACATCGAGACACTGATCCCATGGCCATAGGAGACGGTGATTTTTTGAATTCGCTCCCAATTCTTGGGCGCGATGGGCGCGCCAACTCCGGGGATTTCTAACGAAGGGGCCTTGAGCAGTCCAAGGCTGCGTAAAAACCCGCGTTGCTGTTCGGTGGTAAATTGATCGCTAATCAAGGCCGAGCCAATGTTGGATGATTCGGTAAAGATCTGTTCGACGGTTAAGATTGGTGAAAGTTTTTCAAAGTCATTGATACTGTCATTTCCAATGACTATGGGTTGGCTTACATCAAATTGCGAGTCGAGGCGGAGTTTTTTAAGTTCCAGGGCCAGGGCTGTATTGAAGATTTTAAAGGTCGAGCCCATTTCGTAAACGCCACTGGTCACGCGATTGATATGATTTTCGTCGGGGACATAGGGGTTATTGGGGTCAAAATCGGGCAGGGATACCAGGCCGAGAATCTCGCCATTGCGGATATTCATGACGATCCCGCCCGCGCCCTTGGGGGTAAATCTTTTCATGACGGTCTGGAGTTCGCCATAGAGAATCTGCTGGACTCTGACATCAATACTGAGGTTGACATTATCGAGATTGACAAGGTCCCTATTGCGTCCATATTCAATCCCCGATTGCGGCTGATGGTCGATATTGACCATCCCGACGGCATGGGACAAGAGACTGCCATAGGGATAGACGCGGTGCGGCATCGGCTCGTAAATCATCCCTTTAAGATTGAGGGACTTGACGGCCGCCAACTGCTGGGGGGTAATGTCGCGCTTGACATAGACGAAACTGCGATCCTTGCTCAGGCTGCGACTGAGGGTGAGGGGGTCGAGTTCCGGAAAAACCGTACTGATCTGTCGCGCGGTTTCATTACTGTCGACGATTTTTTTGGGGTCAACCGCCAGCGAATGGCCCATCACCGTGGTCGCCAAAAGTTGCCCATTGCGGTCATAGATATTGCCGCGCACCATATTGTATTTTTCGGCGGTGCGAGGAACATGCTGCGGCAGTTGGACGAAGAATACCACATCCAAATTACGGACAAAGATTATCAAAAAACCCAGCAAAAACAGAGCAACGACCAACGAAAACCGCATCAAGGCAATTTGATCGGGCGCGACATCGGTGCGCTGTTTGCTAAAGACCAACCACAGCCATTCGATGATCGGGTGCCGCTCTAGGAATTTAGCGATCATTCTTGCCTCCCCAGGTCAGAACCTGTATCGCGCCTCGTCATGGAGGCGGGCGCGGGGGGCGCGGGGGGCGCGGGCGCGGGCGCGGGTGCGGCCTGTTCATTCAGCAGCGGAAATAGTTTGGGAATTGATTCCAAGGGATGGATTTCGGCAGCGGTTTTTCGTCTCATCCCCAGTTCGACCTGGTTGCGTTCTTTAAGTTTTTGCGGCTGGTTAAGATAGCTCCATTCAGCGCGCAGCACCGACAGATTATCGACCGCGCGGGTAATGTCGGTATCGAGTTTATGAAGTTCGATTTCGCTGATCTCCACCTTCGACTTGTACCAAAAGACAGCGGCGATAAAGAACGACAGGCAGAAAACCATCACGACTTTAATCAGGATCGCCATGGTGGCCTCCTGACTCTGCTGCTGCGACCAGGCCGCCGCCAGTTTGTTTTTGCGCCAGCCTTAAGCGGGCCGAGCGCGAGCGGCTATTGGTCTCGAGTTCCAACTCCGCCGGATAGAGCGGGCGACGGGTAAGGTTGATCAGGGGCGGTAATTGGGCACTATCAGAACTGCCCGCAGTTATCGGCATGTGGCGGGAGATTCCGCTGCCCGCAGTCTGGCTATGGTCGAGAATAAACTGCTTGACGATCCGGTCTTCGAGCGAATGGAAACTGACCACCGCCAGCCGCCCACCTTCGCCCAGCAGATTCAGGCTGGCCTCTAACCCCTGTTGCAGTTCGCCCAATTCGTCATTGACCCAGATGCGCAGGGCCTGGAAACTGCGGGTTGCGGGATCGATGGTCTCCTTGCTGCGGCTGGCCTTAAATGAAGGCCTTGGAGTGACGCGAGCGATCAGGGCGGCCAGTTCGGCGGTGCGGGTAATGGGTTTCTCGGCGCGGGCCTTAACTATGGCGGCGGCGATGCGGCGGGCGAAGCGTTCCTCTCCCAGATGATGCAGGGCATCGGCGATCTCCTCCTCGGCGGCGCTATTGACAAGCTCGGCGGCCGAGACTCCATCACAACCCATCCTCATGTCCAGCGGCCCGTCTTGGCGGAAGGAGAATCCCCGCTCGGCCTCGTCGAGTTGCGGGGAGGATACCCCCAGATCAAAAACAATCCCCAGAATCGGGCGGTTCTGATGGCTGGTTTGGGCGGCCAGGGCAAGCACCCTATCCATCGTGCTAAACCGCGCCAGACGGATGTCAAGGCGACCAGCAAATTCTTGACGGAGGGCTGCACCAGCGGCAATGGCCGACGGGTCGCGGTCGAGGGCAGTGACAAAACAGTCGCAACTGGCAAGAATGGCGCGGCTATAGCCGCCTCGGCCAAAGGTCGCGTCAATATAGTGACCACCGGCCACGGGTTTAAGCCCCTGTAAAACCTCGGGCAGCATGACCGGAAAATGACTCATCTGGCCCCTGTGATTCATGATCCGCCCCCGGCCTGCGCGGTTAAACGGGCCTGTCGGAGAGTGGCAAATCTTTCTTTGGTCTCCCGCAGTTCCCTTTCGCGGCGAAGTGTAAAGGCCTCGGGGCTGGAGAAGTAAAAACTATCCCCGGTGCCAACCACCGCCACCGTATCGGTGATCCCGAGCCAGTCGCGCAACCCATCGGGGAGTTGAACGCGCCCTTCGCCGTCGATGGCTAGGGGCCGGACCAGGCTTTGCAGGCCGCGAATCTCAATATGGCGGGGATGGAAGGGATCAAGGGTTAATTTTTCCTCCTCCAGTTTGGTAATCTTGGCCTCGGAATAGCATTGAATAATCGAATCGCCGCTATAGGGATCAAGATCAGGGCTGGCATAGAGTTGCAGCGGCTCGGTCGGACTGGATAGCCGCTTCAAAATTTCGCGAAAACCAGCCGGTATCGACAGCCGATTCTTGCTGTCGAGGCGGTTTTCGGAATTTCCTACAAAAACGGTCAATGCCATCGCGCTGCCATGGAATAATTTGGGTATATCTGGTCTATCATGGGTTTTTATGGTCGTCAAGACCATTAGTGTCGCAATCAAATATTCGCACTGTGCAGCACAGTATAGGCAAAGCAAATATAAAGTAATGACTTAATGGGAATTCTTAATCTTATTTGTTAAGATGGCGGGTGGGTGTGGGGATTTCCGCTTTCCTTTTTTTGTCATTTCTCACCAGGCTGCCCCGTCAACGGGGCAACCTTGAGGGGAATTACAAGTATTATGAAATCGGATGCAAGGCAAAGCCTTGCTGGATTTTTAAGGCGAAGCCTTAAATGGGTCTGGGCGAAGCCCAGCGTAAGCCCGCCAATCGGTGAGGGTCGGCGCAGTCTGACATTCCAAAGCTGCCCCTCCCAAAAATCGACGATAGAGAATGGTCTTCGCGGGGCAGTTTGGGTCAGACCAGCCGAGCCCGAACCGATGGCGTTCGTTGGTCTGTTAAAGCGCGTTCTTATGAATTATTTACCCTTACTCGCTTTTTGCTCACTTCGTTCGCAAGCTCGCAAGGATAAATAATTCATGGGGAGAAAACGAACGCGCTAAAAACTCAATTTTATCAACAAATTGAGTGGGATTCTTGTTTGCCTGCGGCGCTTCAATAGGTTCAAGGGTCTGTGACTCCCTCGCTGCGCTTCGCGCTTGGCTTGCAGCCAAACCGCTTTTCTTTTTTTTTTTGATTTTTCTTTTGAAATTTCACTATCCCCCGCACCATTAAATCCTTAACCTTCTTTCTTGACGATTGACTCGCGGAGTCTTAAATTGAGACCAGTATTGTACCGCCCTGAACCAGGATTTTTTTTGTGACCAATCTTAACCGCAAACTTCGTCGGGCTGGTACGGTCAGCCCCCAGCTGGCCGAGCCACCGATCAAAGAACCTCCGCCCAGCGACGGGAGCGACTCCATCCCGCTCCACAGCCAAGATGATTTTATCTTTATGCGCCGCGCCGGCAGGCTGGCTGCCGATCTGCTCGACTATATTGAACAATTCGTAGTGGCAGGAGTCACGACCCAAAAACTCAACCAAATATGCCATGACTATATCATCGACCATGGAGCCATTCCTGCCCCCTTGAACTATCGCGGCTATCCTAAATCGATCTGTATCTCGATCAATGAAGTTGTCTGTCACGGCATTCCATCCGAACGGCAGTTGAGCAACGGCGATTGCGTCAATATCGATGTGACGGTGATTAAAGACGGTTGGTTCGGCGATTCTTCGCGCATGTATGGAGTCGGAGAGATCACCGCCAAGGCGCAAAAACTAATCGACATAACCTATGACTGTTTGATGCGGGGAGTTGCCGCGGCGGGCCCGGGCAAGAGCCTCGGAGATATTGGCCATGCGATCCAGTCCTATGCCGAGTCGCACCGCTATTCGGTGGTGCGCGACTTTTGCGGCCATGGCATTGGCCGAGTCTTCCACGACGAACCGACGGTGCTGCACTATGGCAAGCCCGGCCGCGGCGCGATCTTAAAACCCGGCATGTTCTTTACCATCGAACCCATGATCAATGCCGGCGGCTATGCGGTCAAGATTCTCGAGGATGGCTGGACCGCCATTACCCGCGACCTGTCGCTCTCGGCGCAGTGGGAACATACGATTGGCATTACCGCCACGGGTGCGGAGGTCTTTACCCTCTCGGCGGTGGAGCGCAAAAGACTCGGCATGGATAGTGCCTGATGAAAAGCAAAACCGCTTCAATCATCGAACCCGAACCCGAACCCGAGGCTGCTCATCTCGCATCGGCCAATGACGCCAGCAACCAAGGGCACCGCCAAAGAATCAGGCAGAAATTCCTGCAATCCAATGGTGCGGATCTGTTGGACTATGAACTGTTGGAGCTGCTGTTGTTTGGTGTCAATGCGCGGCGCGATATGAAGCCACTGGCGAAGAAACTGATTAAGGAATTCAAAAGCTTCAGCGGGGTCATCACCGCGCCCTCGGTAAAACTATTGGCGGTGGAGGGAGTCGGTGAAGCCGCCCTGGCGACCATCAAACTGGTCGAGGTGGCGGCGCAGCATCTCGCCCGTCAGCGGATTCTCAACCGGCCGGTACTGGCCCATTGGGCCTATGTCCTCGACTATTGTCAGGCAACCATGGGGCACGAGGAGATCGAGCAGTTTCGCATTCTGTTTTTGGACATAAAAAACAATCTCATCGGCGAGAAGATCATGTGGACTGGCACCATCAACCACACCCCGGTCTATATGAGAGAGGTGGTCAAGAAATGCCTCGAGGTCGGTGCCGCCGGGGTGATTTTGGTGCATAATCACCCTTCCGGCGACCCGCGCCCGAGTCAGGCCGATATTGACCTGACCGAAACCCTCGTCAAGGCCTTGAAGCTGGTCGATATAGCGATTCACGACCATCTCATCATCTGCCGCAGTGGACACTATAGTTTTAAAACCGAGGGGCTGTTGTAGGTGTTCAGATTTTTTTGATTTGATGGATTATAGAAGTTTTTTGACTGCCCCCCCTTCCCATTTGGGAAGCGGGGGGAAGTCTCATTCTGCATAGCAGAATGAGACGGGGGGGTAGGGATAAATTGGTATCAAGTTAAAAGACATACCCCCCAACTGGTTCTAAGTTTTCAGCTTCACTTCGTTTGCTTCAAACCAAGAACCAGTATCCCCCGCTTTCTAAAGAAAGGGGGGACATTCTTTACCCCCCTAACTAAAGGCCTGTATCCCGGTAATGGCGCGGCCGAGAATCAGGGCGTGAATATCATGGGTACCTTCGTAGGTATTGACCACCTCGAGGTTGACCATATGCCGCGCCACGCCATATTCGTCGCTGATACCATTACCGCCCAGCATGTCACGCGACAGCCGCGCAATCTCGAGGGCCTTGCCGCAAGAGTTTCGTTTGAGCATGGAGACCATCTCCGGCGATTCCATCCCCGCCTCCTTAAGCCGCCCGAGTTGCAGACAGGCCTGAAGCCCCAAGGCGATCTCGGTCATCTGATCGGCCAGCTTCTTTTGTATCAGTTGATTGGCGGCGAGCGGGCGACCAAATTGCTTGCGTTCAAGCACATAGTTCCGTGCCGTCGCCAGACAGAATTCGGCCGCACCCATGGCTCCCCAGGCGATCCCATAACGGGCTGAATTTAAACAGGTAAAGGGCCCTTTTAAACCCGCAACCCCCGGCAGCAGAGCATCATCCCCCACCACCACTCCATCAAGACCAATGGCCCCAGTGACCGAGGTGCGCAGCCCAACCTTGCCCGCAATGGCATGGGTGGTTAAGCCCTTGCTGCGCTCGACAATAAAGCCGCGAATCACATCGCCCTTGGCCTCGGCAATCTTGGCCCAGATGATAAAAATATCGGCAATCGGGGCATTGGTAATCCAGGTCTTGGCCCCGTTCAGGCGATAGCCGCCGCTGATCTTTTCGGCGCGGGTAATCAAGCCGCCGGCGTCGCTGCCATAGTCGGGTTCGGTCAGGCCAAAACAGCCGATCTTCTCCCCGCTGGCCAGTGACGGCAGATATTTGGATTTTTGCTCCGCCGTGCCAAATTTCTCAATCGGCAGCATGACCAGCGAGGACTGGACGCTCATCATCGAGCGATAGCCCGAATCGACCGACTCGACGGCGCGATTGACCAGCCCCTGGGCCACCGCCCCCAGCCCGGTGCCGCCATACTCGACAGAGGTTCCGGGGCCGAGCAATCCGACCTTGCCCATCTCGCGGAAGATCGTCGGGTCGGTCTTCTCGAAGCGGAACTCCATCGTGACCCGCGGTTGCAGCACCTCAGAAGCAAACTGCTTGGCTGAGTCGTGAACCAGCCTCTCCTCCTCGGTCAATTGATCGTTCAAACGCAGCGGATCGCTCCAGTCAAAATTTGCAGGCATAGAATTCCCCATCAGTTGATTTTGGGGAATTCTATCCTGTATTTGCAAAATGATAAAGCAAATTGCATCTAGCCAGAGCGAACGACTAGAGCAATTTGCTGATTTGTCGAATCAATAATATTGCAGATCATGTTTAAGACTATTTAACAGGGCGCGGGGATTAAACATCGACCCTCATCGCGTTGCCTCGTTAGAGTCAAGGCGATCCAGAGGGGGTGAGACTTACGAAGTAAGTCGAGGGGGCGTCAGCCCCCTGTTGTTTTGCGTTAGAAAAGTGGGGGGCGGATGCCCCCCATCGAGCTTCGCTCGATTCCCCCCGCTGGATCGCCTTCTGCTACGCAGAACGCGATGAGGGGTTTTGTGAAGGTTTAACCCTCACATCACTCCTCATAGCCTTCTGGTGAGACTTCCTAAAGGAAACCATGAAAAACTCACTTTTTTGTCACTCTGAGCGTCGTCGCGCTTGGCTTTTGCGCAGCAAAAGCTTTAGCAAGACAAGCGAAGAGTCCAGAAAACTAAGCAATTACAATGTTTTAAGTTTTTCTGGATTCTTCACTAAGAACAGTTACCCGAGCTAAAGCTCGGACTGTTCTAAGCTCAGAATGACAAGTTTGGAGCTTTTCAGACTTTCCTAAACCAACGCGAAGAGGGTTGAGTGGTGCCATAAATTACAAAACTGCTCTAACCCAAAAAATCGACCTTGCCGGTTTCTAAGTCATATCGCGCAGCAAGAATCTTAACCTTTCCAGACTTGACCTTGGGGCCAATCATCGGGCTTTGAGTCAATAGTTTGGCGCTGTTTTTGGCATTTTCTCGCACGACATTATCGATAAAATCCCCCTCCTTGCCCAATTGAGACTTTGCAATCGGGATAATGTCCTTGATCATTTTACCGATTGACCCGGGCAACTCGCCCGGTTTTTGGACATAGGCGCAGGCGGCCTTTACCGCTCCGCAGTGCGAATGACCCAGCACCACGACCAATGGTGTGCCGAGATGCTCAACCCCATATTCGATGGTGCCGATAATATTGGCATCGACCACATTGCCCGCATCACGGGCGACAAACAATTCGCCCAATTCAAGACCACCAAAGACAAATTCCGGTACGAGCCGACTGTCGGAACAGGTCAGAATACTGACGAAGGGCGATTGCTCCGCTGCCGTGCTGGCCCGAGCCTGACGCAGACCATCAATATCCAGCCGATCCGAATCGACATATTTTTGGTTGCCCGCGATCAGTTTAGCCAGGGCCTCGTCGGCAGTCAGGCCTGTCTTGGCCAGTACCCTTTTGGCCTTGATCCCCAAACCGAGAGCCACCACCCCGATGGTGGTTGCCTTTAGCATTTGCCGACGGTTTAAGGTGATACAGTTGATACACATGATTCCTCCTAAAATGATAAGCAAAACATCGCAAGCAAGCGATAGTATAATTCCACCATACTGTTGATTAAAGGCGTATTTTTAATTAATTTTTGCCCCTTTAATCATAGGTTTTTTTCGGCAATCTCGTTGGCAAAATTATCAAGACTCTTGGTCAGGCCCTGGGTGCGGTCGGTCAGCTGCTTGGCCGAGGCCAGCAGTGCCGCCGCGGTTGAACCGGTCAGACTCGCCGCATTCGACACCAGCATCATCCGATTATTCAGTTCCAAAGTGGTCGATGAAACCTTCTCGGCGGTCAAGGCAATCTCCGATGTCGAACTATCCTGCTGATGCACCGCCGTCGAGATCGAGCCCGAGATCGAACCCACATTGGTAATCACCTGGGCGATGTTTTGGATCGCATCGACCGCCTCGTTGGTCGTGGTTTGCATCTCCCCGATCAAGGTCGCAATCTCCTGAGTCGCCTGCGCGGTTTGATTGGCCAGGGCCTTGACCTCGCTGGCGACGACGGCAAAGCCGCGACCAGCCTCCCCCGCCCGCGCCGCCTCGATGGTCGCATTGAGGGCCAGCAGATTGGTCTGACCGGCAATCGATTCGATGAGACCAACCACCGCGCCGATTCTTTTGGCACTCTCGGCCAGGTGGATGACGATCTGGTTGGTGCGGTTGGCATCTTCAATCGCATCGGTGACGATCTTTCCCGATTGCAGTACCAGGCCAGCAATCTCTCGGATCGAGGTCTGTAATTCCGAGGCCGCCCCCGCAAGGGTCTCAATCGAGCGGGCCGTCCGATCCGCATGTTGCAAGACAAACTGTACCTGTGACGAGGTGTCACTGGCGGCACTGTTCATCTGTCCCGCTGAATCCTCGAGCTCCATGGCGGTGGAGGATATGGCATCGATGGTTTGCCCAATCTCGACCTCGAGGTGATTGGCGACTCTTTTGACGGTTTCGCTGCGGTGGTCGGCCAGTTCCTGATTGATCCTTTGCTGTTCGCGCTTGATCTCCTCCGCCTCCTGAAGCGAGAGGCGGAAACTTTCGACGGCGGTGGCAATTTTGCCGACCTCGTCCTGGCGATTGATCAGGATTGGACTGCCGCTAAAATCCTGCTCGCTCATTCGCTTGACGGTGGTGTGAATCAGCACCAGGGGTTTGGCAATGGTCCGCCGCAAGACCATGATACTGTAAAGGGCAATCAAGGCACTGATCAGCCACAGGATGCTGCTGATGGTCAGGCTGCGGAGATAGATGGTGCGGGTCTCGGCCAATTCGATCAAAACGCTCTCGCGCACCTCGTCAAACTCGATGCTGATCTGTTTGCTGAAGGCGAGGTAGGCAGGGTGAAGCACTTCAAAGGCAAGATAATGAACCTGTTCAGGTTGCTTTTGCTTGGCCTCGAGAATTTGGGTGGTGATGGTTCTGATTCGCTCCATATTCTCCTTTAGGTCGGTCATGGGGTCGTCCAGCACCAACAGCTTATGTTCGCTGACATAGGAATCGACCGAAGAATTGAGCTGATCCAAACTCCCCGAAACATCATAGGGGGTTGCTATGGATTCGGTCTTGCCCTTGGCATCCAACTTCATGCCGATCATATTGTCGCTGTGGAAACTCCCCTGCATCGCCAACTTATCGACTATGACCAGATGCTGGGCAATATTATCTTTAATGTCGTTGATATATTTAATGTGAACCGCAATTCGCCCCTGTAGCGATTCCGACTTTAAAAACAATCGGTGAAGCTGCCAGAGATTGATGGCCACCACCAGGGTGAGAATCAGCTGCATGATAATCGCAACCAAATTGATTTTTCGCCCGATGGTTAGATTCTCGAGATAGTTTCTTATGGACATATCATTCTCCATAGAATTAATCTTAAAACTTCAAGTAAAAACAGTAGAAATCTTAGCAATAGGCATCAGCACCTAAATATTACGCATTTATTATAGTTTAATTTTATTTAGTTTCTATTTAGACTCAAAATCAAATTTTTATCAATTACAGTCTATTCCTTTGGTTGCGGTTGTCAACAGGATTGTTTTACGGTTTTTTAATTGTGTTTTTCTTTGGGGTGGGGGTAAATAAATTTACCGAGTCTTTAGGAAACCCTGAAAAAGTCATTTTTTTGTCACTCTGAGCGTCGTCGCGCT
>JASGCE010000161.1 GCA_030054295.1 Minisyncoccota bacterium
GTTTAGAGCAGTCGTTCCACTGCCTAACGCCGCCGTCGCCTTAAACGTCCCGGTCACCACATTGTCGGGATTGGTGAGGGTAATTTGCCCCCCCTCGCCAGTACCCCCACTATTGGCATTGACGGTTAAATCCCTGGTGAGAATTTTGCCGGTTGAATTAAGCCCTTCGGTAATGGAGGCATAGGAACCAACACCACTGGGCGCAACCGTGGTCAGACTCGTGGCTCCCCCCACCACCGACAGGGTACCCGTAACGTTCAAACCAACATCATTGGTCAGGGTGAAATTGCTCGGCACGGCACTTGCGCCGGTGCCGGTCGGGTTCATCGTGAAATCACCCAGATTGGTGATGTTGGTGGTTAATGTGGCAGTGCCGGCCACATTGCCCTTTAACGTCGTGGCGATGATTTTGGCGGTACCGCTCACCCCGCCGCTCGTGGCGTTGTTCAAAGTTACGGTCTTGCCGGTGGCATCGATGGCGTTGTTGATCACGATGCCGTCCTTGCCGCTCACGGTTAGGTCGCTGCCAAAGAATGAATCTTGGGTACCAAATATCACCTTACCGTTGGTGGAATTGATCGAGGCCACACTCGCGCGGGTACCCGCAACCCCCACCCCGGCGACATAGATCGAACCGGTGGATTTATAAATCGCGCTGTTATTCACCGCGGTTGAGCCGCTTTTGATCTTGGTGCTGGCAATCGCCGCCAAGCCGCCAAAGGTAAACACGTTTTGCCCCGTGCCCGATGGCACCGCCGAAAAGGGTTGGGTGAATCCCAGACTGGCATAGTTCAGCGACACGCCCGAACCCATCACGATAATGTCGCGGTTGGCATCAACAATCGTGCCGGCATTCAACGTCGCCGCCCCCACGTCAATCGCGTCACTGACGGGGGTGATGGTGAAACTTGAAGCCAACAGATTCACCACCGCGCTTGACGTATTTGCCGTGTTGTTGGTCTTAAAGGTGAGGGTACCCGCGCTGATCTTAAATTCGCCGGTGCTGGTGACGGTGAACGGATTGCTGCCGGTATTGTCAAAGGTTGAATTTGCACCCAATGTCAGGCCAGCCAGATTCACCGGCCCCGCCGCCGTGATATTCACCGCATTGCCGGAAATCGCGGCCTGGGCGGTAATCCCCGCCGCCGAGTTAATCGCCAACGTCCCGCCGGTGGTAATCGCGGCCTTTAACGTCACGCCATTATTGGCGCCGGTGGTGGTGATCGAAACATCGTTATTGGTCACGCCGGTACCGCCCGTGCCAAGCGCGGGTTGGTTTATCGCCGGCGTGATGGTGAGGGGGACGGTGCTTTTGATCGTGAGACTAAGATTTCCGGTGTTGCCGTTTTGGGTATATGTTTCCAATTCGCCAATTGCGCCCTTTAACCACACAGAACCCTTGGCGGTGACTTTGACTTTGGCGGCAGTGATAATGAATTCGTCAGCACTTGCTCGGTGAACAATGCCGGAGGAATTAATTGTCAGGGTACCGGCGGTGATGGACGGGTTGATCGAACCAGCTATCACCATGCCTTGGCCGGCAGCGGTGGTGGCAAGCGTCACCGCCCGATCCCCATTGTTAATCGTGGTACCGCCAGTAAGGGTTAGAGCGATATTGTTGAGATCTCCGCCATTGCTGCTGCTGATCGACAGAGACCCGGCGGATTGGGAGATGCCGGATATGTTGACAATCGCGCCGGTCAGACTCACATTCCCCGCCGCGCCGGTGATGGTCAGGGTACCGGCATTGACCAAACCAGTACCTGCCGTGGTACCGCTGGTGATGGTACTCCCCGCCGACATGGACAAAGTAGACGGATTGACATCCTTGGTAAAGCTGATGGCACCCGCCGAGGTCACGGTTAAACGATCATACGAGACCGCTTGGTTAATGGTGATGCCGCCGTCGCTGGTGCCAATGTCAAGCGTACCGCCGCCGCCCGACGCAGCATAGGCGGTCGCCATGTTGTCCAAAGTTAAGGCCTTGCTGGAGCGCAGGTTTACATTAGATAATTTGCCGCCGCGAAGTTCGGTGATCTTGGCATACGACCCATGCACCGTGATAGCTGCTATGTCAACGGTTGTGAGGCTTACATTCGTGGCATTGACCAAGCCCTTGCCGGTGTCGGTGGGATTGGTCGCGGCAGTGGTAATCGCACCGGATGATTTTAACGTCACGTCACTGCCGGTAATGTCTTTGTACAGCACAATCGATTGGCCGGTAGCACCGCTGGTATCGAGGGTAATTTTTTTACCGGCATTATTCATCGCCGCATTGATCTCCAGGCGTTTACTGCTGGTAATGGTGACATCGCCGCCGGTGGCTCCCTGGGTAAAGGCGTTTATGGAATCAATCGCGCCCGCGATAGTGATCGCGCCATTGGCGGATAATCCGACTTTGTTGGCAATGATCATGCCGGCGGTACCCACGGCACCGGTGGTGGTGGTGATGGTGGTACCGGCATTGATCTTCACTTCATCGAAATAGGAATCGGCGGTACCGAATATCACCTTACCCGTCGCTCCCGCCGTGATGGTTTTGATCTCGGACGAGATCGCCGCAACCGCCGCATTGCCGCCGCTCGCCGCAACCGGAGCCGTCCCCACCCCAGCGATATAGACATTGGCGCGGCCCTTCACGCCAGAGAAATTATCGATTTCGGTGATGTTGGCTCTACCAACCGTAGAAGTTGCCACCTTGGTCAAATCCACCAAGCCCACCGCGGCACCATAGGTAAACACATTTTGCCCACCCGCCAGGCCGCCGTTCGCCTTGGCGGTGCCGGTTAATCCCAATGTGGCAAACACCGGTGTCGAGGGCGACACGGCGATTGCCGCCGCTCCCCCCACGACAATATCGCCAGTGGTCACGCCGGTACCGGTGCTGGTATCCAACAGACCGGTATAGATTAATTTCGCCGTTCCTGCGCCTATATCGAGGGCGACTCTCGTTGTCCCATTCAATACGCCCGTCAGGGCATAGCCGCCCGCCCGGATCGTAATCGCCGCCGTCGAATTTGCCGTGGTCGAATTTGCCGCCGCATTGGATTGGAAGATTAATTTATTGGTATCCGCCACCGTAAAGGTACCGGTGGCGGTAATGTTCACCGCATTGGTGCCGGAATCGATGATGCGGGTACCCGTCACCGATAAATTCCCGACCGAGGTCAAATTGCCAGAGGACAAATTCACTTCGCCGGTTTTATTGATGATATTGGTCTCCACAATCATATTCGACGTGCTGCCGATAGAGACATTATTGGTACCAGTGGTGGCATTTTGGGTAAAGCCCGCCAATTTGCCAATCGCCCCACCACCAATATTCACCAACCCATTGGCGGTGACGGTTAAACTGCTCGCCGTTATCGGGGCATTGAAGACATTCGCACCATTCTTACCATGAATAGCACCACCGGAGATCAAGGTTACGGTACCTGTGGTCGTAAGCGAATTATACCCACCATCGACAGCGCTCTGAGAAAAGAAAATGTTATTCGTGCCGGCGGCGGTCATGGTTAAATCCGAACTGCCGATATTCAAACGATTGGTAATCACAATACCATTGCTACCGGTGATGATGATGCGTTTGGTATTTCCGTTAATGACAAGATCGTTCAAATAATTAATCGCACCGGAAAGCGTAACATCATCCGCCGCGGTTACATTTAATACGCCTGTTGATATTAGCCCATTACCTGAGGTTGTGCCACCAATAATCTTCCCCGCCGAATTTAAAACAAGATTACCAGATGTTACATCTTTGCTTAAGGTCATATCACCATTGGTGGTGACCAGGATTAAGTTATTGTTTCCTTGATTTATCGCCCCGGTGACGGTGAAGGCCTGGCTGCTGGTAATGAGCGTGTCGCCACCACCCGCTTGATATGTGCGCGTAATGCCGCCAATTTTGGCAATCGCGCCATAAAGAGTGACCCCGCCACCGGCCCCACTATTCGCGGTGATATTAAGGGTGGTGGCATTGACCAAACCGGTGCCGACAGTGGCGAAACTCGCCCCGCTCGCCACCGTGCCGCCGGTAATCCCCGCGCCGGATTTCAAAGTCACCTCAGCCGCCGTGATGTCTTTGGTAATCGTGATGCCGCCGCTCCCCGCACTTGAATCCAAGGTGAGATTGGCGAGGGTGCCGCTTTTGGTACTCTTGATCGCGCCATTAATCGTGATGGCATCTTTGGATTTCAGAGTGAGATTGCCGGTACCGCTCCATTCAATCGCATCTGAAACCGTGATCGAACCGACACCCGTTCCCGCGCCGGTGGTGGTCGCATCGACCGTGACGTTATTGCTTCTCAAGGCATCAACCAAATTCGACACCAAGACATAGCTGTTATTGTCGGTACCATTGGTGGTGTACGCATTGCTGGATAAAGATAACGCCGTGCCACTGGCCGGAGCCGTCGCCACAATCACCACATTGGTCGGATCGATCAATAACGACCCCAACCGCCCGCCATTAAATGAATGCGTCGAAACATTGCCCATGAATTGGATGGTTTGCTTGCCGGAAACCTCAACCTGGCCGCCATCGCTGGGTTTATCCCCGCCCGCCAGCGCATTTGCCTGCACATCGCCGGTGTAATTGGTATTGCCATCGGCAAAAACCATCACATTGCCGCCGCCCTGGGTACCGGAAGCCTGGATGGTACCGGAATTGATGATATTTCCCTTATTGGCTTTGATCGTGACGGTGCCGCCCTGGGCCGTCAGGCTATTGACATTGATGCTGCCGCTATGTTCCACCACGGCGTTGAACAGTTCATTCGCACCCTCAGCCGTCAATGTCACATGCCCGCCCGCCGCCGCGATGATGCCTTTATTCGACGCTAACAGGCTTTCATCCTTATGTTCGGTGCTGGTGCCGAGTTCGAAATTGATCAATCCATCGCCGGTGAAATCGATGGTACTCGATTGCACCCCCGCCAAGGTGACGCTGCCCAAATTCGCGGTGATGATACCGGCATTCGCAACCTGGGGTGCAAATATGCCGACTATGCCGCGATCCGCGACCGTGATCGTGCCGTTCAAAGATATGCGGGCATTTTTGTTCGATGTGCCAAACGTGATGTGATCGCCGCGCATAAATTCGGTCGGATCGATGTTCGATGTGCTGGCGATAAAGTTTTTCGCGCTGACACTTGATCCCACGGCAAAGACTAGGCCGTTGGGGTTTACCAGATACAGCGTGCCATTGGATGAGATGCTGCCCTGGATGAGGGACTGGCTGCCGCCGGTGACGCGGTTTAATGTCGCACCCCCGTTTGGCACCGTGAAGTTGACACTCTCATTGGCGGCGACACTGAATGAATGCCAATCAATGGCGGCGCGCGCCGTGGTTTGGTTAATATTGGTGGCCGTTCCCGCGACGGTAATGCTCGCGTTGCCGCCCACCACATTGCCGCCGGTCGGGGCGGCCTTGGCATTATGATTGGCGAGCGTCATGCCCACCATGCAGGTCGTGGCGAGCAGGCCGCTATATTTGGCGAGGCTCGATTTGCGGTAAATGGCTTGGGTGGAAATGG
>JASGCE010000162.1 GCA_030054295.1 Minisyncoccota bacterium
TTCGTCTCACCAAGAGTTTCTATCCTCCCCTTCTAAAGAAGGGGAGGTGTAAGCTATTGTAATCATTGCTTCTTTATCCCCCCTTCTTCAGAAGGGGGGAATAGTCGAACTTAGCAATTTATTGCTTAGTGAGACTAAGGGGGGTTGCCTGACTGTCTTTATAATAAGACTTTTTCAGACCTCCCTAAAGAAAAGCGCGATTCCCCGACTCGATTGCTGACGCAATCGGCGGGGAATGACAAATATAACTATTGCGCGAGGCGAATAGTCGAGTAGGAATAGGCACCATTACTGCCCTTGAGCGACTTGTTAAAATACAGAATGCGGGTCTTGGTCATGCCCTGCTTCGGCCATTGGTCGAGCATGGTAAAACCGATCACCTTGCCATCCTTACTAAAGGGGGCCACAAACAAGGCAGCCTGACTCTGACCCGGGGTATTGGTATATTCGCCATTCTCGGCAAAGGAAGCAATCGCCGTACCTGCGGGAACTGCGGCTACCAGTTCGGGAGTGAGGGCAGCACCAGCCCGCCAATCCTTGGTTGAACGACCCATCAAGGCGGGAATCGCATTCTTCACGAGATCAGGACCATAGCCATCCCCAACCATCTTGTCCTTATGCTGTTCCCAATTCTCTGCCACCATATAGCCCATGTCGGCTGCGGCGGGGGCTGCTGCTGCCATATCTGCTGCTGGGGCAGTTTGGGCATTGGCCCCGGTCGCAAAGCCAATCACCACGGCTGCACCAATCACCAACAGTCGCAGTGATTTTGTTACCAAATTAATCATGATCTTCTCCATCTAAAGTTAAAGAGCTAGCACTCTATCAAGTTTTAACGATAAATCAATGGTTTCTGTTGATATGCGATATTCCTTGCTATTCAGCCTTAACCAGTGATAATCGGACCCAATGTTTTTACGGCTAAGGGAGTCACTATGTATCTCAATATAACCCTGCTTGCGCTGATGCAGGCATTGCTTATGACCAACAGTTCGATGTTGATTGCAACCACGGCTCTGATTGGGGAGATGCTGGCACCGCGGCCCAGTCTGGCTACCCTGCCAATGTCGATGCAATATCTGGCGACCCTGTTATTGATATTTCCAATCTCTGTGGCGATGCAGAAATGGGGGCGGAAACCGATCTTGCTGCTTGGCACGGTTTCGGGCGTTCTTGGCACTGCCATTCTGGCCTATGCGGTTATTAGCGGCAGTTTTTGGCTTTTTGCCCTGGGGAGTTTGATCATTGGACTCTTGGTCGCCAGCGGGCAGTTTTACCGTTTTGCCGCCGCCGATGCTGCCACTGCCGATAAACGCAGTCGGGCTATTTCATTGACGCTAGCGGGCGGCATTATTGCGGCTTTTTTGGGTTCTAACCTCGCGCGATTCACCAAGGACATGATGGAGCCGGTTTATAGTGCGGGATTCATGATCTTGATTCTGGTGGCGATTCTATCGGTGATTTTGGCTGGTTTTTTAAAACTGCCGCCGATGCAGCCGACCGCAATCGGTGCCGACCATCTGCCTCCGCGCCCGATTAACCAGCTGATTCTTCAGCCAAAATTTATCATCGCGGTACTGTCGGGAATGATTGGCGGAGGTTCGATGATATTGTTGATGGGGGCCTCGCCCCTGGCCATAGGTCATGCCCATCATGAATTCTCGACAGTAACATCTGTCATTCAGTGGCATATTGTCGCCATGTTTTTGCCCTCCTTTTTTACTGGCGATTTGATTCGCCGCTTTGGCGTGACGACGATTATTTTGCTGGGAGGGATTCTGGGTTTTGCCGCGATTTCTATTGGCCTATCGAGTCAATCTGCCGCTGCCTTCCATGGGGCGATGATCTTCATCGGCCTGTCGTGGAACTTTTTATACATCGGCGGCAGTGCCTTACTGACCGAAACCTATCACCCCAGCGAAAAGGGTCGCGCCCAGGGGATTAACGATAGTTTGATCTATGGCCTCATCTTTATCGCATCGCTTCTTACCGCCAAGCTCGAACATGGTTTTGGCTGGTATAGTGTCGTCTATGCCGCTGTTCCGGGAATGACCATTGTGACTTTGGCGATAATTTGGTTAAAATGGTTTAGCCCGGCCAAAAACGCCGCTTTACAGCAGAGAGCCAAATGACCCAAAACCGTAGCGCCAAAATCACCCGCCAAACCAAGGAAACCAAGGTCGAGATTACCCTTAATCTCGATGGTACGGGTCACTATCAAAACCACAGCGGCATTGGTTTTTTTGACCATATGCTCGACCAGTTATCGCGCCATTCCCTGATTGACCTGACCACCGAAGTAAAGGGCGACCTCCATATCGATGCCCACCATACGGTCGAGGATACAGGCATAGCCATAGGTCAAGCCATTGCCAAGGCCCTTGATGACCGCCGTGGCATAACCAGATATGGCAGTGCGACCATCCCGATGGACGAGACCCTGAGCCGCGCCGCGATTGACATATCGGGTCGCGGCTATCTGGTCTGGCGAGTCGAATTCACCCAACCGCGTTTGGGGGAGATGGATACCGAACTGTTCCGCGAGTTTTTTCATGCTCTGGCTATGGCGGCGGGAATCACGCTTCATATCGAGAATTTCTATGGAGTCAATAACCACCATATTATCGAATCCTGTTTTAAGGCGGTGGCGCGGGCCCTGCGCGAAGCCGTGACTCTTGATGATCGGCAAGCCCAGTCGATTCCCTCGACCAAAGGGGTTTTGTAGAAAAGCCGATTTTGCTGAATTATCAAAACAATGGAATTTATATTGTCCCCCCTCCCTTCAGGGAGCGGGGGATAGCAAGTCTTAGCGAGTGCTTACGAGCGTTAGACTTGCTTGGGGGGTAGGTCGAAGTTTTATTGTAAATACAAAGACATACCCCCCAAGTCGTTCTAAGATTTTCGCTGCGCTTTGCTTGCTCAAATCCAAGAACGACTATCCCCCGCTTTCGCACGAGAAAGGGGGGACATTCTTTTCCGAAAGGAATCCTTTTATTGTGCAATAAAATTTCTAACTGCTCTAACACTCGACGAAATTGACCGCCAGCCCGCCCATCGAGGTTTCCTTATACCGATGGTCCATATCGGCACCGGTTTGGCGCATCGTCTCTATGACTCGATCCAGACTGACCTGATGCGAACCATCGCCGCGCATGGCCAATCTGGCGGCATTGATGGCCTTGATGGAACCCATGGCGTTGCGTTCGATACAGGGGATCTGCACCAGACCCTTGACCGGGTCGCAGGTCAAACCAAGATTATGTTCCATACCAATCTCGGCGGCATTTTCGGCTTGACCGACGCTGCCGCCCAGGGCAGCGACCAGACCCGCCGCGGCCATCGAACAGGCAACCCCGACCTCCCCTTGGCACCCGACCTCCGCCCCCGAGATCGAGGCATTTTGCTTATAAAGGCTGCCAATCGCCGTCGCCGTCAGCATAAAGCGATAGATTCCCGCCTTATCGGCCCCAATACAGAACCGTTCATAGTAATGTAGCACCGCCGGAATGATTCCCGCCGCGCCATTGGTCGGGGCGGTTACGACCTTGCCCCCCACCGCATTTTCTTCATTGACCGCCATGGCATAGAGATTAACCCAATCCATCACCGTCAAGGGGTCGCGCAGACTGGCTTCGGGCTTGGAGACCAGGGCCTGATAGAGCAAGGGTGCCCGACGGGTGACCCCGAGTCCACCCGGCAAAATCCCCTCTTGGGTCAAACCCCGCTGGACACAGGCCTGCATGGTCACCCAGATTCGATCCATCCCCTCCTCGAGTTGCTCTTGACTGCGCAACTTGTATTCATTAGAGCGAACAATTTCCTCGATGGTCAAGCCATGGGTTTTGCACAGGGCCAGCAGCTCGTCGCCACTGGTAAAGGGATAGGGCACCGCGACCGCATCGGCCTCGGGATTGTTGGAATGAAGTTCAGCCTCGGTAACAATAAATCCTCCACCGATGGAATAATAGACTTCACGATGAAGCAAGGAACCATCGCTGCTGTAGGCCGTTAACCTCATGCCATTGGGGTGACCGGGCAGGGATTCGGCCATATGGAAAATCAGATCGCGATCTTCCTTAAATTCAATAACCATATCATGGGGAAGCACCAAAAGATGATCGGTGCGAATCTTGGCAACAATTGCCTGGGCCTGTTCGGGGTCAAGATTCTCGGGCAAATAGCCACTAATCCCCAGCAATACCGCCAAATCGGTCGAATGGCCGCGACCGGTCAAGGCCAGGGATCCATAGAGTTCAACCACCAGACGGGTGATTTTAACCGGCTGAGGAGCCTGCCCCAATTCATGAACAAACCTTGCCGCCGCCCGCATCGGCCCAGTGGTATGAGAACTCGAAGGGCCTAAACCAATCTTAAACAGATCAAAAAAACTAATATACACCCCAAACCCCAACCAATTTTGTAAATGATAGTCTCAATTCTATAGCGATTTTACAAAGAACTGTGCAATAAATTTATGTCTCGGTCTCAATCAATCGGTTGATTTTAAACTGGCGGATAGTCGCTCGGTCAAACGATTTTGATGCCGAGAAATAAAGACTGCCGCGGATTGCCGGGTTAGGGAATCATAGATCTCAGCCTCGGCCTCAGCCGATTCCCGCAACCGTTCCTTTTTTAGGGCAAGTCGGCGGTAAGGGGCCGATTTTAAAGCCAACTGCTCAATCAAACCCAAGAGCAACCTCGATTGACCGAAGCTATAGAGACAATGGTAAAAATCATATTCGGCGACAAGATAGTCGGAAAACTCTTGATCCATTGCGGCACGGCGCAGCCTCTCCAAGGGTTGATAGAGCTGAATAATCCTGGCCCTTTCGATTGGCAGGGTCAGGTTCTTGGCTGCCATAGATTCCAAGTATAACCGACAGTCATAGAGTTCAGCCCGCTCAGATTGGGTCAAGCTGGGAATGATGATTTTGCGCCGCGAGCGAATCTCGAACAGACCCGAGGAGGCCAAACGGGTCATGGCCTCTCTGACCGGCATTTGACTGACGCCGAACTGCCGCGCCAGGGCGCGGGTCGAAAACTCGTCGCCGGGGAGAAGATCTCCGCGAATAAACAACCTGGTCAGGTCTTGATAGATTTTTTCCTGCAAGGGTTCAACCGACGGAGTCAGATGAACCGAAGCCGCTTTTGGCGCAACTGCAAGCCTTGGCAAATTCAATGTCATCCCTCTATCCGTAATTGGTTGTGTAATAACCATAGTATTACACAATTTTAAAGCGGGGATAAGCGGAAAAATGGATGGCCAGGGTCGATTCGTCGAGGGGGCATCAGCCCCCTATTATTTTTCGTACTATAGGTCACCCTGAAAAACACCAAATTTGTCATTCTGAACTTAGAACAGTCCGAGCTTCAGCTCGGATAACTGTTCTTAGTGAAGAATCCAGAAAAGTTTAACTTATTGTAATTGCTTAGTTTTCTGGACTCTTCACTTGTCTTGCTAAAGCCTTTGCATTCGCAAAGGCAAGCGCGACGACGCTCAGAGT
>JASGCE010000018.1:0-4740 GCA_030054295.1 Minisyncoccota bacterium
AGTGACAAGTTTTTTGTTGAATTAGAACCACGAAATTCATTTTGAGACAGTCTGTGGCGGATGCCCCCCGTCGCACTCCGTGCGACTCCCCCCGATGGATCGCCTTGCCCAAAAGGGCAACGCGATGAGGGGTATCGAAAGATTAAAACCTCAGATAACCCCTCATAGCGTCGTGCGTAATCACGAGGCTATCCAGCCATCGGGGAGTCGAGCATAGCTCAACGGGTGGCATCCGCACCCTGATAAAAATTAACAACAGGCCTGGGTTTTTGAATTCTCAAGTAAACAGACTATACAATAATCCCCTAAACCGAGGCGACCTCGACCAGGTAGCCCTCGATTCGTTCGTTCAGGATTTCTGTCCTTTCGTTAAGACTATCGGCAGCGGTCAGAACCTGCATGGCCGTCGCACTGGTTTGATCGACCGATTTGGTCACACTTGTGATATTCTTGGAAACATCATTGGTGCTGCTGGCGGCCTGCTGTACCGAATAGGCGATCTCCTCGGTTGAGACCCGTTCGGTATGGACTGCCTCCCAAATCTCGGTCGAGACCTGGTCCATGTTATTGATGGTTTCGGTAATGTTTTGAATGGTGGCGACCATGTTCTTGGTTGCATCCTGCATCGCCTCGATCTGGGTCGAGATCTCTTCCGTAGCGCGAGCGGTTTGCGAAGCGAGCGACTTTACCTCTCCCGCGACCACGGCAAAACCCCGTCCAGCCTCTCCCGCCCGCGCCGCTTCAATCGTGGCATTGAGGGCGAGCAGATTGGTCTGAGAAGCAATCGAATTGATCAAACCAATGATAGTCCCGATCTTCTCCGCCGCTACATTCAATTCCTGAATCTGTTTGATACTGCTGGTCGTGGCCTCCACCGCCGAGCGGGTGATCATCCGCGAAATCTCGACCTTGCCGCTGACCTGTTTTAACGAATTGACCAGGCCTTCACTGGCATTGGCGACTATGCCAATATTGGCCGAAACCTCCTCCGCCGCACCGGCCACCGCGACCACCCTGGTCGAGGCATCAATCGCAATATCGGTCATGGCACTGGCGGTTTGCCGTAGCTGTTCAGCGGCACTGCTGAGACCGGTCAAGACGGCATGGGTATCGGTTCTGAACTGACTGCTCATGTCGGTAATTTTTTGGGCGCGGATCTCCTTCTCCGTCTGCACCATGCTGGCGTCGATCAGAATCTGTTTTTCGAGCAGGGTGGAGTGGAAGCGCTTGGTCGCCTTGAACAGATGGCCAATCTCGTCCTCTCGGACAATGTTGGGAATCTTAACCTGAACATTGCCTTCGGCCAGACTATCCATCAGGTTGGTCACCCGCTCCAAGGGAATCCGAATCGAATGGACAACCAACTGAATCGCCAATAGACCCAGAACCAAGACAATAATACAGACGCCAAACTGAAAGGCAATCATGCGATAGGTACTGTTTAGGCGATCATTGAGATTGTCTTGCAGCTCCGTAAGATAGACCTGACTTACCGCATTGAGCGAAGCCGTAAACTGACCGATATCCCGATCTATGTCGGCGGCAGGTGCGGCACGGAAAGCCTTGTTATAGACCTGCGACAGGGCAGTATCGAGGTCGCGATTTGCCGTGGTTAGAATGAGCTGGTCTTGAACCGTAAATTCGGGATCCAGTTTTTTAAACTTATCGTCAAGAATTTTGATCTTGTTCTGAATGGCGCTGAGTTCGCCCATGATCGAATTGATCTGGAGTGACCGCGATGACTGTTCCCTCTCCTCGCGGGTTAAGCGCAGGGCCGTGGCAGCATCGCCTAAATCAAGTAAATGTTGAGTAACAAGCTGAAAAACATAGCTATTTGACAGGGTTGGTTCTTGATTAAAACTAGCCCGTTCCGAAACTTGAGTCACAAATTTACGGTTTGCCTCGACCTTTTCCCAGGCTGGTGCGGCAATGTCGGGGAGTTCAAGGGTTGGCAGATTAAATTTTTTCTGCACTGATTTGTAATGGTCCTCAAATTTTTTACGGTTTTCCTCATTCGGATTTAGAATGGCCGGGATACCAGACTGAATTAACGAGACACCACTCACTTCGGTTCTTGTCAGCGAAATCAGGTTAAAGCTTTTGATGGCTAGCAGATAACCCAATAATAGAACCGGAATCATCAACCAGGCACAGACCAAATAGACCTTATGAATCAGTTTTAGATTGTTGATTCGATCGACGAAGGCCACTTCTCTCGCTATTTTAAAAACCTTGCCTGGCATTTAGTACCACCCTATTAATTACATTCCCCAAATTAGTCTATGCAATAAATACACGCCTATCAAGTGAATTTGTAAAAATAGTGTTAATAATTTTAAAAATGCCCAAAACTATTTTGGTAACAAAATCAGATTGCTTATCAATGCAATCTATTATTTTGTGTGAATAATCGATTGATAATGATCCCATTGGCGGCGGCTCAATCCCGATGATTCAAATGTCACGACCTGACCCTTGATCTGCTGGCGCAGCAGTTCAACCATGGTCTTGGATAATGTCGCCGATTCAAGCCGGTGTTCGACAAAGGCCTGATGACTGAGCGGTACCCAGGCAGCGGTGATCTCGAGCATCTTCTCGGCATAGGCGCGGATCTCATACTGGGCATGGGGGTCGGAACGAAGGCGTAAAAAATGGAAAAGATTATGCAGATTGATCGACCAATACCACTCCGTATAGCTGTTCAGAGTCAGATTCATCCGCGCCAATTCGCGGCTTAAGGAATGGCGGCTGGGGTCGTGAACCTCTCCGTCATTCTGGTCGTTGAGCAGCCATTGATAATGATCATAGTTGGTTGTCGCATCGTCACGGAGAATCCGCAGTACCTCCAAGGCCTCCTCAGGTGGCAGGGCCTCCCCGCGACCCTGGCGGTTGGAACTCGACTGGGCGGCGATCACCTCTGGCGCGGGAAGGTAGAATTCTCGGGCGAGAATCGAATAGCGGGCCGAGACCTCATTAACACTGGCAGTGCGGTGACGAATCCATTGCCGCGCGATAAAGATCGGCAGCTTGACATGAAACTTAATCACACACATTTCAAACGGCGTACTGTGGTGATGCTGCATCAAAAACTGAATGAGGCCACTGTCTTCGCTGCGGCTCTTGGTGCCGCGACCGTAAGATACCCGCGCCGCCTGCACCACCGCATCATCATTGCCCATATAGTCAATCACACGAATAAAACCATGGTCGAGAATAGTGAATCTCTGCTGCAACAGGGCCTCCAGCCCCGGTGAAGTGGGGCGAAGAGTGGCTTGTGCAGGTGCGGGTGTCTCGGTGGCAGTCATGATGACTATATCTATAATCGAATTTGAATCATAAGGGTGCAAAAAATAACGACCCTATGCCCACAAGGCATTAATCGGTACAGCCCAGCGATTCTGACCAAAGGACAGCAAATGGTCTCCCGTATAAAGAACAATTCCGATCAGATTTTGCTGCGGGACGATTCGATCATCAAACCAATTGATATGTTTAAAGGATGAGGCATCGACAAGCGATCCAGCCTTGACCTCGATGGCCAGAATCGCACCGTCATCGCGTTCGACGATAAAATCGACCTCGCGCTGTTCGCCGTCGCGGTAATGGCTGAGGCTGTACTGACCATCCCCCATATCAATATGAACCATAAGCTGATTAAAAACAAAGGTTTCAATCAGTTTTCCATTTAAATCACTATCAAACCGCACCTTGTCAAACTGCCAGCGCAGCAAAGCCGCCATCAAGCCCGAATCGACCATAAATATCTTTTCCCGCTTGCCCATACGGTCATAATCACCCTTGTACCAGGGGCGAAGTTTTTCGATTAAGAACAAAGTTTCCAAGGCATTGATATAGCTTTCGATGGTTTCGCGGTTCAAGTGTAATTGTGAGCAGATTGCGGCTATATCCATAAATTTTGATGACCAGGCCGCCATCACCTCGACCAGTTTAACCATACTATCCTTGCGGCGAATCTTGGTGATGTCCTTCAAGTCGCGCTCGATCAGGGCATTGATAAAGTCCTTGTGCCAATGTCTTTGTTTTACTTCGGTTTGTAATTGCCGCGCCTCAGGGAAACCGCCGTTGAAGGCTTCAGTTAAATAACGATCTTTTGACCATTGTTTAAAGCCATCTATACCTCCAAAAGCCGATTCACCAATTGAGAAAGGTTTGTTTATCATAAATTTGCCTTCAAAGGCATTGGCCAAAAAATGTGGCGAGCCGCCATAAATCTCTCCCATTGCCAGGGGGCGAAGCCGTAGATTACTGACTCGACCAGCTAAGGATTCAGTGACCCCAGGCAGCGACTGAATATTGGCCGAGCCAGTCAGCAAATATCGACCGGGTTTTTGATTCTCATCGACATCAAGCTTTATGGTTTGCAAAAGTAGAGGCGCTCTTTGCACCTCGTCGATGATCATTAAATCATCACCGTGACGAATAAAACCCTTTGGGTCATTTATGGCTGCTCTCAGCGAAGTTGGATCGTCTAAAGTTTGATAACTAAAACCGAGCTTAAAGGCAACCTCTCTAGCCATAGTTGTTTTACCGCACTGCCGTGGCCCGGCTATGACCAAAACGCGACGCTGGCTGAGCATCCGCTGAACTTCAGCTACCTGCCAACGGGAATAAGGATTCTGCGGGTTTAAACTTAGCATTTTGCTTCCAAATCTTTTAAAACTCATTCCAATAGTTATAAATTCATTGCCCGCCAAAGTCAAATTATTTATCCCGTTAAAT
>JASGCE010000018.1:4840-26101 GCA_030054295.1 Minisyncoccota bacterium
TACGGATAGACTGCCCGTTAAATTACGGATAGACTGCCCGTTAAATTACGGATAGACTGCCCGTTAAATTACGGATAGTGAGCTAGTTAACAATAGTGATGACTAATTTTATTTGTCATTATGGGGCTTTTCGTCGCGGTGATAAGCGCATAATCGAGGAGAATTCAACGGTTAGTTTCTTGTAAGTTGTTTACTTGTAAGTTACTAGTAAGTTTATTACTAGTTGGTTGGTTACTAATAAATTGTTCGTTAATCGGTCGAGAAATAATATTTGATAATTCATGTGGATTTTTTTGACTTTTTTCTTACATTTTTTCCAAATTTTTGTTTGGTTTAATCACTCAGAACGATTTTACAAGGAATCGCTCAGGCCGTGCCTGTGGCGGAGGGGGTGGGATTCGAACCCACGGTACGCTTGCGCGCACAACGGTTTTCGAGACCGTCCTATTCAACCGCTCTAGCACCCCTCCGGCGTGTCGGTTATGGGGTGCAGATAACCTTGTCTTGGTAAAAAATGCAAGTAAATTCTGAATTGCGGTAAAAATCGTTTATTCATATTGGTGCATTATTGAGACAGGGCTTGCCATGGGTGGTAAATAAATGGCAAAGTAAATCCTAGGTTTAATTAATTTGGAGATAGTTTCGATGGATGAAATTGTAATTGCGGCTGCGGCTCGGACGGCGGTTGGGGCCTTTAACGGTGGTCTGTCAACGCTTCCCGCCCATGAATTGGGTGCGGTGGTGATCAAGGCGGTACTGGAGCGGGCAGGGCTTGACGCGGCCGAGGTGTCGGAGGTGATTCTGGGCCAGGTCTTGGCGGCGGCTGAGGGGCAAAATCCAGCGCGGCAGGCGGCGATCAAGGCAGGAATTCCACAGGAGCGGACGGCCTATGGCATTAATCAGCTCTGCGGTTCGGGGCTGCGAGCGGTGGCCCTTGGGATGCAGGCTATTCGTGCGGGCGACAGCGAGATTGTTGTGGCTGGCGGTCAGGAATCGATGAGTCAAGCCCCCCATGCGATTCTGCTGCGCAATGGCATAAAGATGGGTGAGGCTAGGATGGTCGATACCATGGTTCATGATGGTTTGACCGACGCCTTTAATCACTATCACATGGGGGTCACGGCGGAGAATGTCGCGCGGCAGTGGCAGATTACGCGCGAACAGATGGATGGTTTTGCTCTGACCTCTCAGACCAAGGCAGCGGCAGCGGCGGCGGCTGGCAAGTTCAAGGCAGAGATTGTGCCCGTGACCATCACGACCAGGAAGGGGGAGGTAGTGGTCGCTGCCGACGAGGGGATTCGCGCCGATACGACACTGGATTCCCTGGCCAAACTGCGACCGGTTTTTGACAAGGCGGGGAGTGTCACGGCGGGCAATGCCTCGACCATTAATGACGGGGCGGCAGCGGTGGTCTTGATGACCGCGGCCAATGCGGCAAGGCGCGGGGTGACACCCTTGGCGCGGATTGTATCCTGGGCGACGGTCGGGGTTGATCCGGCGATTATGGGCTCTGGCCCGATTCCGGCCAGCCGTAAGGCTCTGGCCTTGGCCGGATGGCAGATCGGTGACCTTGACTTGATCGAGGCGAATGAGGCCTTTGCCGCTCAGGCCTGTGCCGTCAATAAGGAACTCGGTTTTGACCTGTCGCGAGTCAATGTTAACGGTGGGGCCATTGCCCTTGGTCACCCGATTGGGGCTTCGGGAGCGCGGGTTCTGGTTACATTATTGCATGAATTGCAGCGGCAGAATAAGAAACGCGGGCTGGCAACCCTGTGTATTGGCGGCGGCATGGGTATTGCCATCTGTATTGAGCGGGGTTAGATCATGAGGATTCTATCACGGTTGAGCAGAATTGGGGCCTCGTTTGCCCTAGGTCTTATTGCGGCGGCGATGGTCACGCCGGCGGCGGCGGTGGAGACTCGCTATAATGATTTTGCTCCGCTGGAGCCGGGGATATGGCGGCTGGACATGTCGCTGGGGGCTTCGCACTATAAGCGACTGTTTGGGACTAATCCCATCGGAAATGGCAATGCCTTTGACTATGATGGTGAAAGAATCAAGCCGGAACAAAGTCCCGGGCCGAGCGCCTATACCAGTTATGTGGCGGAGGGTCGCATAACCTATGAATCGACGGTCTTTAACATGCCGGCGCGGCTTCTCTATTCCTTGCCGTTGCGGAATAATGACCCGAAAGACTCTGGCTATAGGTCAAATCTTGGTTTTGATGACGCTAACTATGGTTTTACCGTCTGGCCCTATAGTGTTGATGATGATGAAACGCACCTAGGTATTGGTTTTCTTGCCAATTTTGGCAGCGGCCATGTTCAGAAATACAGCTCCGTGCCGATCAGCAATCGGCGACCATCGGGTAGTCTGTTGGTTGGCTATCATTATCGCGCCCCCTTTGACTTGGGGGTGCAACTTGAGTCGGTATTTACCTATACTAAGTTTGGTAAGGTATTGACTGACCTCAGCTATCAAACCAAGAAGGATCTTTTTGAACTTCATCAATGGGCCAATTACAATATTGACGATATTTTTAGTGTCAATTCTTCGTTAAAACTCTCGATGGGTGGGTCTTTAAAGACCATGAATGGCGGATTGGATCAAAAGGGCAGTTGGCGCGATTATAACAATCCCAATGGTGTGAATTTCTCGGTGGGGGGAGTCTATAGCCTTAGCGAAAATTGGCAATTTACCACCGATGTTTCGACCGACATTGTGCGGGTCAATGGCGATCGAGAGACGATTGGATTCTATGCCCATAGTATCTATCGGTTTTAATGCTTAGACCCTATTTATAGCGGAGATTGTAAAGGCTTGTAAACTTGCTTTAAACATGTAATGATTTGTCGTCCGCAACTTCTTAACTTACTACAGGGGGATGACATGGCGATAAAGACAAATAAAACCAAGGCAGTTGGCTCGACTGCCGAGGATGAAAAACAACTTAAGGCAATGGGTTATAATCAGGAATTATCGCGGAGGATGGGGGGATTCTCTAACTTCGCGATCTCCTTTGCGATTATCTGTATTTTGGCGGGAGGCATTACGGCCTTTCCGATTGCGATTGCGACGACTGGTGGATTTTCGATAGGTGTTGGCTGGCCAGTAGGCGCGCTTTTTGCCATAGTGGTGGCGGTATCGATGGCCCAGATTGCCTCGGCCTATCCGACCGCGGGGGGGCTTTACCACTGGGCCTCTATACTGGGTGGCAAGGGCTATGGTTGGGTGACGGCCTGGATCAATCTTTTGGGGTTGGTTTTTGTCGTTGCCTCGATTGTGGCGGGTCTCTATGATCCCTTTTTTAAGACTCTGATTGCGCCGCTGATTGGGATTGATCCGGCCAGTTTGACCGCGGGACACCAGATATTCTTTATGGGGGCGATGATTGCCCTGTGGGCCTGGCTCAACCATCGGGGGATTAATATTGTCAGTAAGCTGACCGACTGGTCGGGCTATCTGATTATGTTGACGGCCCTGTTGCTGGTGATCGGAGTACTGGCCTATGCTGCGACATCCTTGGATTTTGGTAAGTTATTTACCTATACCAACTTTACCGGTACCGAAGGCAATCCCTATTGGCCGACCGTGATTCAGAGTGGGTTTTTGGCCTTTCTGCCGGGTTTGATTTTGGCGACCTATACCATTACTGGCTATGATGCCTCGGCCCATGTGTCGGAAGAAACCTTTATGGCCTCCTCCAATGTGCCAAAGGGTCTCATTCACGCGGTGGTTTGGAGCAGTATTTTTGGCTATATTATGGTCATAGCCTTTGTCCTGGCCATTCCCGATATGGCGGAAGCGGTCAAGTCTGGCGGTGGATTCCTTCAGGCGATTATGGCTCCGATCCCGCCGGTGCTTCGGGCGATTATTGGGATTGGCATTTTTGTGGTTAACTTCCTCTGCGGTCTCGCGGCCTTGACCTCGACCTCGCGGATGGCCTTTGCCTTTGCGCGGGATGGCGGTCTGCCCTTCAGCAAACAGGTTCGCAAGGTTCATGTGCATCACAAGGTGCCCGGGGTAGCCATCTGGAGTACGGCGATTCTTGCCTTTGCGGTGACCCTTTACAGCGATGCCTTTTTGATCCTGGCCTCTGGCTCGGCGGTGTTTTTATACATCAGCTATATCATGCCGGTCGCAGCCGGGCTTTTTGTCGAGGGCAAGAGCTGGAAAACCAAAGGGCCATTAGATCTTGGTTGGGCTTCAAAACCGATTGCGGTTTTGGCGATCATCGGCGGTTTTGTTTTGGCCTTTGTTGGTATGTGGCCACCGAATGACAAGGTCTTCTATGCCTTGCTTTTGCTTTTGCTTCTGCTGGCGATTTTTTGGTGGGTCTTTGGCGTGCGCAATAACTTCAGGGGCGTACCTAAGGCCAAGTAATTGGTCTTAAGGTTTGGTTCAAGAATGGCTGCTCTCGTGTTATGCGGGGCAGCCATTTTTTTGTCATAAGGTATTAATCGGTGGAATCGGCTGGAATCGGGTGGAATCGGGTTAAATCGGGTCTATAATCGGGTGGCTTATTGAGTAAAATCAAGTTAAATTGGGTGGAATCGGGTGAAATCTAGTCTATAATCGGGTGGCAAATCAGGTTAAATCAGGTCAGATCGGGTGAAATTGAGTAAAATCAGGTGAAATCGGGTGAAATCAGGTTGATAATCGGGTGGCTGGGTGCTAGACTATCTCTATGGTCAAGGAATTTATCAGTCTATTTAATGATTCCACGGTCGTTATGACTCCTGAGATTCAGGCGATGATAACGAGTCTCGAGGCTTTCCGTGATTCATGGACCCTCAGCGACGAATTGGTGCCGGAACGGCTGACCAGTTTGCGCAAGGTTGCGACGGTTGAATCCGTTGCCTCCTCGACGCGGATCGAGGGCAGCAAAATGTCGGATTCCGAGGTTGAAGAGTTCTTTTTTCGGCTGACCATCACCAAATTTGTAAACCGAGACGAGGAGGAGGTGGCGGGCTATGCCGCAGCGATGGAGCTGGTTTTTGACGCCTGGGTCGAGATCACTATTACCGAGAATCATGTCAAACAGCTTCATCGTGACCTGCTTAAATTCAGCCTTAAGGATGTCAGGCATCTGGGCGAATATAAGACTCACGAGAATCGCGTGGCTGCCTTTAACTCGGATGGTGTGGAAACGGGTACAGTTTTTGAAACCGCAACCCCCTTTGACACGCCCAGATTGATGGCTGAACTCCATGAATGGTTGCGGGTGGCCATGGAAGAGAAAAGGCATCATGAATTGATTATAATTGCCATCTATATTGTGGTTTTTTTGGCGATTCATCCTTTTGAAGATGGCAATGGTCGCTTGTCGCGCATCTTGACGACATTGTTGTTGTTGCGGGCGGGTTATCGTTTTGTTCCCTATGGCTCGTTGGAGGCAGTGGTCGAGCAAAATAAAGAAGAATATTACCGTGCCCTGCGCGAAACCCAGGTCACCCTCCGCAGCGGTCAGCCAAATTGGCAGCCGTGGCTGGTCTTTATTCTGCGCTCGATGCAGACTCAGGTCGGGCGGCTTAAGCTTAAGCTTGAGCGAGAAAAAATCTTACAATTGGCCGAGATGCCACAGATTGCGATTAAAATTCTGGAACTTGCCCGCCAACAGGGGCGGGTCAAGCCGAGCGATCTCGTGACCCTATATGGTTATAATCGCAATACCCTGAAGAATCATTTTGCTTCGTTGGTCGAGCAACAGATGTTGGTACGATTCGGCAAGGGCCCCGCCACCTGGTACATATTGGCGAGCCGCATCCGCGCGGGGGATACCAAAATTATATAGTCACGACCTTTAAATTGTAACCCCAAGCGCGGCGGCGACGGTAAAGATATCCTTATCGCCGCGACCGCATAGGTTCATGACCATCAGATGATCGGGCGGTAATTTGGGGGCCAGTTTGCAGACGACTGCCAAAGCGTGCGAAGGCTCCAGGGCGGGGATAATTCCCTCCAATCTCGCCATCAGTTTAAAGGCCTCTAAAGCCTCGGCATCCGTAGCCGAAACATAGTTCACCCGACCGACATCATGCAGCCAAGCATGTTCCGGGCCGATTCCCGGATAGTCCAAACCCGCCGAGATCGAATGGGCATCGATAATCTGCCCGTCATCATCTTGCAGCAGATAGGTGCGGTTGCCATGCAATACCCCTGGGCTGCCGCCAGTCAAGGATGCCGCATGTTTGCCGCTGTCAATCCCGAGTCCAGCCGCCTCGACTCCATAAATCGTCACCGCAGCATCGTCCAAAAATGGGTGAAACAGCCCCATAGCATTTGAGCCGCCACCGATGGCCGCGACCAGACTATCGGGGAGTCGCCCCTCGGCCTCCAGCATCTGTTCGCGCGTCTCAGTACCGATGACGGTTTGGAATTCGCGCACCATTTCGGGGTAGGGATGGGGGCCAGCCACGGTGCCGATGATATAGAATGTATCCTGAATATTGGTGACCCAATCGCGCAGAGCCTCGTTCATCGCATCCTTGAGAGTGCGGCTGCCCGATTGCACTGCCACCACCTCGGCTCCCAGCAGTTTCATGCGGAAGACATTGGGCTGTTGCCTTTCGATATCGACCGCCCCCATATAGATGGTGCAGGGCAGGTTGAACAGGGCGGCGACGGTCGCGGTAGCGACTCCGTGTTGGCCAGCGCCGGTCTCGGCGATGATCCTTTTGCGCCCCATTCTTTTGGCCAGCAGAATCTGGCCGATGCAGTTATTGATCTTGTGCGCGCCGGTATGGTTGAGTTCGTCCCGCTTCAAATAGATCTTGGCTCCACCGAGATGCTCGGTCAGGCGCGGGGCAAAATAGAGCGGACTGGGCCGACCAATATAGTGTTTAAAATAATAGGCCAGTTCCCGTTTAAATTCCGGATCGTCGCGGCATTTCCGCCACGCCGCCTCGAGGTCGAGAATCAAGGGCATCAGGGTCTCGGCGACAAAGCGCCCGCCATAGATACCATAGTGCCCGGTCTCGTCGGGGCCATTGCGGAGGGAGTTGGGGGCTGAATTGCTGGTCATGATGATGCTATCGGTAATCGGTTTTTTATCCAACTGCAAGCGGATTAATGGCCATTATTATTCGGCGGGGGTCAATCACGGGCTGGCGAAATTTTGCATTGCATTTCTTGGATAGATTCTGTACCATACTAGCCATTGATTTAACAAGGAGTTTATCATTATGTCGCAGTCGCTTCAATCTATTGTCTTTAAACCAAAATTCATTCCTTTTAAAGCCCTGGCCAGTGGCGTCGCCATGACGGCGATTCTATCGCTGGCGGCACAACGCGCGGCGGCATTGCCAGCGGGTGGCACGATAGCGGCCAACAATGGCGAGGTGACATTTGATACGACCATGGCAAACAAAACCATTGTCAAGCAGACCAGCAATCTAGCCATCATCGACTGGACGGGATTTAATGTCGCGGCGAACGAGACGGTCGAGTTCAAGGTCACACTTGCCGATGGCACGACTCTGGATAACACCGGCGCGACCCTCAATCGGATCAGCAGTGCCGCCCCCAGCCAAATCAGCGGCACCGTGACCAGCAATGCGGCATTGTATTTTAGCAACCCCAATGGTTTGGTTTTTGCCGCGGGCAGTGTCGTCAATGCTCCGAAATTCTGGGCCGGTACTGGTGCTTTTAAGACCGATGCCGATAATAACTATTTTATGAGAGATTCATACTTCAGAACCAACGCCGATATTGAACGGGGCAGCAAAACCGTCGAGCTTAACGGCACCATCACGGCCCCGATTATCTGGGCTGCGGCCAATTCGATCAGTGTGGGTGGAACATTAACCGCGGCGGGTGGGGAAATCAAACTTATCAGCGGCACCATGACTCTGGTCGGCAGCACAGCGATTATCAGTGCCAGCGCGAGCGGTGCCACTGACAATGCCGGAACGATATTTCTTCATTCTGATGCAGCGATGCAGGTCTTAAGCGACAGTACCACGACCCATGGATTGTTTGCCAAGGGCGGCAGCACCAGCGGCAATGGTGGCACTATAACCCTGTCTGGAGCCCGTCATTTTTTTAACTATGCTGGTCGCGCCAATACTACGGCAGCGACGGGCAGTGTTTCGGGTAAGCTGCTCTTTAATATAAACCACGATATGGTGATCAATGGTAATGGCACTGAGAATAGTGTGGATAATGGCGACGGTACCTCAACCACTACGGCATCAACCCTGACCCTGTCCGACACCCTGCCAACCTTGCCGTCACAGTCCTTTGCGATTAAGGCGGGTTCCCTGTCGGACAATCTCAAAGTTACCGATGTCACGATTGATATGAAGTTTGTTGCCTGTCGTTGTGCACAACTATTCATCGGCACAACAGTAATAAATGGCTATAGTCTATGGATCAACAGCGATTTGAACTGGAGTGGGGCCGCGACACCCCATAAACTAGTGATTGAAACCGGGGCATCTACAAGGGCGAATGTTGAGGATGATTTTGGCTATACAGATGGTGGTGATCGGGTTTTTCTTGGCGGAAATATAACCGGTACGGTTGGCTCAAGCCTAATCATCGACACCAATGGGGCTAATATTGTCCAGCAGATTGCAGATTTAAGACTTAAAGACCTGACATTCCGCACCAAACAACTACAATGGATTAACAGTTTCCAGAATCCCTATGCTCAGAGCTATGCTGATTTCGGTCGATATTGGGTCTATGGCAAATATCTTGGAGTCAATGCAGATGCGACAAACAAAACCATAACCTCGTTGGGTGGAGTCACATTCTTTTTTGATTCCTTGGATGGCAATGCCGTTGCCCGGGCGGCAACCAAGGGTACGATCAATCTGACCGCGACCGATCGTTTTTACGAAATTGAGTATTACACCGGTGCCCTGGCGGCACCGCGTAGTGGCGAAAATTTCCTCACCGTCAATCTCGTCCAAAACAATGTCACCACAGTTGCCCCCGATGCCAATCGCGGCATCAGGATAGAGGCTGGCAATCTCGACCTGCGGAATCTGCAAACCGATCAGGCGGTAGAGGTCAAGGCGAATGGCCTTGTCACCCTCGGCAATAATCGATTCGGCAGTCTGGTTACCATCACCACCACCGGTAATGGTGTCGATATAGGCGGCGATATTGCCCTGTCGGCCAATGGCATGACACTCAATACAGACTTTATAAAACTGCTCAACAATAGCAAAATCACCCGCAAGGATTCGACAGCGGGAGACCTGCGAGTCACATTCGGTGCCGACGGAAAGTTTAATTCAGACGGCTATAAACAGCTGTCCATGGATGGCAATATTTACCTGACGGGCGGCGCAGCGGCTGGCCATAATGCGGCGATTATCATGCAGACCGGGACATTCTATAACCAGGTGGTCAAGAATGATGCCAGTTACAGTTTTGCCGTGGCTGATCTTCCGGCCAGCAGCGGATTGGCTGGGTTGAATATTCATGGGCAATATTATAATGCGGTGATCAATAAGGGTGGCACCATCACGGTCAGCGGAGTCACGGCCGGTGCCTTCCCGATCTTGCTGCGCGGGACGGCCATCACGGTCAATGGTGCCAATGTTTTTGGCGGCGATCTGCGGCTTGAAGCGACCGCTACTGGCGCATCTGGCGGTGTGACCATCGCTGGGGGTTCGATTGCCGTGGCGGGCCGTTTGATGGTCAAGGCCAGCGGCCTATCGGTCACGACCGATGCATCGGTTACTGGTGCGACCAATGGAGTCTTTATCGATCTGGGAACGACAGGTTTGGCAACCGGTGCCAAGAAACTGACCATGACCGGCCAATCGCTATATTTTTCGGGCTCGACCAGCGGAACCAATGCGGTTTCCTTTGATCTAGGTTCGGGTGTCACTCAGGGTAAATTCTATGCCACCAAATTTCTGGACGGTGGAGGGAGTCTGGTTGCGGGCGATATTCCCACCACCACCAGCTATAATGGTCTAACCTTTACCACCGCCCCGACCCGCGAAGTGGCGGTGGTTGCCACCGGCCCGCTGACCGTCAGCGGAGTCACCAGTACTGGCACTACCGCCCTGACTCTGATCGCCGATAGCATTTGGTTCAAGGGAAGCACCGCCAGCAGCTTTATGGGTGCCTTGACTCTGTCCGCGGGCAATGGAATCGTTTTCTATCAGCCCGTCCCCGCAGTCCCTGAACTGGCTTCGTCCTTGATTATCGAATCGGCCATGACCGTCAATGGCAATCTGACCCTGCTGCAAAGGGGCAATTATAACCTGCCCGATCCCTATGGCGCGGCATTGACCAATGACAATCGAATCAATATGGCGGCAATTCTGGTCAAGGGCAATTTAACCTCCACCACCGGGGTGATTGCGATTAACCAGAGCGGCATCTCGACCTATGATATCCGTGGCATCTATGGCATTAAGATCGATGGCGCAACCCTGACCACCAGTGCCAGCAGCGGCACCATTGCCTTGACCGTGGCCAGCGTCAATGAAATCGCCTTGGCGGGAACCTTGACCGCTGGAACGGCGGGGGCCATCACCGTGACCGGCAATGGATTGCGCCTGATTGGCCCGGTGAGCAGTGCCAACGCCGCGGTGACGATTAATCTTGGACAGACCGGTGCGATGGGTAACTATCTCTATAGCGGTATCTATCGCAATAGCGTCGGCGGTAATGTGGCAGTGGCTGGCAATGCCTGGACGACCAATAACAAGGGATTGACTCTGAGCGCTGGTTTCGACAGCCTGTTCAATCTTGGTACCGGCGCGGTTTTTAAACTGGGTACGGGAATTTTAACATCGCCAATCCAGGCACGGAGCCTTAATGGGCGGAAGCTCTATGTCACCGATCGGTTTACGGTGATTGATGCCAATGACAATGCGACTCTGCGAACTGAACTATCGACCGCGGGGACTGCTGATGCGACTGCCGAATATATTACCATCGCTCGTTATCTGGCGGTCGGAGATGCAGCCCGTGGTTTCTTATCCAATACGGGTGATGTAAACTGGGGTTATGATCGTGTCTATCAGGATGAACGCAATGATGTCACCTTTTACAAATTCACCAATCTTGATCTCCACCAGGCCCTGGTCGCCAATTCCTTTAAATTTACCCCGGCCAGTGGGGGTGATATTTTAACCTTTACCCATGGATTAAAACTGACGGCAAAGACCGTAGTCACCATCAACCAAGAGCTTACGGTGGAGGGTGGTGAGATGTCGATCATCGCCGGTGGGGCCATTACCATCGCCAAAAAATTGACCGTAAGTGGTCTCATCGGGCGTTCCTATTATAAATCTGGTTTTTCGGTTAATGCTGTAGAACCGGGTGATATTGTTATCCCGTCAAAATATGTTGACAGTGGGCTGCGGCTGATTGCCGGTGGCAATCTGACCCTCAGCGAAGATGTTTCGGTATCGAACGGTGATGTCTATCTGGGAGCGGTCGGCGGAACCATGACCGGGAACTCGAGCAAGTCGATTGCCAGCAATGGCGGGCGAGTCTTTTTGGGTGCGGGTGGTACGATCACTAATATCCACATCAATACGCAGGTTGGGACCAGCACTACTGCCGGTAATTTCTATGTCACTAAATTCCTTATCGGTGACCAGTCCTATGCCGATACCATGGTTCCGGGCAGTAATGCTCTACCCGCTGGCGTGACTCTGGACAATGGCGCGACCGCGACCCCGACGCGATTAAAGGCCGTGGTAGCAACCGGAATCCTGAGTTTCAACGGCGTCACCTCCACCGCCACCGACGACCTGTGGCTCGAGGGCAGCAGTTTTAAGATCAGCGGCACCAACAGCTTCGCCGCCAATGTCCAGTTTGTCGCCAGCGACGAGGCGATTAACGACGGAACGGTGGCAGCCCCCAAATGGGTTAGTGGTCAGGTGGGTGGAACCCTTTCGACCACCGCTGCGACCAAAAAACTGACATTTACGACCCTGGTTCATTTGGGTAATAATGATGGGGTTTTTGTGGGTATCGTTCAGGAGAGGGGAGAGAATAGTAATAGTGCCTATCGTCTGCAATATGTCGCGCGAAGTGGGCAGGTAGTGGTGCGCGGGGCGACCATCACGGCGCAGAATATCCAATTTGGATTGGATGATCGCGCCAATTCGATTGGCTCCCTGCTGATCGATGGCACGGGTGCGGCGGCCAATAAAAACACCTTCATTGGCGCGGTTTCGGTCAAGACCATATCCTGGAACTATATTGGGCTTTTTGGGCGGGTTGTTCCCCTCAACGAAGAACTACCCAATCCACAAAACCCATCAACAGTAATATTCAGTCCCTATAATGGTGGGGATGTGACGATTCAGGGCACCAATGTCTTTAATCAGGGTTTGAATATCACCGCCGGTTACGGCAGTACAAATTACTTTGTCTGGCATGGGTGCCAAAGCAATGGCTATGGATGCCAATATTCAATCTATCGGTATATCAATGGTCAGGGTGGCCGTGGCGGTGCGGTCAATTTCAGCGGCAGCAACACAATCAGCTATGCCCCAGGCTATAGTGGCACTAAGCTTTCGGTCATTCAATCGGGCCATGGCGGATATGGGCACCATATCTATGGTGAAGGCGGCGACCTGAATCTCGACGGTACCCTTACCGTCGATGGCGAGGTGCAGTTTAAAACCGGCAATAGGGCGGAAAATACCTATGGCGGCTTTACTCGTCTTGAAGATCGAGCTGATGTAGGAAAAAACATTACGCTTAAGGATGGTTTCCGATTTATCGGTTCTGGCACGGGCAGTAAGGTCCTATTGCAAACCGGTCAGGGGGCCTATGGTGGCGGTCATGGCAGTGTATCGGTTCTGGGGGCTGCCAGCTTTGCCACTACGCGCTTGACCATCGATCTTGGCTCGGATGCCGCCAGCGTCAGGGGTGGCACCGGCGGCAGCGGCAAAATCGTCGGCGGTGGCACCATCACCACCAACAATGGCAACCTCTATCTGACGACGGCGATGAATGACACCGACATCCATGGCGGGATTGATGGCAATGATGCCAAGATCAATCTTGGCACCGGGCGGTTTGTCTTTTATCGCACCCTTGCTACGCCTCCAGCCACCCTTGATGCGACCACCGCCGGAATGCCGATTGGTTTTGACTTTAGCAGCGTGACCCCCAGCCTGAGTGCCGATGGCCTGACCTACAGCCTCAAGGGTTTGGCAATTAAGACTGCGGTTGGGTTGGTCAATGTCAATAATAATGGTTTTGTCTTTAACGGGGCCGTGACTCTGACCGGCATTACCGCCGCCAGCAACACCGGTAAGGTTACCTATATCGAGGCGACCAGCATCAAACTGTCTGGAGCCAACAGCTTCAACGGCGGAATTACCCTGGTCAGCACTGGCGCGGGAGTGACGGTCAGCGGCAACACAGCGGGGATCTATGTCGGGGCGAGTCTGTCCGCGGCCGGGGATATAAATCTTATCCAAACCGGAACGGGCAACAGCACCGGCCATGGAATCTTCGTCGCAGCCAGCGCGAATTTTACCAGCAGCGGCAATCTTACTGTCTGGCAGAATGGCGAAATTGGCTCGGCAGTGGGAATCGCGGGCATAGTCTTTGGCGGCGGTAACACCGTCACGGCTGGCGGCGCGGGCAAGGAGGTTCGGTTCAAAACCGCAGGCAAGGATCTAACCCTGAATGGCAATATCATCGTGACCAATGCTGGTGATCGTTTGACGGTTGACCTCGGTTTTGCTGGCAAGTTCCAAGGCGGAGGAAGCAGCAACAGAATCACCGCCAGCAACCATGCGGTATTTTTTAGCGGCAACACCACAACCAACAGCCACACCGGCCATATCGACATTGGCGCGAGCGGTAATTTTGTCTTTATCACCGACCGCCGCGACTATTTCGCCGATGTGACATTGGGAGATCGAACCACCAATGCCGCCCCAAACATCGGCTGGGAAGTGCCATCGGGAACCTGGGGGAATTATGGCACCGGCGGTTTTCGCTACTCGACGGGCTTTACGGTCTTGACGACTAATACGGAGCTTGATCGGAACCAGTTTGGCGTGCGTTACGGCGGGCGGGTAATTCTGGACGGGGTTGGCACCCATGCCTCGGGTACTGCCAAGAACCTGAGCTATATCGAGGGCGCGGGATTCAAGGTCACGGGTAATAGTGGCTCGACATTCGACAACAATCTCACCCTGGTCAGCAGTGGTGCGGGCGTGACCAGCGGCTTTGCCTATGACGAGGCCACGCCAGCCAAGACCGCGGCATTTGTCATTGGGCAGAATCTCTTTACCAAAGTCGATAATGTTAAGGTGCGCAACCTCACTCTGATTAACCGTTCGGTTGGGCTTGATCGCGGTATCTTTATTGGCGCGGAAATCAACGCGGCGGGCAATGTCTCGATCCAACAGGAGTCCGCGACCAACCTCGAGGGAATCCTTGTCAAGAACGCGACGATTCTGGCCACCGGCAATATCACCCTCAGCCAAAAGGGGGCCTATAGCAATGCGGCGATCAGGGTTGAATTGAGTTCCATAAACGCGGATCGGGCCATAACCCTGACAACCGATGGAGTCGCCGCTGTCAACAGCAACAGCAGCTCGATTCAAGTTGCGGGTTCGTCTTTGGAGGCAGAGGGCGGCGATCTGGTCTTGACTCAAAAGGCAACAGGGGCGGCGACCTTTGAGGCCATAGTTCTCTCCAGCTTTGTAAATCCGGTTACTTTTGTCAATACAGAAACCAGTTTAAAAGCCAGCGGATCGGTGACCCTGACCCAGGCCGGCAGTGCCAAATATACCGGGGTCTTTATGGCCAAGACCGTGATCGAGGCGGGCAGGGATATTAATCTGCTGCAAACCGGAACCGTGACCACGGACGATGTTAATGTTGCGGGTAATGGGTTTGAATTTGCGTTGGATCTCTTGAACAAAAGCTACAATATCACGGCGGGCGGGCGAGTGCGGATTCAAACCAAGAATCTCGCGGTTAAAATGACGGATGGCGATAGCCACATGAAAATCAAGGCCCCGAATCTATCCTTTGGCCTCGGTACGGGTATGATTCTGGGTGGTGGCACAATTACAGCCCAGGGGGCAACGGTGGCCTTTTCGGGTTCCTTGACCGGTAACAATGCGAAATTAGTGATTGGCAATGGTCGTTTGCTGGTCATGACCGAACTGGCGGGCGACAAGGACTTGACCGCCGCCACCACTGCCGCCACCGATGGTTGGAAAACCAGCGGCTTCGTCTGGGAAGCGAGTCGTGAAGTTGACCCCGACGACGGCCTGACAAAATTTGTTGTCGGTAGTTTTACGGTCAAGTCCGGTGGCGCAATCGATTCGGTCAATGGGGTTGGTCTGCGCTACGATGGCAAGGTGACTCTGTCGGGAATTACGGCCGCCAGCGATGTGGGCAAGCTGGACTATCTCGAGGGTGGCTCGATTGTGGTCAAGACCGCGAGTGTCTTTAACAACAGCCTGACCATGGTCAGCAGCGGCGCGGGCGTGACGGTTGGTAGCAACACAGCGGGTATTATCATCGACGGCAGTCTCAAGGTTGGAACCTCGGGCGATGGCAAGACCAGCCTGACCCTCAGCCATCGCGGCATCAGTTCGGTCAATGGGATTGTCATTGCATCGACGGTCACGACCGGCGGCAATCTGACCGTGCAACAGACCGGCTTCTCGCTCAATGAAGCAATTCTGGTCACCGCGAGCGGCAATCTGACCAGCGGCCGCGATATTCTGCTCGATGCCCAGGGAACGCCAGCCTCCAACGCCATCACCCTTTACAGTGCGTCGTTCAAGGCGGGCGGAGTCAAGGATAGTTTTGTTACCATCAGAACCAATAACCGCAACCTGAATATCGATTCGACGGCGAATTTGACCGTGACCAATGGCCGACTGCGGATCGATCTCGGCACCGGTAATGTCAAGGGGGCGGGTACAATCACCGCCCAGGGGCTCAATCTCTATTACACTGGTGGTATCACCAGCTCGGCCAATGCCGTGACCCTTGATATTGGCAGCGGCACCTTCACCTATGTTTCGGATAAAAGGTCGGTCACGAGCGAACTGACCATCGGCGCGACCACAACCGGCAGCAGCGACAATGGCTGGGGTTCGGGCATCAGCTTTACCGCCGGAACCGTGGCTGACGGCGTGACCCCCTACACCTCAACCGCCGGAATCACGGTCAAGACCAGTGGCGCGCTCGGCAGTGTCAATGGTTTGGGTGTGGTCTATGGCGGCAAGGTCATTCTCGATGGGATTGGCAGCAATGTTGCTGGTACTGCCGATCAACTTCGCTATATCGAGGGGGCCTCGGTAACGGTTTCGGGCGGGTCGAGCAGTTTCAAGGGTTCGATCACCCTGGTCAGCAACGGCACTGAAACCTATGGTTTCTGGGTTACTACCGGCCTCTCCAGCCAAAAGACCAGCGATGGCAAGGGCGATGTTACGATGATTCAAACGGGCGGCTCGGCGAGTCAGGTTCTGGGGATTGCGGTCAATGGGGTCGTCAATGCTGCGGGGAATCTGCGCCTGTTCCAACATGGAGTTTCGCATGTGGGAATCAGCATCATTGCCCCGACGGTGGTCGCGGGCGGGGATATTGAACTGGATCAAAATGGCACGGCCATCAGCGAGACTGGTATCGGCCTTTCGCCCAGAGCTGCCCAAAGCTTTACCGCGGGCAGCGGCGGCAAGAATTGGGTGATTTTCCGCACCAACAATCGCAATCTTGATCTGTCCGGCAATGATTTGACCATTGCCAACAGTCGCTTGCTGATCAGTCTGGGGAGCGGAACCTTCCAGGGTCGCGCCCACACCATCACGGCCTCGGGGCAGGATGTGTTTTTCTCGGGCAAGACGACCGATAACAGCGGCACTATCGCGATTGGTTCAGGCAGTTTCACATTCGTCACCGACCGCAGCAACAGTTTTGCACCCGTGACCTGGACCAGCGCAACCACCGCAACCACCGCCGATATTGGCTGGACGACCGACGGTCTGGCATTTGATGACAATACCGGAATCGGTGGCGGCTTGAAAGTGACCAAAACCGGTGGCACCTTCGCCACCAGCGACCAGAAATTCGGTGTTATCTATGGCGGAGCCTTGACCATCACGGGTCTTTCCGCCGATGCCCAGGCCTTAAACTCGATTGTCGCCGATTCGATCCGCTTTACGACTGCGGCGGCCAGCTTTACCAATGACATTTCGCTCTCGGCTACGACGGGTGCTATTTCCAACTCGGTCGCCATAACCAGCGGCAAGGGCCTGACCCTTACCACCAATGGCGGGGCCATTACCAGCAGTGCAGCCCTTACCGCGACGACGGGTAATATCGGCCTCAATTCCGGTGGCGGGATTGTCACCCTCAGCGGCGGCTTGACCGCGACGGCCGGTTCGGTTGATGTCCAATCGGGCGGGGCGCAGATCAATCTGGGCGGAAACATTACCACTGGCTCGACTGGAACCACCGCCATTAACCTCGCCAGCGGTGGCAGCGACCTGGTCTTGACCGCAGCTGTGACCACCACCAATGGCGTGGTTACGATCAATCTTAAAAGTGCCGATGGCAACAAGAATGGTGTCTATGACTCAAACAGCACGAACAACGGTTTTGTCCTTACCACCAATGGCAAGAATTTGAACCTGACCGCCAGTGCTGTTCGCTATAAGATTATTGGTACAACCGTCAGCAACAAAATCTTTGCCTTGGGGGTGGGAAACCTTGTTATCTCCAACAGCCCTGCCACTATGGTTGCAACGGATCCTAATGCCCAGGCGGGTACAACCTATAGTGTCGGTTCCATAATCGCTACTGCCGCCGACGAAACTAAGTTTAACAGTGCCACCAGCTATTACTTTACCACCAGCGATAATCTGGCAGCGGCACAGAGAGATGTTACCATTGCCAATAGCCTTGTTCTGGATATTGCGACTCTCAGCGCGGCCAATCTCGGCACCAAGACGGTAAGTTATGGCGGAATATCGGGCTTTAGCAGCCTGAGCGGCGACATTACCTGGACAATTACATCTGGCAACGCGCCAACGGTCACTACCTTTACCCTAGCCACCGGTAAAGATATTCATTTTTACAAGGTCAATGGCAGCAGTTTTAACAACCTGACCCTGGCCAATAATTCGGTGACCTTTGACGGTATCAACAGCTTTACGGCTGGCCTCACCCTGACCTCATCTGGGGCGATTACCCAGGCAGCCAATGCCACCCTCGCGGTCAGTGGTGGCAGTCTGGTGATTGGCAGTTCGAGCAATAGTGTAACGGCCATTACCCTGAATAACACCGGTAATAATCTTGGCACCCTTGGCGCCCTCTATGCCAGCGGGGCGGTGAATATTAACAACACCGTCAGTGACTTGACCGTCAGTGCCAATATTACCACGGCCACCACCGCCAAGATTACGATCACGACCGGGGGTAAGAACCTCAGCCTTTCTAACAGCATTACCACTGCCAGCAGCGAAGTCGAACTCGATCTGGGGGTTGGTACCTATAATAATGGCATCGGGGCGGGAAATAGCTGGACGACCGGCGGCAAGAATCTAAAGATCACGGCGGGCGATGTCTCGAATAAGGATGCGACGACGGTCTTTGTGTTGGGGGCAGCGGGGCGATTCACGGTTGGTACAACTGGGGTAAAGGTGGGGGTTGCCAATAACAACAGCAGCGAATCCTATGTATATACCGGTGGTTATATTGATAACACAAACTACGCGGCCTATAGTGCCAGCGATGTCGTCTATTACTTTACCAGCGATACTGGGGCAGCCCTGGCGGCCAACAAGACGCGGGTTACCAATAACAAGGCCCTGTGGTTGAATATTTCAGCCCTGGGTGCGACAGACCTCGGTACCCGCAAGGTCATTCCGATCAATCAGGTCACGACAGCCGGATTCAAGGATAACGCTGGTAATATTGGCTGGTTGAAGGATAATAACAATGCGGCTGTGCCTCTCTCTCTGGCAAATGGCAAGTCGGTGCATCTCTATAATGCGACTGGTCTGACCTGGGGCACCGGGAACCAGAAGATCACCATTGACGATCTTTATCTCGAGGGTACGGTTTCCTTTAATGGCAATACCAGCATCACGACCGGCGGGGCCATAAGCCAGGCGGCGGTCGCTGGTGTGCAGACCATTTCGGTGCTGAACGACGGTGCCCTCAGCCTGAGTGCCGGGGGTAAAATCGAACTGACCTCGACCAGCAATAGTTTTGTCAAGCTGGCCACGGTTACGGCGGCGGGACTCATCTCCCTGACCAACAGCGGGGCCTTGACCGTCAGCGGGGCCATCAGCAGCAGCACCAGCGGGGCCATCACCATCTCCAACCGGGGTGGAAAACTAACCCTGGCCGATGTCAAGACCGTGGGAACCATCACCATCAGCAATAACAGCACCATCAGCGTCAAGGGCGATATTTGGAGCCAGCGGACGGTTGTTGCTGGCACCAGTAACCTCATCAAAATCACCACCACCGGTAATTCGGGTGATCTTGAATTTGCCGATAATGTCACCAGTCAGGGTGGCACCGTGACCCTCGACCTTGGCGGTTATTTAAAACCGAGCAGTGGCAAGAGTTGGAACCTTTCATCCAATCGCTTGAATTTAAACGCTTCTGGCTGGGGCAGTGGCGATAGTGATGCCGTCGCCTTTACCAATGTCAGTGAATTTAACCCGACCGGAACCTGGGCCACGACGGTTGAGACCTATAGTGAAACCACCGCTAACAACACGGTTGGCTGGAACCAAAATGGCCTTGATTACTTCACCACCCTGACCTATGGCAGCGATGATTATAGGGCGGCGGAGGTGAGTCTGAAGGCCATCGACCCCACGGCCGTCCTTCATCCCTGGAGCGATCTGAAGTTATCAGGAAGGCGGAACTATCAGGCCTTCCTGGGCTTTGCTGGCAGCACCGTAAGCTGGCGTGGCACCCGGTCTGAAGATGCCTATACCGAGAAATATCTGAATACAAGGGTTGGCATCTATAACAGCAGCTTCAGCGGCAGCGAAATTGCTGGCTTGACCAGTTTTAAAGACAATAGCACCCTGACCTTCGCCGGTGTCAATCGGCTGAGGGGTGGGATTAACTTTAACGATGGTATCTTGGGGCGGATTTCCAACCTGAATTTCGCCGAAGATTCCTCGTTAAAGGGCGGTGCCTTAACCCTGTCACCCGTGATTGCCGGCAATGGAATCGGTGTGGCCAGAGGGGCGATCTTGCCGCAACTCGATGGGGGAGCCAATAACCTGATCCTCAATATCAGCGGTGGCTTTGATCAGCGCGGCAGTGGGGCCATTACTGGCGCCCTGCGGATCAATGCCGTTGGGGGCAGTGCGACGGTCTATCTGACCAATGCTAATAACAATATTTCCACATTAACCGGGGATACTGCGGGTGGCTCGATCACTGTCGTGACCCGGGGCAGTATCAGCTTCAATCAGGGGGCGGGTGTGCTGCGCACCGGTGGTGGTTCGGTTGTCGTGACCTCCCTGAATGGCAAGATTAGCGGGACAAATATCCAGACCGGCGTGATTAACTTCCGTGCAGCGGGAGAGGTCAGCCTGTCGGGTAGATTTGCCGGAGCCTCGGGCACCGGTCAGTCGGTTACCATCACTAACAGCAGCGCCGGGGCGGTGATTGGCAAGATTACTGCGGATGGCGCGGTTCTGATAACCGGTACTGGTTCGGCGATTCTTACCGATGAAATTGGCTCGCGGGGGGGTGGTTCGGTCGTGATTGATGCCAAAAGCGCGGTTGCCGAAGATGTGACCCTATCCTCTGCCTCGGGGGGCGTGGTCGAGGTGAGGCAGGAGGTTAGGGTACTGGGGGTACTTGGGGTTCAAACTCAGCCCTTGCCGAAACTAACAATTGATGTGGCTCGGGGGCAGATTGTCTTCTCGGGTCGCGCCAGTCTTGGAACGCCCGACCTGTCGCTGGGGTGGATTGAACTCAATGCTCGGCAGATCAACAATTCGATTGGGGCGAAGCTCTATTACACGGACGGAGTATCGATTCCGGTAACCGGCCCAACCCAGGACAAGAAATGGCTGAATGGACAATTTATGTAAGGGGGGAGTGGAGTGGAGTCAGTAATTGAATGTCCCCCCTCCCTTTAGGGGGAGGCTGAAAAAAACATTGAATTCACAACCCCCCTTAGTCTCACTAAGAAGTAAACTTCTAAGTTCGACTATTCCCCCCTTCTGAAGAAGGGGGGATAAAGAGTCACCATTTCAATCTATTATACCTCCCCTTCTTTAGAAGGGGAGGATAGAAACTCTTGGT
>JASGCE010000163.1 GCA_030054295.1 Minisyncoccota bacterium
TAGGCAGCAAGCTGCCAAGCTGCGACTATCCTCCCCTTCTAAAGAAGGGGAGGTAATTAACCCCTCCCCCCACTCCACCTCTCCTTCATTGACTTCCATTGACGATCTGCATAATACTCAATATCTTATTTTTTAATTTTGATCATTATGAAAGCCATTGACTATGCAGCCTCTGTCAGCCAAGCAAAAAACCCTTAGACTTGCGGCGACGGTAGCCGCTGCCGCCTTGCTTTCCCTCAACAGTCACGCCTATGCGGCACCGCAGGGCGGCACGACAACCGAGGGTACAGCGACCCTATCAACGGGAGCCAATACCACCATCGTCACCCAAACCACTGATCGTGCGACCATCGATTGGCAGAGCTTTAACCTCGCCGCCGACGAAACCGTGCAATTCATCGTCCCCTCCAACACCTCTGCGACATTAAACCGCATTCATGATTCCCGCCCCTCGACCATCAGCGGCTCCATCACCAGCAATGGAGTGGTTTACTTCTCCAATCCAAACGGATTGATATTTGACGCGAGCAGCAGCGTCATCGCCAATGGCATCACCGCCACGGCGGGAACCATCACTGTCAATGGCAGCTTGCAGGCCACCAGCGGCAATATCCTGATCTCCTCGACCACCCTCACGACCATTGGCAGCAATGCAAACATCAGCGTCGATGCCTTGGCCACTGGCAATGGCGGTCGAGCCATCATCTGGTCCGACAAACGGACTGACTTCCACGGCTATATCTCCGCGCGGGGAGGAACCACCAGCGGTGACGGCGGCTTTGTCGAGGTATCAGGCAAAATCACCCTCAATTACAATGGCCAGGTCAATACCCTGGCCCCGCACGGCAAGACCGGCACATTGTTGCTTGACCCTACCGACATTACCATCAGCACGGGTAATAACAGCGATGCAGTCAGCAATGGGACATTTTCGGCCAACAGTCTGACCTCCATCGTCAATACCACGACATTACAAACCGCGCTGGGCACCAGCAATGTGATTATTGATGCGACGGCGGGAACCGGCACGGGCAGCGGATTGATCACGGTTGAGAGTGCCATTACCGCTGCCGCCACAAACAGCCACAGCCTGACCCTGAAGGGCGGGCAGATTATTATCAATGCCGATATTAATTTGTCGAACACCACGGGGGCCAATTTAATCCTGAATGCGACTCGCGCCTCGGTCTGGCAAGACCCGACGACGGTGATCACAGCCGCGACCATCAGTGGCGAGGCTTACGATGGTTTTACTCTGAATGGCGCGAATAAATTCTCCTACATCGGCACCATCACCAACCATGGCGGTGCCGGAATATCGGTCAAGAATGCCCAGAATCTGGCCATCACCAGCGGCATTACCCTGGCGGGCGGCACCGGTGGAGTCTCGATTCTGGCTCCCGAATATGATGTGGAGTTGAAAGGCGCCTTGACGGTCACAGGAAAATTCCTGCGCCTCGACATGGGGAGTAAAAACCTCAAGGGAGCCTTTACCATCACTGCGAGCGGACTCGATGTTTTTTTCACCAGCGCGACCGCCAGCGGTAATGCCGCCACCATCGCGGTCGGTGGCGGAACCTTTACCTTTGTCAATGACCGACGCGATATAACCAGTGCCTTTTCGATTGACAATAACACAGGCTCTAGCCTTTGGGGAACGGGTCTTGGCACCATCACCAGCGGCACGGCAACCGCATCGGGTTTGACCGTGACTGGAACGGGTAACATTAATGGTCTGGGTTTTGTCATAGGTTCTTGGTTGAGCATTAATGGCGTCACCACTGGCCCAGCAAAGGATATGCGCTATATCGAGGCACCGGGAATACAGGTCACTACCGCCAGCACCTTCAGCGGCAGCTTGATGCTGGTCGGTAGCGGCATAACTGGCAGAATTAATACCCAGAATGAGATTCAACGCGGCATTAGTATCCTCCAGGATCTTACCGCTGGTGCTGCCAATGATGGCACCAGCAACCTGACTCTGCTTCAAAATGGTGTTGTCACTGAAAATGGGCTTTATTTCTTCAGCTCTACAATAAGAGCTGGCGCGGCATTGTCCTTAATCCAGACAGGAAAAACGGGTAGTCATGCCATTGCTGGACAAGGTTCGAGACTGACGGCGGGTGGTGCCATGACCCTGTCACAGTCGGGAAAAGCATCGTTCAGTGGTATCGGATTTACATCTTCGACCATTACGGCCCGCGACCATTTGACTGTGACCATGTCGGGCATGACTGGTAGCTATGCTCTTAATTTATTTCAAAACTCGACCCTGAATTCCGACCGCGGCGATATGATTGTAACCGCATCGGGTTTCGCGAGCTCATCAATGATGAGTATTGATGCATCAACCCTGACTGCGCCCTTGGGTAACCTGTCTGTAACCGCTTCTGGCACCTCCCTGACGGATAGTGGTATGGACATTAAAAAATCCACCCTGTCGGCGGGGCGCGATATTGGCCTGCTCTATTCGGGATATACGAGAAGCGGTAACGGTATTCTTGTTTTATCATCAGACCTGTTGGCGGGGGGTAATCTAAACCTGGAGTCGCGCGGCACCATTGGCAGTGGATTTTTCGCGTTAATGCTTCAATCAGAAACTGCGGGGGGTTCAGGGCTTGGCAGGGTTAGGCCTGTAGTTTTTGAGGCAGGAACCAACGGATTTGTATATTTCAAAACCAATAATCAGACAATGGCCCTCGTCGGTTACGATAACTTTACCGTCAACCGCGGGCGGGTGAGAATCGACCTTGGCACTGGGGAGATGGTCTCGCGCACTAATACATTCCAACCAATTGACGCCGCCAATGCCCATACCCTCACTGCCCTTGGGCGGGATGTGATCTTCAGCGGCGCGAGTACCGGCAATGCCGCCAAGATCAATGTCGGGAGTGGATATTTCTATGTCGCAGCGGTTAAGACTGGTGACTATACCTTTGATCCCGCCGACCTGCCTGCCTTTGCCCCGGCGGGCTTGACCATAAGCAGCACAAACACGCGCCTTGGTGGTCTCGGCGAGCCAATTGTCGTCACTGGCGCGGCGATTGTTACCGATGGGCAGATGACGCTCCTTTCTGCGGACTATAGTTATAATGCGAGCACGAGACCAGTCGTAGTTCCCGTCGCACTGCTCGGGGGAACCTTCCAAACCGTTGGTAGCAGCAGCTTTACCAAAACCCTGCTGCTGGCCAGTACCAGTGGCGGATTTAATGTCGGGGGCGCTGTTTCGGGAATATCCGAAGGCAATCTGACAATCCTTTCGCGTGGCAAAATCAGACTCAACGCCATCATTGCGGCATCGGGTGGCGTGAATTTAATCTCAGCCGGCAATATGATTCTCGAGGGTACCAGCACTGTCTCCGGCGGGCCAGTGACCGTCGACCTCGGCAAGGGTGACCTGGAAGTTGGTAGCGGTAGCGGTAGCGTTGTTAATGGCATTCCCGTTTATTACTCAATCACCACCAACAGCCAAAACCTGACCCTGACGGCGGGCCGGATTGTCAATGGCTCGGCAAACCCGATCTTCAAACTGGGAACGGGAAGGTTGAGTTTCGGCGAGGCTTCAGGGGTTGGCGAATCGAAACTCGACAGCCTCAACCCGGTCTTTACCCTGACTACGGAATCGATCACCAATGGCTATAAGGTCGATGACCTTCTCACCCTCTATAACATTGGTGGTGCACTTCTTTCCGGTAACAACGACTATACGATCAATATCGCGGGTTATTATTTTAAAGATGGGCAAGCGGTAACCAAGACTGGCGATGGCATTCCCACCCTCAAGCTACCCACCACCGCCCTCGCCAATTACAGCCGTCAAATTGGCACCCGCAAGGAGGTCGATGCTGCCGGTCGTAATCAAGGTCTGGTTGCGGTGGGCAGTGCCAATTCTGGTGAATGGGGCTGGCGGGCAGCGGTTGATAGTACCTTCAAGAATGAAATCAACATCGTCCTGCCCGTTCAAAAACCCATCGAGTTCGCGGGGGTTAACACCGCCGTGACCAATGTCAGTCTATTACAACCCACCACCATAAAATTGAGCGGAACCAATGTCTTTAGCCATGGTTTTAATCTGACGGCCACAGGTACCATCACCCAGGATGGCGGAACCCTTACCGTCAGCGGCGGTGACCTCTATATGACTGCGAGCGGCGGAATCAGTTTGAACCAGACGGGAAATAATCTTGGGACACTCAATGATATTACCAACACGGGCAGTGGTAATATCCTGATTAAAAACAGCGGCGGTGCGCTCGCCCTGAATGGCAATATTACCGGCGCGGCAGGAACCACCATCACCATCGACACCCGCGGAGCGACCACCAATCACCTGACCCTGTCGAAGGGAATTGCCAGCCAAGGCGGCGATGTGATTCTGATCATCGGTGGTAACTATAATCCAAATAACAATGCTTGGAACCTTTTCACCAAAGGCCTCGATTTGACCGCCAATGGTTGGGCTGGACCCAACAGCAGCTTCCCGGCCTTTACTGGTGTGAGCGGAACCTTCCGCACCAACCTGACTCGCAGCCAAGGGGGTAACCCCTATGCCAAGGGCAGCGACGCGCGATATTACTTCACTCAACTGGGGGCCAATACCCAAGCCTTTAAAGAAGCCGCCGCCGAACTGGCCGAAATCGACCCCAATGCCATGTTGCTGAACTTTAGCGCGATGAATGAGAAACAGTCCAAGGGCGCCGGATTTGAACAGGACGGCGGAACGGTAAACTGGACACCCGCCGAGGCCGATGTATCCATCGACATTCCAACCAAGATTGGCGTGTTTAAGCTGAGTGCCAGCAGCGATCCCTTTGCTACCTACACACCCAATTTCCAGGTTGGAACCGAGCTGGCCTTTGCTGGGCGGAATCGAGTTGGCTATCTTGAACTCACGACCTATAACGACCGGATTAAACAAATCATTTTTGTGGACGGGGCCAGTGTCACGGGGACAATCTCGCCGCCGGTTTCAAATAACCTATTTGCCGAGATTGTCGTGGGAAGCGATGTCGCCCTGCCTTCCATCGACAACTCTTACCCCACCAAGTTTTGGGTAACCGACAGTTTACGCCAAGCGGCTGGCTCGAGGTTTAATTTTAATAACGGAATCTCGATTGCTTCGCTGAACGGCAATGCGGTCAATGTCTGGCTGACCAACAGCGGCAACAGTATCAACAGAATCAGTGGCTCGACCAATGGTGGCTCGATTTCGCTGGTGACCAACTCGGCGAGTGGGTTCACACTGGTTGACCTGAAAACCGGCGGAGGCTCGGTGGTGGTGACCAACAACAGCGGCGGGATTAACGGGACGCAGAACCTGGTGACGGGGGGATTCCATTTCCGCGCGACCGGGGAAGTGGAATTGAGCGGAGTCATGGCCTCAACCAGCGGCACCGGTTCCTCGGTTTCGATTAATAACACGAGCGCCGGCTGGGTGGTGGGGAATGTCACCAGCGATACTGCGGTTACTTTACAGGGTCGCG
>JASGCE010000164.1 GCA_030054295.1 Minisyncoccota bacterium
TTGCGCAGGGGGCTATTGTCGCTGCTCCAGATCTTGGTTTCGACGCGGCGAATCTCTTCACGGATGGCGATCATGGCATCGATAAATCGGTCGAGTTCATATTTGGATTCCGACTCGGTGGGTTCGATCATCAGGGTTCCGGGAACCGGAAAACTCATGGTTGGGGCGTGGAAACCATAGTCGATCAAGCGTTTGGCAATGTCATCGACCGTGACTCCGCAGCTGTCTTTAAAGCCGCGCGGATCGAGAATACATTCGTGCGCCACTCGCCCATTTTTGCCGCGGTAGAGCACCGGATAGTAACTGTTCAGCCGCGTCGCAATATAGTTGGCGTTCAATATGGCCACCTCGGTCGCCCGCGCCAGACCCTCGCCGCCCATCATCATAATATAGGCAAGCGGAATAACCAGGATTCCCGCCGAGCCAAAGGGCGCGGCAGAAACTGGCCCCACCGCATCGCCCGAACTATCGCCGCCGCCATTGACACTGGGGAAGAAGGGAGCCAGGTGCGACTTGACGCCAATCGGCCCAACCCCCGGCCCGCCGCCACCATGGGGAATACAGAATGTCTTGTGCAGGTTGAGATGCCCAACATCCGCGCCGTAATCGCCCGGCCGCGCCAACCCAACCTGAGCATTCATATTGGCCCCATCGAGATAGACCTGCCCGCCATGCTTATGGATCAATTGGCAAATCTCGACAATCTGTTCTTCAAAGACTCCATGGGTCGAGGGATAGGTGATCATAATCGCCGCGAGTCTGGCACTATGCTGCTGGGTCTTGGCGGTCAGGTCGGCCAGATCGACATTGCCGTGACTGTCGCAGCCCACCACCACCACCTCCATCCCCGCCAGCTGCGCCGAGGCCGGATTGGTGCCATGGGCCGAGGCAGGAATCAAACAGACGACTCGGTCGTGATCGCCCCGTGATCGGTGGTAGGCGCGAATGGCCAAGAGCCCAGCATATTCGCCCTGAGCCCCAGAATTGGGCTGGAAGGTGATGGCATCATAGCCAGTAATGGTCTTGAGTCTCTCGCCCAGATCGCCGATCATCGCCCAGTAACCCGCAGCCTGATCGGGCGGGCAAAATGGATGGAGATTTGCGAATTCCGGCCAGGTCACTGGCACCATCTCGGTGGTGGCATTGAGCTTCATGGTGCAGGAACCGAGCGGAATCATCGCCCGGTCGAGGGCCAGATCGCGGTCGCTCAGTTTGCGAATATAGCGCAGCATCTCGGTCTCGCTGCGGTATTGGTGGAAAATCTGATGGGCCAGCAGGGATGATTGGCGCAGCAGGCTGGCGGGCAGATGGTTCGTCGCGGCCGATTGCAAATCACGAAATTTAAGATTGCCGCCAAACCCCTGCCAGACCCGTTCCAGAATATCAGCGGTGGTGGTCTCGTCGAGCGAAATGCCAATCTGGGTGGGGGAGATTTTTCGCAAGTTAATCCCCAGATTGCGAACAGCGGTCATGATGGAGTCGGTCTTACTCCCCGTCTCGACCGTGACCGTATCAAAATAATGCTGGTTCTTGATCTTAAAACCGAGTTTCGCCAGTCCCGCAACCAGAATGGCCGTCTGGCGGTGAACCCGCGACGCAATTTCGGTCAGGCCTTCGGGGCCGTGATAGACCGCATACATGGATGCCATGACCGCCAGCAACACCTGGGCGGTGCAGATGTTCGATGTCGCCTTCTCTCGCCTGATATGCTGCTCCCGCGTTTGCAGGGCGAGTCGCAGGGCCGGCGCGCCGCGCTGGTCGATCGACATACCCACCAGCCTTCCCGGCATATTGCGTTTGTAATCTTCGCGGCAGGCCATAAAACCAGCATGGGGGCCGCCAAAGAGCATCGGCACGCCAAACCGCTGGGCCGAACCGACGGCTATATCCGCGCCCAAGACTCCGGGAGCCTCCAGCAGGGTCAAGGCGAGCAGATCACAGACCACCGCGGCAATCCCACCATGGGAATGAATGGTCTTGATCAGATCGCGGATGTCGCGCACCTCGCCGCTGCTGCCGGGATAGGCGAGTAATATTCCATAGAATTGCTTGTCCTTGGCCAGGGCCGCCAGCCCCTTTGCGCTCGGGTCATCGGCGGAGGCGACCACCACCGTGACCCCCAGCGGCTCGGCGCGAGTCCGCACCACCGCGAGGGTTTGCGGATGGACATCGCTATCGACCAGGAAGTGAGTCCTTGGCTTGCCGTCGGAGTCGGGTTTGGCGACGCGCTCAGCCATCAACATGGCCTCCGATGCCGCCGTACCCTCGTCGAGCAGGGAGGCATTGGCAATGTCGAGGCCGCAAATGTCGGCAATCATGGTCTGGAAATTAAGCAGGGCCTCTAGCCGACCCTGGCTAATCTCGGGCTGATAGGGGGTATAGGCCGTATACCAGGCCGGATTCTCGAGAATGGTGCGCTGAATGACTCCCGGGGTGATGGTGCCATAATACCCCTGACCGATCAGCGAGGTCAGGAGGCGATTCTGTTGGGCATAGCCGCGCAGCCGTTCCAGGGTCTCGGTCTCGCTGAGGGTCTTGCCGAGGTCGAGCGGCTGTTTTTGCCTGATCGCCGCGGGCAGGGTCTCGGCCACCAGGGCCTCGAGGCTCGCCGCACCAATGGTCTTGAGCATGGCCTGCTGGTCGCTCTCCGACGGGCCAATATGGCGACGGACAAAGCCTTGATCATACTGAGATTGTGACATGGCGATTCTCCTCTGATGAGCAAATGGGGATGGTACGGGTGGCACCGGGCTTGGTGGCTTGGCGGCTTGGTGGGTTTAGCCCAACAGCCTTTGATAGGCGGCTGAATCTAACAGTTCCTTGGTTTCAGACTCATTACTCAGGGTGATTTTAAAGAACCAGCCGCGATTTTCGGGGTCTTCATTGACCAGATTGGGGGCATCGACGATGGCCTGATTGACCTCGGCGATGGTGCCGCTCAAGGGGGCATAGACTTCGGAAGCGGCCTTTACCGATTCGACTGTGGCTATCGATTCGCCCTTGGATACTTTGCGACCGACGGCGGGCAGTTCGACAAAAACCAAATCGCCGAGAGCCTCCTGGGCATGGTTGGTGATTCCCACCGTGGCGGTCTTGCCATCGAGTTTGACGAATTCATGATCGGCTGTGTACTGCATGGTTTCCTCCTGTTGACTAACTACGATAAAAATGATGCTCGACAAAGGTCGGATCGACGACCGTTACCGCCATTCTTTGCCCGCGAACCTCGGCAAATAATCGGGTTCCGAGCTGGCTATGGGACTTGGCGACCAGACCCATGGCCACCGGAGCATTGACGGTTGGGCCAAAACCACCCGAGGTGACGCGCCCAAGCGACTCGGTTGAGTCCTCTGTCGCAAAAAGCAGAGTTTCGCCGCGAATCGGGGCGCGACCATCGGGTTTTAAACCGACTCGCAGGCGGCTCACCCCCTGCTCCATCTGTTTAAGGATTATATCGCTGCCGGCAAAACCGCCCGCCCGCTCTCCACCGCTGCGCCGCGATTTTTGGATCGACCATTGGAGTCCAGCCTCGATGGGGGAGATGGTCTCATCAATATCATTGCCATAGAGACATAGGCCTGCCTCCAGCCGCAGCGAATCGCGGGCCCCGAGGCCAATCGGCTGTATCCGCGAGTCGGACAGAATTTTGCGGGTTAAATCAACAGCTTCGCTGCTGGCGACCGAGACCTCGACTCCGTCTTCGCCCGTATAGCCCGAGCGCGAAACAATAGAGTCATGGCCGCCAAGATTCATCTCGCGGTTATCCATGAATTTCATTTTTGTCATTTCGGGGCGATTAAAAATCTCCGCCAGGGCCATGACCGCGAGCGGCCCCTGAATCGCAATCAGGCTGCGCTGCGGAAGGGGGGTAATGTCGCAGACAGGTGCAAGGTGTTTTTGAATATGGGCCATGTCCCCGACCTTACAGGCCCCATTGACCACCAGATAGAGGGTTTCAATCGGGCTGGCCAATCCCGTAATCGCGGGGGAGAGGGTCAGGTTAGAGATCATCAGATCGTCAATAATCCCACCCGCCGAGTTGGTCAGCTGGCTATATCTTTGCCGCCCTTGGGCAAGGGAGACAATATCGGCCGGCACCAGTTTTTCAAGCGCGACCTTAGCATCTTCCAGCCGCCCCGACTTGGCGCGAATCAGTAACTGACCCATGTGAGAAACATCAAAAACTCCGGCCGATTGGCGGGTCTGTAGATGCTCCTTCAAGACCCCCAGCGGATATTGAATCGGCAGTTCGTAACCGGCAAAACCAACCATCTTGGCCCCGAGTTCGAGGTGAAGATCAAACAGTGCTGTGCGCTGTAATAGGGGGGGGGCTGTGTTAGCAGAATCGGACATGGGACAGCTTTCTCCACTCGCGGTGAGTGGTTCTGTGCCCCCTCTGTCCTTTTTGCCTGAGAGTGTTATCCCGTCGGCGGGCGATACGGAGCGACTCCGCAGCACCACTTTCCAGAGTGTGACTCACGAACGGTTCTTTTGCCTGAGAGTTTCCGAGGCGGTTGCTCCTTCGGCCCTGGGTTGAAACCATTGACTTAAACCCAGCGTCTCCCATCCGTGATCTAACTTCCTGCTTTATCTCACAAAGCGAGGGTGGAAGCAAATATTTTATTTTTGACAATTTTCCGTTCACTTGAGAATTCAAAATTTTTTTGATTTCAATAAAACGCCATAATCGTCATTGCCGCCGCTCGTGCAACGAGCGTGCTGGCAATCCAGCGGGGAGTTTGAGGGGCATAAGCCCCTCAAATATAATGTTTTTTGTTATGGGCTTACGCCCGTTCTGGATTGCCAGCCCGCAAGCGGGCGGCAATGACAAGAGGAATGAGTAGAAAAAATCATTGTCATTCCCCGCCAGGTTGCTCCGTTAGGGGCAACCGCAGACGGGGAATCTCCCTTCCTTTTAATCACTGAAAGCAAAGCGAGATTACCCGTCTCGCTGTCCCGCTGACAAATGTCAGCGGGACAGCGGCGGGTAATGACAAAGGAGGGAGACGCGGGTAATTACAAAAAGGGCAAAAAACCCAAACCCCTACCCCCGTGCCAGTTCGGCAATATACCAATCCAGCCAGCGTTTTTCGTTATATTCCATGGGAGCAATTGGGCCGGGCCTGTAATAGGTCGAGTTCATCCCCGCCGAGTTCCATTCGATAATCTTCTTATCGGCCTCCGATGTCACAACCCACAGCCAGGTCAGGCGGTCATAGTCATAGTCCTTACCGGCCACCGCACCCTTCTTGACCAGCCAAATCACCTCGAGTTCCGAAGTGGTCGCGGTCTTGGGGATAAAGCGATAGATCACCGAATGATCAACATAGGCAACGACAAAGTTCAAACCACCGACATGGGCGGAGGTGACTCCACCATCGGGCGCGGTAAACCGGCCCATCAAGGGGGCCATTAACGAACCATCTTCGCTGGCCGTATGCATCCCCTTCTTGAGCGGATAGCGCAGAACAT
>JASGCE010000019.1 GCA_030054295.1 Minisyncoccota bacterium
CCGCCGGTCTGAATCGTCAGATTGCCAAGGTTGGTCAGGTTGCCGCTGTTGGTAAAGTCTCCGCCATTGCTGTTCAGGGTCAGGGCACCAGTGAAGCTGCTGGTACCGCTCAGGGTAATGCCATTGGCTTCAATATAGTTAAGACTGTTGCCGGTGACTCCATCAATCGTAACCAGCCCGCCATAGGCAATGCCGATGCCATCATGGCTGCCGTTGGTATCATGCATAACGGACAAGAGGCTGCGATTTGCGACATAGAAGGTGCCGAACATATTTGTACTCGCCGACCAGGTCGTGGCTGTGCCATAGTTTGCCGTGGCTACGCTGCTGAGATTGGTCGCGGAGGTAACCAACCGCTGGTCGCCGACACTGTAGAAACTGCCGCTGCCGATTTCGAAATCGACATTGCTGCCGGTAATATCACCACTGAAATAAACATTGCCGTTGGTGGTGGTAAAACCTTGACCCCCGAGCAATCTCCCGCTGCCAAGCCATAGCCGCAAATCGCCACCACTTAGCGAAGAACTCGCGTCACGCAGAATAACGACGCCGTTGCTGGCACTGGTGTCGAATGTGACATTACCCGTAAAGCTATTGGTTCCGAGCAGGCTCACCGTATTGGCAACCACGGCGCGAGTCAAGGCCGCATTGTTCATTTTAAACAGCCGCACGGTGGTATCGGAATTGGTAAGAACAGTCGTCATCCCGTTGATATAGGTCACATCACCGCTGTTGCCATTGAAACCCGCACCGCCAAATTGCTTGCCGCTGTTCAATTCAGCCAGACTGTAATATACTGCGTCATTATCGGTGTAACTCCCTGCGCCCCCGAGTCCCGCCAATTGGTTGCGTAATTCACGATTTTTGTCAGCAGCAGCGGCAATGGTCGCATCATTGGAAAAATAGGCGTGATCGCCAAAGCCCTTGATCGTAAGACTGGTCGTCAGCCGCCCGGTACCGAGGGCAAATACCGTACCGGTGCCAACCGTCATGGTACCGGCGGTAAGGTTCAGGCTCTGGTTGGTGGTCGTCCATTTATAGCCCGCGGTATTTAACGCCACGCCATTAATATTGTCATAGACTCCCGCGGCCCCGAGGTTCAAGACCACCGCCCCGCCGCTGGTGGTAATGTCGGCAGTCAGGGTCAGGCTGAGGGCATAGATGGTTATGCTGCCGGCGGTCGTCAGATTTTTGCCTAACTTAACGCTATTGCCCTGCAAGACCAGATCGCCGCGGAAAATGCTGGCATTGGTCTCGACCGAGATGGAGTCGCCCTCCAGCCACAGGGGCAGAGACCCAGCGGCGGTACTGACGCCACTGACCGTAAGCTTGCCGAGGCTGACCACGGCCTGTTCGTTGCCTGAACTGTCGGTAATGGTCAAACCGGCTGGGGGGGAGATCGTGGCTGGAATATCGGCTGTCATCAGACTATGGCCGTCTGCAACCCGATTGGCGTAGACAAAGGCACCTTTGGGACCGCCAGTATTATTGCCAAGGGTCACGGTTCCCGTATGGGTGCTAGTCGCCCGTGAATACCAAAAGACATTAATGCCTTGCGCAGTCAAACTGTTTCCCAAAATACGACCGGTACCGATATCAATATTCACCCTTGTGCTGCTGCCGGCACCGGCGGTGGTTACCGTGAAGGCTCCGGCTCCGCCATTGATATTGACATCGCTGCCACTGGTAATCAGACTGAGGCTACGATCGGCTCCGACCTGAATCGAGTTACCCGTTCCCAAAACTATGCCATCACCGCTGCTATTGGTGCTGATGAGCGATAGGGAATCAGCAAATTTATTGCGACCCGTGAAGGTCATGGTGTTGCCCACCAGAGCGACCGGATTTGTAAATGCCGCACGACCAGTTGTTAAGTCTAGGCCACTGACGGTAATCGCGCCGGTGCCGAAAATCGCCCCGCCGATGACACTGTTGCCGGTGACGGTAAGGCCACCGAAGCCGCTTGCCGACAGATCGGAACGGTTAAGCGTATAGCTCCCGGTTTTATTATCCGTATTGTAAAACTGCCCCTTGCCTCCGACATCAATCTTCGCGCTGTTACCCGTTGTCGCGCCAGTGTAAAATACATCGAGGCCAATGGCCTTGAGGCTATATTGATTGGCGACAAGGGCAAAGTTAGTACCACGGAAATCACTTGAAACCATCGCCCCGGTACCAAGATCAATCCGCACCCGCCCAGAATTCACCGCGAAATTATCAGCATTGGCTAAACTAAGGGTACCATTTTTTGTCTGGATCGTCACCCATCCATTGGCCGCACCATTGATCGCAACTCCATTACCCACGCCAGTGTTACCAGCAATGAAGCGAATGGCGTAATAGGGGTTAAAGGCAGTTGATAAGGTTGCGGCGGTTCCCGTCTGCAACAGAGAGATATTGCCCCTGGTGGAGGTCAGGGTGCTTGTTTCAACAGCGATGCCATTCGTCCCCGCGCTGCCCGACTGGGTCAGACTGAGATTGCCGCTGCTGGTGGTCATGGTGGAGTTAATGACATAGACACCAAAAAAACTCGCGCTACCCGACTGGGTCAGGGTCATGGTACCACCCGCCGTCAGGGTGATTCTGCTGGAAGCAGATGTGCCTGCAACATGGATGCCATTTCCCGTGACCGCGCCACTTTGAATCAAAGTAAGATTGTTCGCGGTGGTAAGGTCTTTTTGAATATCAATGCCGAGGTTGCTTGCCGTACCCGACCCACTTCCCACCAATGTCAGGGAACCCGCAAATGTGCTGGCGGTGGTGGTGACCGAAATTCCCGCGCCCTCGATATAGCTCAAGTTCTTGACCGCGCCGGTGCTGATTCCCTGAATATTGACCGTGCCGCCGTATTTAACGCCATAACCCTGTACTGTGCTGGCGACGCCAGTGGTCAGAACCGTCATGCCTGCTGTAGTGGTATAGCCGCCGCTGACTGTACTCCAGCCCGTGAAGCCGGTACTCCAGTTGGCGGCGGTCGAGTTGGTCAGAGTCACCGCACTGGTCGATGCAAATTCCGTCAAATAAATAAAGGAACCATCATCGACATCAATCCTCGCCTTGTTGCTATTAGCCGCGGTCGAGCCGGTGTAAAACACATCCAACCCTAAGGTTTTGAGGGTATACTGATTGGCGGCAGTGGCAATAATTCTGCCACTGGCATCCACTGAAACCATCACGCCAGTGCCAAGGTCGATCCGCACCTTGCCCCGCGTGACCTCGAAATTATCGGCATTATTGAGTGATAGAGTCTGGTTATTGGTTTTAAAGGTTACCGTACCCTTGGCCCCGGGGTCAAATTTTTGGTTGTTGGCACGGGAGCTTGATAAGGCAATCCCATCCTTACCACTCCCCACCGTACCGCTTTGAATCAGGGCTATGTCCCCTCCCGCCGTCAGGGTGATGCCCGAGGCAGTGATGCCATCGCCTCTCACCGAACCCGATTGATAGAGGGTGAGATTGGTGCCGACGGTAAGATTGTCCTGCACATCAATGCCGATCCCACTGATCCCCGAACCACTGCTGACCAGAACCAAGGAACCCGTGAAGGTGCTGGCGTTGTTGGTCAGCGAAATCCCCGTACCCTCGATATAGCGCAGGTCATTTGCTGTGCCGCTGCCACCAAATCCAACGCGCCTAATATTGACCGTGTCGCCATAGACCACGCCAAGGCCAGTCAAGCCCGAACCAAAAGTCGCGCTATCGTTGGTACCATTGATCGTCAACCCGCCGAGCGTTCTTGCATTTTGCGCCCCGCCATAGCTCGGTGCCGTCCCCCAGCCGATGGATCCAGTGCTTGCGGTCGTTGTATTGTCCAGAGTCACCGCACTCGTCACCGACCTTTTGTCATTGACAAAGGTAAAGGAACCCGAACCGACATTGATGGTCGCGTTATTGCCCGTCGTCGCGCCAGTGTAAAACACATCGAGGCCAAGGGTCTTGAGGGTAAAACCGTCCGAAGGTGCCGCCGGACCCACGCTGGTCATTGTCCCCGTGCCAAGATCAATCCGCACCCGCCCCGAAGTCACCGCGAAATTATCGGCACTGTTGAGCGATAGTTTCTGATTATTGGTCTTGAATGTCAAAAAACCATTGGCCCCGGCGCTGAAGGTTTGGGCATTACCAGAACCCGCAGATGACCTCAAATAAATCCCGTCACTCCCCACCGTGCCGCTTTGGTTCAGAGATAGATCGCCCCCCGCCGTCAGAGTAGAGTCGGTGGCAGAGATGCCAGTCGCACTCGTGCTGCCCGATTGGGTTAGGGTCATCGCCCCGCCCGCCGTAAGGTTGGAGTAACCGGCATAGATGCCAACGCCCCTCGCGCTACCCGATTGGGTTAGGGTCATGGCCCCGCCCGCCGTCAGGTTGGAGCTATTGAGATTGATGCCAAAGCCCCCCGCGCTACCCGATTGGCTCAATGTTAAATTCCCCCCCGATGACAGACGAACCAACCCCAACCCAGCAGTAGTATAGATGCCGTCACCCCCCGAGCTGCCCGACTGTGTGAGGGTAATATTCCCACCTGCCGTAAGATTAGAGAGGACATAGATGCCTTTGTCCGTCACCGAGCCGCTTTGAATCAATGTAAGATTATTGACAGTGGTAAGGTTTTTTTGAATATCAATGCCGCGGTTGCTTGCAGTACCCGAACCACTTCCCACCAAGGTAAGAGAACCCGCAAAGGTACTTCCCGTTAAACCCGTGACGCTAATCCCCGCGCCATCGATATAGCGAAGGTTATTGGCACCACTGGCGACCTGTCCAGCACTGCCAACCCCCTGAATATCGACCGTACCGCCATAGACCACGCCTTGGTAATTGATGGTTGCATCCGTCCCGGTGGTTATAACGGTTAAGCCGCTCGCGCTCGCTGTGCCACTGGTCAAGGGACCAAGCCCGGTTCCCCAACCAATGGTTGCGGTGTTATCTGCGGTCAAATGGTCCAGAGTAACCGCCGTTGTCACACTCCGCCTGTCATTGACAAAGGTGAAGGAACCCGAACCGACATTGATCTTCGCGCTATTTCCCGTTGTCGCGCTGGTGTAAAAGACATCCATGCCGCTGGCATTGAGGGTTAAGGGGCTGGCCGGTCTATCCGAAACCATCGCACTCGTGCCGAGATCGAGCCGTAAAGATCTCCCCTGAAGATTAAAATTGCTGGTTGTATTGAGCTGGAGGCGGTTTGCGGTCGAGAAAAGAACCGTGCCATTGCTACCCGCGCTGAGTTTAACCTCATTGCCGAGACCGCTACTCGCCGTCAGCGCATCAAGGACAATCCCCACAGCCGTGGTGGTATTGGCACTCTGAATCAGCGAAATATTATTGCCCGCAGTCAGGCTCGCCCCCTTTAAAAGGATGCCAAAAGTAAGGACATTGCCCGATTGCAGCAGGTTAATATTGCCCCCGGCAGCGGTCACAGCCGCCGAATCGACGGTAATGTTAAATCCCCCGCCCGACATTTGCCCGGACTGCACCAGCCACAGGTTGCCGCTGGGGCCAACCGTCAGGTTTTGATTGATGGTTATCCCGTAATGTATCGTCGTTGCTGGTGGGCTGCCAATCGCTATCCCGCTGCCGCTCGCGACCATCACCAACGATCCGCTAAAGCTGCTGGCGGCGGTGACCTCGATCCCGGCCCCCTCAATATAGGCCAGGTTCTTGGCGTCGCCAGTGGTAATGCCAGCCAGAGTCACTACGCCACTGTAATTGACTCCCTTTTGGCTTCGATTGCCGGTGGTTGTGATGGTTATGCCGCTCGTCGCGCCGGTAAGGTCGTAGGTGGGAAAGGTTGTTCTGTCATTGATGGTACCCGCGCCGGCAATATTCTCCACCGAGACAAAATTGCCGCTGCCCAAATTCAATGTCACTCTATTGCCCGTCGTTGCCGCAGTGACAAAGGCATCCATGCCCTGGGCATTGATGGTTTTGCCGCCGCCAATCTGACCGTTGCCCAGATCCATGCGCAGCAAGGAACCACTCACCGTCCAATTACCGTTCAGTACCAGACCAATATTCTGTATCTGATAACTGACCAGATGTTTGGCCTTAAGAGTCAAGCCGCTGGTAAAGCTGCTGCTGTGATTGACAAAATAGATCGAGCCGCCCGTCGTGGTGATGCTGTTGAAATTAAACCCGGTCGCCTGATCGATCCAAATATCGCCGGTAGTGACCAGGCTGCTGAAATTGGTGGGACTGGCATTGGTAATGGTGCCGCTGAAGACTTTATTGGGGTCGATACTGGCTCCGGCAAAGCCGCCCGCACCCGTGGCGCGGATACTATTCTGATAGTTCAGATTAGTGTTGCCGCTGCCAAGACCCAGCAAGACATTGCCCGTCAAATTATAAACCTGGGCTCCCGTCGTGGTGGCAAAATTTCCACTGCCAATATTAATCGAACGATTGGTTACATCGTTCGAGGTAAGATTAAAACCCCCAGCCAAGACTGTCATATTACCATTGGTCTGCTTCAGGCTGTTGCCATTGTCGATAAAACTGCCTCCATTGACGCCGCCAAGATTAATCAGGGTGGAATACCCCGCATCCAAAATGAATTGGAAATTTTTAGGCGGCGGGGTCGCCGAAGCCGGAGGAGTCACCAGAATGCCATCATCGAGCAGAAAATCTCCCCCGTGGCTAAAGACCTGTAAACTCTTGTCAATCTCAATGTCATTGCCAAGGGAAATGGTCCCGGTGGTACTGGTGTTGAGGACGAGATCGATGCCTGTACTTGTGGTAAAGATGGAGCGATTGTAAAGATTGATCGTACTCCCCTCGATATAATCAAGGCTATTGGGACCGCCAGTGACCGTCACATTGCCGCGATAGGCAACCCCGCGACCAATCACCACCGACCCACGGGAACTGCTGGTAAAGGTGAGACCATACAAGTTAAAGCTAGCCGCAGTCCCACCCCCCGCCGGGGTTGGCGCGGTTATGGTTGTGACCATCGGCGAACCGCTCGCCTTGTTTTCAACCCAGATCAAATTGCCACTGCCGAGGGCGATAGTGGCGTTATTATTGTTGATGATACTGGTGCCCCCCGTCCACACAGTAAGATAGAGGCTTACCCCCTCGGCCAGGATTTGATTGCTATTGCCGTCTAATTTACTGTTGCCAAGGTCGAGGCGCATCTTTCCCTGGCTCACCACCATACCCGCCACCATCTTAAACCTATTGTCGGTGCGCAGAGTCGTCCAATTGACAGGACCAGACGACATAATGGCTCGGCCAAAGCCGCCCGAAATCAGGGAAATGCCGTTATCATTGGTGCCGCTACCAATCGCCCCCAATTGCAAGAGGGAAATATCACCCGCAGCGCTAAAAATACTCGATTGGCTGAAGACTATGCCACTGGCACCCGCGACGGCCGAGCGAGTCTGGGTCAGAATCAGCCCCTGGCCGGCCGTCAAATTATTGCTCGCCGTGAGTTTAATCGCATCGCCCGAAGAACTTCCGGTCTGGGTCAAGGAAAGATAACCCCCCGCGATCAAACGCGCCCCGTTTTGCAGGACAATCCCTTCGCCCGCGGTTACCCTTCCCGACTGAATGATATTTAAATTGCTGACCCCATCATCGGCAGTGCCAGTGGTCAGGGTGCCCGTGATGCTGATACCGCTTGCTGCCGTGCCGCTCGCCACCAGCGACAGGGAGCGAGCAAAACTGTTGTTGGTGGTAAGGGTGATGGTGCTACCCTCGATATAGGTGAGGCCAGCCATGGCAGAACCCGTCGTCACGCCGCTGATTTCCACTGCCCCGCCATAGGCCAATCCCAGACCCTGCACCGATTCTATCCGCTTATTGGTCAAGACCGTCATGCCAGCCGTAGTGTCAGTAAAGCCGCCGGTGGTCGTTGTCCAGCCGCTGATGGCCGAACGCCAACCGCTGAGGGTCGGCAAGGTGGTGTTGAGGGTTAGGGGCGCTGTCGTCGAACGGTAATCATTGATGTAACTGAAACTGCCGCCGCCGACGCTGAAACTCGCATTATTGCCGGTAACCGCGCCGCTGAAATAAATATCCAAGATCGGGAAGTTATAACGCACCGACGAGGTTATCGCGCCGCTCGCATCCAAATTATTCACCTGGTAGCGATTTTGGAACTGAACCGGAGAGGCTAAAAAATTCGGATCGGTAATAACCCCATCCGTCCCAAGATAGAAATGAACCTGACGCGCGGCCAGGGCCAGATAGGACTGTGTCGAGGTACCATGTGAATCACTATTAATAACCACAAAGTTGCGAAAACCCGTTACAACACTGCCGCTGCCATAGCCGCTTATCGCCGTCGAGGTACTGGCCGAAGAATCGATGACAATATTGCCATTGACTCCATTATTGCCGCTGTCAGCCTGATAGACCTGACCAGCATCTCGCGTCGCCAGATTAAGGGTCGGTGATATCGGGGTCGCCGACAATTGATTATGACCATCATGCATAATTGCCGCGAGCTTCCCAGTGCTGCCCAGCCGCGCAAAATTACTGGTGATCAAAAACTTGAGCTCTGAATTGTTGGTTTGAATCGAATTGGCCGTCACTATGCCCAGTCCCATGGCCTTGGCATTGGCATTTTTGCCCAAAATAATGGTGCCATAGTTGATCAAGGAAAAATCACCGGTGCCGGTATTGGCCTGATATTTACCCGCCGCCAGGATACCATGGGCATTGCCATCGGACATGGTGGTGCCGATATTTTGCACCAGAATATCCCCTGAACTGGTGTCGAATCGTTTATTATCGGCGTCGATATGGATGCCGGCGGCCATGGTGTTCATGGCGGAGCTGGTGGTGCTGACATCGCCGATCTGGGTCATGAAGACCGAGTCGCTGGCGACGATGCTCGATGAATTCAGGGTACAGATGCCATAGGCATTGGCGACGCTGTTGACATTGCCGACCTGGATGAAATTCAGTTTACCGCTTCCCGAGGCGGCGTTGCTAAAATAGCTGGCGAGCCAGATGCCAAAATCTTGATTCGGGGTGCCATCAAGTTTCGTGGTGCCAAGGTAACTGCCGGTCGAAATGGCATTGACACCGTTGGTAAAGCTGAAGGCGGTCGAGGTCGGACTGTAGGTAAAGTTCAGCCCATTGCCTTCAAAGTAACTGTAGGATGTATTGTTTCTCCCCGCTATGCTCGAAACATCGCCATTTACGGTGATCCTGCCGCTGGCCGCGATTCCCGACTCCCAACCCGTCGGTGGGCTGGGAGCGGTCAGAGTCGCTCTATTGTTCAGAACTCTTCCCTCGTTCACATCTGCGTCATTGACAAAGACATCGCCAGCATATTTGCTGACCCAGACTTTTTTGCCGGTCATGGTGTTGATGGTCGCAACTGGGGTGGCACCGCTATAGGCAACGGCGGTACTGGTGTCGGTGTCCCCACTCTTGGTCAGGTTGGTGACGGTCAGAGTCAAGCCCGCTCTGCCATCAAGCCTGCCGTTATTACCGCCGTAATCGCTGAGATCAAGCCGCAACAGCCCGGTGCCAAAGGCGATATTGCTCACCGTGACACTGTTGCTGAGGGTCAAGTCATTGCCACCCGTATAGATGGCGAGGCCACTGGCGGCGGTGGCGGTGATATTGGCCGCGAGGTTTATCGCCGAGCCTTGCGGCGCGAGCAGATGGATAAATCCAACACTCAAACTATTCCCTCTGGCGCCAAGGGTGATGGCTCCGCCCGACATAATGTCGATGGCCCCGCGGCGGCTCGCGCGGGTATCGACCGAGCCGATGGTCACGGTTCCGCTCGCCATGATGGCCAGGGAGGGCGCGGTAAGGGCATTGGTGTTGCTGAAATTGCCATTCGTGACATTGAACAGCAGGGCGTTGTTAAAACTGGTCGCGGCGGTAATGTTCACCGTCGCGCCCTCGATATAGGCGAGGTTGGCGGCGGCATCACCGGCCGCAATGGCATTTACGGTCACGCTGTCGGTGGTGGCAATACCGGCAAAGATTCCGCCGCCGGCCTGGATATTGGTGTTGTCGGTCAGGGCTGGCGGTCTATAGGTGCTATCGACCGTTATCGCGGCGGTGGATTTGGTGACGCCGATAAACCTTCCGGTCATCAGGTTAATCGCGGTAGTATTCGCCAAGCCGCTGGCGAGGGTAAAATTGCCAAAATAATAGAGATCGAGGCCGGGGGCAAAGAGGCTGCCTGTTGCATTCGGGTTAAAATTCCCGCCGCCGAGATCGATCTTGACCCGCGCATTATCAAGCTGGGTCACAAAACTGCCAGTGGTTCCAAGGCTTAGGTACTCACCATTGGTCGAGATATTAATCCAATTCAGCGATGTCCCCCCGCCATGAAGCACGACATTGCGGCTGCTGGCATCGAGTGCTATGCCGTGATTATAGTTCGCGCCGCTTAGACTTCCCGACTGAGCGATGGTTATATCGCCGCCGGCGGTCAGATTGGCGGCGATGACGATCCCGGTCGTCAAAACGCTGGCGGTTAAGGCCCCGGTTTGGTACAGGGAAAGATTGCTGGTGCCGTCATTGATGGCACCGACATTCAGATTGGCGGTGATGTCGATGCCGTAGACATTATTGCGGTTGGCAATACCGCTGCCACTGCTGACCAGGGTCAGGCTGGATTTGAAGCTGCTGGGGTTGGCGGAGGAGACTCTAATCCCCGTGCCCTCGATATAGGTCAGGTCTTTTGCCGCGCCGGTGCTGATGCCCTGAATATCGACCGTGCTGCCATAAACCACGCCCTGGTTATTGATGGTTGCAGCCGTCCCGGTGGTTATCACCGTCAAGTCGCTCGCGCTCGCCGTTCCACTCACCAAGGTTCCAAGCCCTGTTCCCCAGCCGATGGATGCAGTGCTTGCCGTGGTTGTATTGTCCAGAGTCACCGCCGTTGTCACACTCCGCCTGTCATTGACAAAGGTGAAGGAACCCGCACCGACATTGATCTTCGCGTTATTGCTAAGTAGCGCCGTTGTCGCCGTCTCGCCGGTGTAAAATACATCAAGGCCAATGGCATTGAGGGTGAAGCCATTACCGGCAAATTTTCCCGTACCGAGGTCGATTCGCACCCGCCCCGATGCCACCGTAAAATCATCGCCATTGTCCAGCACAAAACTATTATTATTGGTCTTAAATGTCACAAAGCTATTGGCCCCGGCGGTGAAGCGAACGCCCACACCAACCTGCCCATAAGCCGGTGAATTAAGATTAATCCCCCCGGAACTATTCATGCCCAGGGTGCCGCTTTGAATCAGCGATAGATCACCGCCCGCCTTCTGGATCGAGGCCTGAATCTTGATGCCATAATTCCCCCACGGTCCCGCCTCGCCCGACTGAGTGAGAATCATGGAACGACCTGCCGTCATCCTGCTGGCATTGACAACTATGCCAGACGCCCCGGCATAACCCGACGAGGTCAAAATGACATCACCCCCCGCGGTGAGGGTTGCGGTATCGAGTTTTATGCCATCAGCACCATTGGCATTGCCCGCCTGCACCAGTCTTATGTTTCCGCCCGCCTTCAGAGTTTGACCAGAATTATGTATGCCATAATTCCCAGCTAGGCCGGTTTGAATCAGGTTTAGGTCACGACCTGCCGTCAGGTTCCCCCAGGGTATGATACCATTCCCAGTCGCACTGCCCGCCAAGATCAGGTTTAGGTCTTGACCCGCCGTCAGGGCCGTATTTGTTTCAATGCCAGCCCCCGTAACCGAACCACTTGATACCAATGTCAGTGAACCCGTAAATGTGCTGGCGGCGGTCGAGACCAAAATCCCCGTGCCCTCGATATAGCGCAGATTCTTGGCATCGCCAGTTCCAATGCTCTGAATATCCACCGTGCTGCCATAGACCACGCCTTGGTTATTGATATCGGTGCCAGTAACGGTAAGGCCGCTCGTGCTCGCTGTGCCGCTCATCAAGTTACCAAGCCCAGATCCCCAGCCGATGGTTGCGGTTGAATCAGTGGTACTATTGGTCAGAGTCACCCCCGTTGTCACACTCCGCCTGTCATTGACAAAGGTAAAGGAACCCGAACCGACATTGATCTTCGCGCTGTTACCCGCCGCCGTCGCACCGGTGTAAAAAACATCCAGACCAATGGCATTGAGGGTGTATGGGCTGGCGGGTGTTTGAGAAACCATCGCGCCAGTGCCAAGATCAATTCGTACCTTGCCGCGTGTCACCGCGAAATTATCGCCAGTGCGAAGTGATAGCTTCTGGTTATTGGTCTTAAATGTCACTAAATTATTTGTTCCTGCGGCAAAGGTCAGGGCAGTTCCACGAGCAGTGCCCGTCCGTGAAACCATATAAATTCCATCCTTACTACTCCCCACCGAACCGCTTTGAATCAATGATAGGTCGGTCGCTGCCCCCAGGGTGGAGGAACTGAGATAGATGCCATTACTCCCCGCGCTACCCAATTGGGTCAGAGTCATGGCACCCCCCGCCGAAAGGATAGCGCTTGGGAAATAGATGCCATCCCCCACCGCGCGGCCCGATTGGGTCAGGATCATGTTCCCACCTGCCGTTATTGCGTAGGATTGTGAAGTTATGCCATCACTCCCCGCACTGCCCGACTGGGTCATGGTCATGTTCCCACCCGCCGTTTGGTTGACATTTTGGGCATAAATGCCATTCCCCCCCGCCTTGCCAGATTGGGTCAGAGTCATCGCCCCACCGGCCGATATGGTGAGGGTGGCAAGGTTGGGGTCGAAAAGATAGATGCCATAGCTACTCACCGAGCCGCTTTGAATCAGGGTTAAGTTACTGGTGCCGTCACCCACGACACCGGTGGTGAGGTATTTTTGTATATCAATGCCTCTAGCACCTATCCCCGCGCCACTTCCCACCAATGTCAGGGAACCCGCAAATGTGCTGGCGGCACCACTAACCGAAATCCCCGTGCCCTCGATATAGCGCAGGTCTTTTGCCGCGCCGGTGCTAATCCCCAGAATATCGACCGTGCCGCCATAGACCACGCCCTGGCCATTGGTGGTGCCAGTGGTTGTCACGGTTAAGCCACTGCCGGCAATGGTAAAGGCGGCGGGCAGAGTCGTTCTATTGTTGATGGTCGTGGCACCGGTGGTCGAACGGTTATCCGTGACATAGATAAAATTACCCGTACCGAGATTCAATGTCGCGTTATTACCCGTGGTCTTGCTGGTGACAAATGCCTCCGTCCCGGTGGCGGTGATGGCTTGTGTTCCGGTCGAACTTTTCAGGTTGTTACTCCCCCCCACATCAAGTCGCAGGAAAGACCCCTTGACGGTCACGGCACCGCCCAGAGTCACATCATAGCCGGGGGCCAGAATCGAAACCCCGCCGCTACCCCCGTCAAGAGTTATTCCCGCGACAACCACAACCGCCTGAGCATTCTTGACCGAAATTCCCCCTGAACCACTGTTGGTGATGGTGCCCACCCCGGTGATCCTATTCGCGCCATTGAGGGTAAAGCCCCCAACCGCCGAACCGCTGATGATGGTGGCAGTAATAATCGTGTTCGGGTCTTGCCAGACCGAGGCCCGTGTCGCGGTTAGGGTCAAATTGGTACCACTCGCCATCGTAATATTGGCATTGATGACAATCTGCGCCCCGAGCAATGTCAGGCTGCTGCTGCCACTGGTTGCGGCAAGAATCGGATCGGCCACCGTGATCAATCCCGACCCCGTGCCATTACCCGAGTTCGCATCGATAGTGACATTGCTGGTGCCCAATGCGGTTTGAAGAGTCGTGGTATTGACAATCGATGTCCCAGCCGTGCTGGTAAAGGTACCCGAACTATTGGTCGCAGAATTTGTTCCCGTGCTGATGGTAATATCCGTCGGATCGAGCAACAATGTTCCGGTCTTGCCGTGCGGGGCCAGGGTGTTCACCAAGCCATTGTAATTTAAGGTTAACTTACCCGAGACCTCGACAAAGCCGCCGTCACCCGAATCGGTGCCGCCCTGCGCGCTGATAAAGCCAAAATAATCGGTATGGTTATCTGACCAGATGATGGCTCGCCCGGCGTCGCCATTCTGCGCCGCATCGACGCTGATCACCGCCGTCTCGCCAATGGTCGTCAGGTTGGTCGATGAGACCAGCACATTCCCCCGCGGCGATTCCAACGAACCCGTGACCGTAACCGTGCCACCCATCGCGGTGATGGCGGGCGCGGTGATGGTACCATCGATTTTTAACTCCGCCCGCCCGAGGTTGGTCAGGCTTGCGGGGGTGACTCCGCCCGCCATAAATTGTGATGAATTAATCGCCTGAGTCGCCGCCAAAAACCCATTAGCCGTGACCTGCGAAGTGGCATCAAAAACCAAACCATTGGGGTTGGTGAAGTAAACCACGCCGTTACTGGTGATGGTTCCGCTGATGAGGCTCGGGCGCGAATCATTGATGCGGTTGAGGGTCGCGCTGGTTGCGGCGGGAACGATAAAATCGACCGATTCATTGGCCGCCAGGTTAAAACTATCCCAGGCAATCACCGCGCGGTCTGATGATTGGGTGACGATGGTCGCGGTGGCTCCCGTGGCGATGTTCGCCGCACCTGCCGTCACGACTCCGTTGCTGGGGGCCGCCTTGGCCCGTAGTGGCGTAAAGGCCAGCACGGCAGCAACCGCTACCGTACCCACCAACCGCGCCAACAGGGTTAGACCCGTTCGCGGCGGTTGCGACACTTCGCCCAGTGGCGCGGAGTCCCCAACCACTGTAGTTTTAAACTGCGGATCACTGAGCAAAATCCGATCCTGTTGCGTCGTAAATAGTTCCATGGTCAACCACAGGCCTCAATCCGTAAAAAATAGTAAAATTTTTTTGTAATTCTATGACCGCCGTCATTTTATGTCAATAGATTCTTTAGTAATTATATATGGTTAAAGAAGGGTTAAGGGGGGGGAATTAGGGGGGGTTATTAAGGAAATTTGATGAAAATAATCATTTGATAAGCGCAACCCCACCAAGTCAATCTAAGGCTCGGGCTTCGCCCATCGCCAAGATTGTCTATCCTCCCCTTCTAAAGAAGGGGAGGTAATCCAATATTCATCCCCCCTTCTTTAGAAGGGGGGAATAGTCTCACTTAGCAGCTTGCTGCTTAGTGAGACTAAGGGGGGTTGTGTGACTATGATGGGTTGTTAAGAATCCCACCCCTACTCCCACTTTTCGCGGTGTTGGTTGGGTGACGGGCTGACGATCCCGCCCTGATAGCTGATATAATTCCCCCACGGATTGAGCAGTCTGGGGCTGTCAAACTCGACCCAGCCGAGTTTGTAAATCGCCCCGAGATTCCCCCGCAGGACAATCCCCCCCGCCGCAACCCGCAGATTGGCCGCCAGAGTCTCGGTGATTGAATCAAGGTTCGGCAGGTGCAGATCCCCGTTCGAGACCAGCTCGACCGTGCCCGCCAAAGCGACCTTGGGTTTAATCTCAATCGCCCCACTGCCCGAGACCTTGCCGGCCAGAATCACCGTAGCCCGAGCATCGCCATCAATCGTCACCGAACTGTCGCTATTGACATTGCCCACGACCAGTCCCGCAGATTTGCTGGTCAAATTGACCGTGCTGCCATAGCCACTGGCCGAACTGAAGTGCCCTTGTAGTTCGACCGCCCCCACAACGCGGAAACCTACCCCGCCAAGCTGAACATCCTCTGTGCTAGTGAGTCCGCCGAGACTATTGACCACCACCACCGAACCACCGCCGGTATTCAGATTGGTCAAGACCAGTTTGGGACTGGAGGTAACAATCGATATGGAACCACCGTGGGTCTTGCCGCTGATCGTGCTGATGCGGTTATCTTTACTGGTCAACCAGAGCGACACACTATTGCCCGTCTGGGAATCGATCGTGATTCCGCCGTTAAAGTCAAGGCCACTATGGGCCGATTGAATCAGGCGATCCGCTAGAATCAGTTTCAGCTGGCCAGCACCGCTCAGGCTGGGCAAAATCACATCGCTCCCCACCACAATCCCATTGGTCATGGCGACGGTCGGGAGTTTAATCGCGCCAACAACCGAGGCTCCATCGCCAAAACCAATCTTGGTAATTTTGCTATAGGTCGAGAGATCAAGCAGGTGGCTAAAATAATTTCGTCCCAAGATGATCAGGTCGGTCTGGTCTTTAAAGTTCGGCGCACCGGAGGCAAAAAGCACCCGCCTGGCATCGACTCGGTAGAATCCAATCAGGGTGGGAAGCTCAATCGCGGTACTGGCACCCGGAATTTTCCACCAGACGCTGCTGCTGTCCCTTTTAAAGCCAGCCCCGGCCGAAGCCGATTGGGTCATGTCGCTGATGGGGTTAAGGATGGCGGTTGGGTCGAGTTCGCGCAGTTCGGCCTCTGCCTCCGCGAAGCCCAGGCTGTCGCGGCTATAGCTGGTAAAATAACTGCGGACATCGTAATTGAATGTGCCAGGGGCCTTGGGGTCACGGTTGGTGGTAAAGCCCGTGGCATTGGTAAAGGCTTCGGTATCGCTGGCCGAGCCGCCCCAGCCAATAGCGTTGCCATCGACCATCAGCGACAAGAAACGGCTATTGAGGTTCCATTTACGCAGGGTCGCACTGTTGCTTGGTTTATAATTGCCTCCGATGATCAGGTACAGATCTCCGCCCTGGCTGGAGATGTCGGCGGTCAGGGTCAGGTCGCCGCCAGTCTTGACGGTGATGCGGTTTGCGGTGGCTGAACTGCCGCTGTTGATGGCACCGCTTACCGACAGGGCGGTGGAGGTTTGCAGCTTGATCTGGCCGCTGGCGGTGATGGCACCCAGCTGGCTGAAGCTATTGCCGCTGTTATAAAGGTTAATATCGCCGCCGGCGGTCAGGGTCAGGCTGCCGTTGGTCACGGTCAGGCTTGAACCCTCGGTTTGGTTGATGCTGCCCGCCGATTGCAGGGTCAGGCCGCTGTTAAAACTGTTGGCATCGCGCAATTCTATGGCCGCCGAGCCCGTCATCCAACTCGGCAGGGTGGCGGGCAGGGTGGGGTTGTTTAGCTTGTAAAAGACGATGGTCGCATTGGTTTTCCAATTGAGGGTCGTATTACCACCGGTAATGTTTGTCTCTCTCGTTACCCAGACAATATCCCCCATATTATTGCCAATGCCATCGCTGTTATAGGTACCGCTGCTGGCGTTCTTGCTGCCGAGGTTTGCTGCAGTCAAGGCCGCTGCATCCAGCCAAAGCCCGCTGCTGTCGGTTGCCTTTAAAGAATCGGTAATGGCTTCAGAAGTAAAGATATATTTGGACCTTGCTTCGTCCGCCGCATTGTGGATATAGCTTGAACCATCATAGTTTGCAGGGTTGGTGGTCGAGGTCGCAAATACCACCGAACTGCCACTGGTGATGGTCAGATTATGAGTCCCCAGCTTAAACAGCACCAGATTGGCGCTGGTATTGGAAATCGAGCCCGCCTTGAAGGCCAAATCACGGTTGGTGGTGTCGATGGTATAGCTGCTGTGGCTATAGACTCCGCTACCAATGTCAATCGCGACATCGCCGCCGCTGGTGGTGACATGGCTGGTCAGGGTGAGGGCAGTTCCGCTGATGGATAGGGCTCCGCCGGTGGTGATAGTGCCGCCGATTGTCACGCCCGCCGATGCCGCCAATGTCAAGCCTGAGGTAAAGCTGTTGGTGCTGCTGAGGGTGATGGTGCTTGGGGCAAAGGTGGCGACAGTGGTTGCAGCCGAACTGGTTACACCCGCGATCACCATCGCCTTGTTTTGCGAAAGCGATATATTGGTCGCACTATTGTAACTGGTGTTCAATGTCCCAAGCCAAGTCACATTGCCGCTGGCATCGACCGTCAAGCCCGCCGTCGCAACACCCTGAACAAGAACGGTCGCCTTAGTGCCAAGCACCAAACCGGTGGCAAGCTGCGCGGTGGGCAGGTTGAGAATCGTGCCCGTGCCAGTCACCGATGCCGAACCATTGCTATCGGCAAAACTATAGGTGGTGATGGTGCCAGCAGCAAGGGCAGTTTCTATCGCACTGGTGGCAAAATCAGTATAGCGGGTTCCATCGGTTCGAGCGGCCGAACGACCCACTGTACCGGTCAGAGTCAAACTCCCCGCCGTACCAGCCCCCGATTTCAGTTTGAAGATGGAGCTGGCGGCGGTGTTGGAAATCGATCCCGCCTTCAGGGTAAGATTCTGGTTGCTGGTATCGAGCCAGAAGCCCGTTGCGCCGTTGGTATAGACACCCGAGCCAATGTCTATCGTCACCGCCCCGCCGCTGGAGGTGACATTGCTGGTCAGGGTCAGGCCAGTGCCGCTGATTGACAGGGCACCAACGGTGGTGATGGTGCCGCTGATGGAGATGCTGCCCGCCGATTGCAGAGTCACGCTTCCGGAAAAGCTATTGCCGCCTTCGATGGTGATGGAGCTTGAACTGGTCAGCCAACTGGGCAGAGTCGATGGCATGGAGGCGTTGCTCAGTTTGTAAAGATGGATCGCGCGGCCGGAACTGAAATTAACATCGGTGGTCGAGGTGGTGGTCGTGTTGCTGACGGCCAGCCAGCTAATATCTCCGGTCAAGGCCGATAGTCCCGCTTCCGTCACCCCCGAACTGGTCACGGTCTTGGTGCCGAGTCTGGTTGCGGCCAGGGCCGCTCCATCCAGCCACAGGCCAGTGCTGCTGATGGCGGTTTTTTGCTCGGCGGTCAGGGTCTCGCTGGTGAAGTAATAGTCGGTTTTGTTGGCATCGGATTCGGAATTGATATAGCCGCCGCCATAGGTCGTGCTTCCGCCGGTCTGCACCGCCAGCTTTAATGCCGTGCCACTATTGGCCCCGATGGTCAGGCGACCACCGCTGCCGAGTTTAAATATGGCATTGGTCGCGCTGGTGTTGCTGATTCCACTCGCGGTCAGGGTCAGGCTGAGGCCAGTCGCGGTCAGGCTGTAACCCGCCGAGCCACTGGTGCCATTGTTGTAACTGCCCGGTCGGTAAACCAGTTCATCATTCTCGAGGGCCTCCTTGCCGAGATCAATCACAATCGGCCCGCCGCTGATGCTGGTATCGGCGGTCAATTTAAGGTCACCGCCGCGGCTGGTCAGGGTAAATCCACCCGCGCCAACCGTCAATGAACCACCCAGCGCAACCTCGCCGCCGTTCTGGTTGTTCAAGCTTAAACCCCCGCCAAAAACATTGGTGCCGCTGATGGTGAAGGAGGGGGCCTCGATGCTGGTAATCTTGCCAGCGTTGCTGGCACCAGTGACCCCGCTCATGGTCACGGCCCCGCTGGCCAGCAGATGCACGCCCGTATGGCTGCCCGTTGCGCTGCGCAGGATGGTAAAGCCGCCGCCGACAAAATTACCGTTAGTGCTTGTCCAATTAAAGGGCGCCATAAAGCCGGTAATAGCACCAGCCGCCAGACTCGTTGCCCCGCTCACCTCGGTATAGAGGCCAAAACTACCATCCCCGACATATATCCTGCCGCTGTTGCCACTGCTCGCGCCACGGAACAGCAGGGTTCTTTCAGAGGCCGCAATCGCTGTCGTATTCCCTGGAACGATCGCATTCAGGGTCGAGGTTCCAACATCAATCAGTATCCTGGTGGCATTGTATATGGAGGTAGTACCGAGATTAACCTCGATCTTTTGATTGTTGGTCTTGAGCCTGATGATTCGCCGTGCTTGAAGGGTGACCGCCGAGGCAGTGGCCGCAATATACTGAAATCGAATGCCGACGGCACTGCCGCTGCCGCTGCCCTCCTGCAAGAGGCTGAGGTCGGCATTATCCTCGCCACCCGCGCCAGCAACTAAGGTTTGACCATTGACAAAAATGCCGAAATTATTACTCGCATTGGCAATGGCCCCAGTCTGCCTGAGGGTCAGGGAACCCTCGACCGAGAGACTGGCCTCGAGATAGATGGCCGCGGTATTGCTGCCGACGGTTACGCCGCTGCCAGTACTCAGCAGGGTCAGGGAACCGTTAAATGTGGAGAGGGAACCGGTGACCCGAATCGCCCGCCCCTCGATCGAATTCAGGTCTGAATTGCTTATACCCTCAATGGTCACCAGACCGGAACTGACAAGATGGGTTGCAGTGCGACTGGCATTGACCAAGGAGAGTCCAGTGGGGCTGGCGCGCAGTTCAATCTGCAATCCCTTGGTCTCATCATCCGATAGGGCAAGATCATAACCATAGTAGTTGGTAAAGAATGACCCCGTGCCGAGATCAATCGCGGTGGTGCTGCTGCCGCTAATCGCCGTTCCGCCAAGCCATTGGGTCAAGAATCCGCTCGCGGTTAGTTTAAAGCTGCTGGCGGCAAAACTGCCGCTGCCCAAACCAATCGAGAGGGTTCCCATGCCGCTGCTGGTGGTGACGGTAGTGTTTGCGGTCAGCTTGACCGAATTATCGTTGGCAAAAAGCCCCAACTCCCCACCCGCGCCAAGGGTAAGGGAACCCGCCAGATTGAGGTCACCCGCCATCGCAAAAAGCGTCAAGTCCGAAGCAACCAGATTGGTGCCACTGACCGTGATCGACTTGCCGCCGATGAACTTGACCTTGCTGCCCAGCGGGCTGACGGCGGTCAAACCACTGACGGTGACATCGCCATTGTAGATGACTGCCAGGCCGTCGTGGCTGCTGCTGGCCAGGTGGTTGACGGTCAGGCCTCCCGCAGTGGCCGCAGTGGCAGAACCTGTCCAAGTAAAACCACTGTTCCATTCGCTGGATAAGGTACTGGCCGAAAGGCTGCCATTGCCTGATTTATCCGTATAGAAATAGAAATTACCCGCGCCAACATCAATGATCGCATTATTGCCGGTTAATTTACCGCGGAATAGCAGATCATTATGGGTGGTCAAGAATTTGGTGGCGACGAGTCCACCGCCGGTTGTGGTGGTAAAATTACCCTCCCCCAGATCGAGCTTGACCCGCCCATTGTTGGTCATAAAGGGGATGGTGGTCGCAGCGGTTAGGTTATTGACAATATTCAGATTTTTGGAACTGGTCTTGATGGTAATCCAGTTACTGGCTCCACCCGCCGACAGTCGCACCCCAACCTGTCCGTTCGCCAAGAAGTAAACCGAATTGGTCGTTCGATTGGCGGAGCTGGAAACACCATTGACCAGCAGCGACAGGTCCTTACCGGCCCTCAGGCTGGCCTTTTCGACGAAGATACCAACCTCGGCGTCGCTACCGTTTTTTTGCAGCAGGATATTACCCCCCGCCGTAATGTCGGTGAGAATTCTGAACCCCACCTTATGGGCGGTACCACCGATGGAAACGGTCGGGTTTTCGCCCATATTGAAGACCGCGGTCGAGATGAGGTTTATGTCGCCGGCAAAGTTAGAACCGTTACCACTGAAACTGAAACCATTGGCGCGAATATAGCTGAATTTGCTGGCGGTGGTGTCTGTGCTAAATCCGCCGCTTATGATCGAGCCGGTGGTAATCAGGGCGTAACTCTCCTTACCGCCGCTCGCCGTAATTCGGCCCAGCGAGTCTGAATCAGGCAGGTTGGGAGTCCAGATATGTTCGAGATAGTGATTCTCTTCGCTGATAATCGTGCCGCGGAAAACCCCGTTCTTGACCTCCAGGGCGGTGGTCGCGGTTCCGGTAATCGCCACCCCGCTCTGCCAAAAAATATCCGCGTCGGTGGTGGTCAGTTTGAAGGCCGCCGCCGCCAATGAACCCGTACCAAGGTCGATAAAGACACTCCCCTTGCCGCTGGCGAAGCTGATATTGGCCGCAGCCGCCAGCGACAGGTTTTGGTCACTTGTTTTGATGAACAGATTGGCATCGGCACCCAATTGCAGATTGCCCTTAAGGGACACTCCATCGCCACCGCTAAAGCCAACCAGAGTCAGGGAATTGGCAAGGGTAATGTTATGGCTGGTCGAACCCACCGTAACCTTACTGCCCATCAGGGCAATGGGATAGGCGCGGCTGTCATTCACGGCCGCCGTGGGGGCGAAGATGATCTCCCCGCTATTGACAATGGCGACTCCCATGCCATAGGTGCCAAGAATCTTGAGGCCGGTCGGAGTCGTAAAGCTGGCCGGCAGATCACTGCCATTGGTCATGGTATAGGTCGGTTGATATTTATAGATCGGTTTAAAGATCTGTCGCTCCCCCAGCAGCAGAGTCCCAGAATGGCCAACTGCGGCGCTGTTCAGCAGAACCATGGTCGCGCCGCGCATATCAAAGAAACCACCGCCGTCAATGACTCCTGTCCCCAGATCAATCTTGACCATGCCATTCTTAAAGGATGAATAGACGGTGCTATTGGCGTCGGAATATCTGGCCTTGGTCATCAGATTGCCGCCATTGGCATTGATGGTGATGGTGTTACTGACTCCCCCGACCTGAAGAACCGTCGGAATTGCGCCTCGGTCATTATCAATGGGTTCGATAATGACCGAATCGCCGCTGATCCGGGAACCATTGCCGCTGACCGTCTTTTGGATCAAGATATTGCCGCTGGCGATGATCTTGGTGCTGGAAATCCGCGCTGCGACCGTGCTGCTGGTGGCACTGTGGCTGTCGGTCAGGGTAATGTTTTTAGCGGTAACTTTGGTGTTAACAAGATAGAGTCCGGTATCCGCTCCGCCCTGATTGACCAGGGTGACATCGCCGTAGTTCGAGACAATCCCATCGGTGGTGCTTAATTCGATCCCACTACCTTCCCCGCTTCCACCATATTGAGTAATGGTAATGTTCTGGCCAGCGACAATCTTGCCCACAGTAATATTGCCATTTTTAGTGATCTTGATACCCGATCTATAGGCTCCATTGTACTGGGTGATGGTCAGTTCGCGACCCACCGTGACGCTGTTCAATATCAGCAGGCCATAGCCAACTTCATTACCGGTACCTTCAAGAACTATATTCAGGTCGCTGCTCGCCCCGCTGACCGTCAGGGCGGCATTGATAAAGAATCCCGCGAAGGTCGGGGTGATGGATACGGGCAGGTACATAGTCTTGCCCGTCACCCGCAGAGTCACCGAACTGTTAAATGTCGCAGCACCACTGAGGTTAATCGCCTTGGCCTCGATATAGTTATAGCCTGAAGCGACAGTGTTCCCCGCGATACCGCTGATGGTCAGATTGCCGTCGGCAATCACGCCAAAACGGACCTTGTCGCTGGCGGTGATGCGACCAAGACTGTCATCGGAAAGTTTACTATGATTGCCAAAGCCCGCACCCCCCATTGTGCTGGTTGCACCACTGATAATCCGCACATTGTTAAAGGAACCGCTGCCAAGCTTAACCGCTACGCCATTCATGCCGCCGGTGATGCCCGCGCCACCCAGCCAATAGACTTCATGGTCGGTCGCGGTCAGGCTATAGGTCCCGCCATTCAAATTGCCGCTGTTGCCCAGGGTCAAGTAAATGCGGTTTTCGCTGCCGCCATCCATCGCAATATCCGCCCCGAGAGTCAGGCTGTTGGCGGTCAGGGAGATGGAGCCATTGGCGATAATATTGCCGTTCAAGGTCATTGAAGCCTGAGTGGCCGGATTCCGTCCGGCCGCCGGGGTTGTTCCTGCATTGATCGCAATATTGCCACCGGCGGTAATGGCCCCCAGCGAGATAATATTATTGGTCGCATTGTCGAGTTTAATCCCCTGTCCCGCGGTCAAGACCAGCGCGCCGCCGCTCACCGTCAGGCTTGATCCCGCCGATTGCGAAATCGCCCCCGTGATGGACAGGGTGAGACCAGTGCTAAAACTATTGCTGCCATCAAATATGACCTGGCTGGCCTTGGTAATCCAGTCGGGCAGGGTGGCGGGCAGGGTGGTCAGGCCGGTAAAATGCACCTCGTTATTCTTTGACGGAACAAAGGTGGTGCGGAGCCTATTGTTAACAACATTCAGCCATTTAATATCCCCGGTCGTGCCGCTGAGGCCCGAAACCCCGGCGGTTATGGCCTGTTCCTTATAACCAAAATCCGATTGGCTCAAGGCGGCGACCGTCAGATAAAGGGTGCCAGGAACGCTGCCCTTGGTGCCAGCATAGACCGTATATTTTGTATTGACATTCTTAAACAATGCCTCGTCGGTCGCGTTGGTGATAATGCCGCCGCTATAGGTCGTAACGGCCGCACCGCCGGTGGCCAGGGTCGCCGTACCCATTGGAAAATTATCACTATTTCCAAGGGTAAGGATAGCGGCTGGATCTGTTCCAAGTTTAAATAGGACTCCATTGCGATTGGTCACATCGCTGGCGGTGAACTCCAAGGCTATATCGGTCGAGTCCAAAACAAAGGCATTGAGATTGTTGGCGGGGCTATTGTCCAGTTTGCCACTGCCAAGGTTAATGAAATTGCCGCCAAAACCCCTAAGATTAGTGTCGGCGGTGAGTTTTAAATTGCTATTGGCGGTGGTCAAGCTGATCTCACCAAAACTGTTAAGTTCAGACCCCAGCACGATACCATCGCCACTGGTAGCGGTGCTTTGGAAACTCATGTCACCCGAATTGGAAATAGGCCGATTGATGGTGATTCTGGTGCCAATCAAGGAAAAAGGATTGCCGTTTATATTGCGACGAGCCTCGTCAGTACCCAAAAGAATAAGATCATCAAGCACTGTAATGGTGCCATCGTCACCCGTCCCCGTGCTGGTGGCTAAACCATTGCTATTGGCCGTCGCATCAATGGTCACAGCATTGTCATCGAGGGCCGTCAAGATACTATCGACGGTAATATAGGTGGTGGTTGCGACCGGGGTCTGGGGGATCGCCGCGACAATCTCGATATGAAGCGGGTCGAGCAGCAATCTGCCCGACTTGCCATGCGCCGCAGTGGTCACCACCCGCCCGCGATAGTTCAGTACCTTGCCCGATACCTCGACCAGGCCGCCATTGCCCGCCAGACTGCCGCCCTTGGCCGAGATCTGGCCCCAGTAATCGGTCTGGCCATCGCTCCAGATCGTGACATTGCCGCCATTGCTGCTGGCTGTGCCATTGGCCGAGATCACCGCCGTCTGGCCGATGGTGGTCAGGTTAGTCGAGCTGACCAGAACCGTGCCAGCCGCCGCAGTCAGGGTGCCATCGACGGAAACAGTATGGGCGGTCGCGGTGATCTTTGGTGCCGTGATAGTCCCATTCAGGCTGATCGAACCGCTCCCAAGGTTACTGCTCGCCGCTGTGCCATTCATAAAGGCGCTGTCGCTGTAACTGGCGGTGGTGGCCAGGAATCCGTTGCTAGTGACCCGCGAATTGGCATCAAAAATCAAGCCATTTGGGTTGGTAAAATAGACCGCGCCATTGCTGGTGATGGTGCCATAGATGGTGGTGACGGAGCCGCCAACAATCCGATTGAGGGTCGCGCCACTGCTGTTGGGGAGGATAAATTCAGCGGTCTCGGTGGCGGCGAGGTCAAAGGACTGCCAACGGATCACCGCGCGATCGGTGGTCTGGCGGATGGTGGTGGTGACTCCGTCAAAGTCAAAGGTGGCGTAGCCCGCATCAACGACCGCTCCCTGAGGCGCGGCCAGAGCGGGCTCGACAACCAGACCCAGCAAAACCGCGGCTGCAACGCTGCTGAGTAATGGTTTACTCGGATTTCTTAGCAATGGTGATAGATGAGGCTTACGGGGGCTGGTGGTTTTACGAATTCCAAACATCTTTACACCTGTTAACTATCAGTAAATGAACAAAATTTAAGTAACTTTATACTATTCATGCCATGGTTCTAATTCAAGTGGTTTTATTTTGTTAAAGATTTTGGGGTTTGGTATAATCTGTTCATTTGAGAATTCAAAATTTTGGTTAGGTTTCAATAACTCTCAATGTTCGTCATTGCCGCCGCTCGTGTAACGAGCGTGCTGGCAATCCAGCGGGGAGTT
>JASGCE010000165.1 GCA_030054295.1 Minisyncoccota bacterium
ATAGAAACTCTTGGTGAGACGAAGTCGAACCTTAGAGTTTCTTGGAGGGGTTGCACTATTAGTTTGGTGTTTTTCAGACCTTCCTTAAGCCTTCCCACCCTTGTCATTCCCCGCCAGGTTGCTTCGTTTGCGAAGCAACCGCAGACGGGGAATCTCGCTTCCTTTTTTTTTATCACTGAAAGCAAAGCGAGATTACCCGTCGCACCTGTCAGCGAATGCTGACATTCGTCAGCGGTGCGGGTAATGACAAGGGGGGCGGTATCGCCTACTTCAAACTCACGGTAAAAAAGTCGCGGTGGTCGGATTCGGCGATGAATCGTTTTTTGCGGCTATATTTTTCGGTGCGACTCGAGAGCGACTGGGCCGTACCGCCATCCGTATCCCAAGCAAAGACCTCGGCAAAGCTGGTCGCATAGCTGCCGATCTCGAGCTGCATCGCCTGGTCGCAACCATAGGCGATAAAGACCCGCGCCATGGTGATCGGGGTCGCACCGCTAAAGAGCCCATAGATAAGATAGTCACGGCCATTGGTTTTTTGGATACAGATTCCGCTGCGCACCTGAGTCTGGGGCCAGAGATCATTCCCGTTCCAATTGCCACTGCGCTTATAAACCATCGGGGCGACTCCGCCATTCTCGACAATCATAAAGCCATTTTGCCGTGCAAATTGCAGGTTGGGCGCGATGGTCGCCCTGTCGGAGTCCTGCCAGGCCTTGATGCCGACCCGACCATCGGCAAAACCGTAGAAGGTCGCAAAACCCGGGTTAAGCCGACTTAAGGTCACGCCGGATTGAATCATCCCACCATAGAGCCGCGAGCCACCGCTGGTCGGGCTGACTTCATCAAAGGCGGCCGCGCTGGCCGAATTGCCGTGGCGATCCATCCCGCCGCTCAAGACCGCGACCAGGTTACGAACCTGCCAGAAGGGAACTATGCCATTTCGGGTGAGGGGGCTGATCGATTTAAACCCATCGGGGCCAGGGCTGGTTTGCGGGTTCTTCTCTGATCTCGACCAGCCAAAATCAGGCTGGCTGCCGCCAATATGGTAATTGAATCGCAGCTGCGACAGATCAAAACCGAGCAGATAAACCAGGTTCGATTTTTCGCCCTCAGGAATCTTGAGTGGGGCATTGACCGCTTGCGGCGTGACCATCGACAGGGTGACTCCAGGGATGGTCTTGCCTGCCGGGTTTTGGACTTCTAGCCACCCTCCGTTCATCAGGGGATTTGACCTGGCCAGCCTGATGCCGATCTGGTCGAGCGGCAAGGGGATTGTGCTGGTTTCGGGTTTCATCCTCGCCGAGCTCGGTGACAGAATAGCCGTCGTAAAATCGGGCTTGTCCGGGTTGGCTGCGGGCGATTGACCAGCCAAGTTAAATTCATCAGGCCGATTTAAATAGCGGGTTTTGAGATGGTAATATAAACGGTCGCTCCAATTCCAGCGTTCGGCAAAATGGGTAAAGATCTCGCCGCTGCTGATGCTGCCGCTGGTACTGTGACGAACAATCAGGTCAGAACTGCAACTGGCGGTAAAGGTCTGGGTTGATTTGGCAAAAATGGGATTATTCTCCCCCTCTAGGTTACAGCGGCTCTGGCCCTTGGTGCCATCCACCACCAGTGACTGGCGGTCGAGCTGAAGCTTGACCTCGACTCCCCTTGGCACCTCGAGATGGCTATATTGGCTCTCCCCCAAATAGTCGCGCACCAGCAGGTACCATATACCCAGGTTCGGATTGAGGTTGATTAAACGGTAACTGCCCTCCACGCCGTTACTGGTCGTGCTGTTTGGGCCAGCCTGCAGGGCCTGAATCTCGGTAACCCGAGCAGAGGTCTTGGAACTGAAGCCGAATCCAAAGGCGAGGCAAAATACAGCGATAGAAACCGTACGACTCACCGTAGAGATAGAAGATGTCATGGTACCCAAGTCAATTAGAAGTGAAGGATCAAACCATCGATTATTCTACACTATACAGTTAACAATCAAATGCTTGCAAATAATCTTTGTTGGCTTGGAGAAAATAGAAATCTGTGAATGATTAATAACTCCTGCTGCTATTTTGCGGCAATAGGAATCACTGTAGCATTGCTGTACCCTTTGATAAAGTGCTAGGAACAGCCTATGTTAGATATTCAAAATATTAGCTACCGCGTTGGTGGGCGGCTGTTGTTTGACGGGGCCTCGGCGCAATTGCCTGAAGGTCATAAGATCGGATTGGTCGGTCGCAATGGCACCGGCAAGTCGACTCTGTTCAGTCTGATTGCCGGAGAGATTGAACCCGATGGCGGCGATATTCGGATGCCACGGGCTACCCGAATCGGCACGGTCGAGCAGGAAATGCCGAGCGGCGCGGCGACTCCGCTCGAGATTGTGTTGGCGGCAGATAAGGAGCGGGCGCGGTTACTGGCAGCGGCGGAGGCCGACTCCCATGACCCGCACGAGATCAGCGAAATCCACGAACAGCTTTTGGATATTGATGCCCATGCCGCACCGACTCGCGCGGCGATTATTCTGGCTGGTCTTGGCTTTGACGAGGAGGCGCAGCATCGCCCCATCAGCAGTTTTTCGGGCGGTTGGCGGATGCGGGTATCGCTGGCGGCGGCATTGTTTACCGAGCCCGACCTGTTGCTGCTCGACGAGCCGACCAACCATCTTGACCTCGAGGCCGCAACCTGGCTCGAGGCCTTTTTGCAAACCTATCCGCGGACATTGCTGGTCATCAGCCACGACCGTGATTTTTTGAATCAGATCGCCGATGGTATTGTCCATATCGAGGGGCTTAAGCTGAATTTTTACCGCGGCAACTATGATCGGTTCGAGCGGGCGCGGCGGGAGAAGATCGCCCTGACCGCAGCCATGCGGCAAAAACAAGAGGCCCAGCGCGAACATATGCAGGCCTATATCGACCGCTTCCGCTATAAGGCGAGCAAGGCGCGGCAGGCCCAGTCGCGGATCAAGGCCTTGGCGCGGATGGAACCGCTCGATGTGATTCTGCGCGACCCCGAAGTGGTGTTTGATTTTCCGCAGCCGACCGAAATGTCTCCGCCCTTGATTACCCTCGACGATGCTTCGGTGGGCTATGATGGCAAGGCGATATTGTCGGGCCTGTCGCTGCGGGTTGACCCCGATGATCGGATTGCTCTGGTCGGGGCCAATGGCAATGGCAAGACGACTCTGGTGCGATTTATCGCCGGTCAGCTGGCGGCGATTGATGGCAAGCGGGTCGCTTCAGGGCGGATCAAGACGGGGTATTTTGCCCAGCATCAGGTTGATGAACTGCGTTTGGATGAATCGGCATTCCAGCATTTCCAGCGCCTCATTCCCGATGGTAAGGAGAGCCATTTGCGCGGTCTGCTCGGGCGCTTTGGCTTTGGGCAGGAGCGGGCCGAGACCAAGGTTGGCAAGCTATCGGGGGGAGAGAAGGCGCGGCTGACTCTGGCCCTGATTACCCATAATGCGCCCCATTTACTGATTTTGGACGAGCCGACCAACCACCTCGATATGGAGGCGCGGGCAGCCCTCATCGATGCTCTGGCCGACTATAATGGCGCGGTGATTGTCGTCAGCCACGACCGCCATCTGGTCGAGCGCGTCGCTGACAGTCTGTGGCTGGTCGCAGACGGTACCGCCAAGCCGCTCGATGGCGACCTCGAGAGCTATCGCAACCAGATCAGCGGTGGCGGAGGCAAGGCAAAATCGGCGGGGGCCAAATCTGATAAAAAAACCGAAACTGTGGTGGCTAAGAGGCCCGCCGCGACAGTGACCAAACCACGGGTCAACCCCAGCCTGCTGCGCAAAAACCTCCGCGATGCCGAGATGGCATTGGCCAAATTAACCAGCGAACGCGATCACCTCGACAGGCTTTTGACTGAGCCCAGGATCATGGGCAATCCGCAGCAATTGGCCGAGATTGCCCGCCACCGCGATGCCCTGCAACCTCAGCTGGAACAGGCCGAGCGGCTGTGGCTCGAGGCCGCTTCGGTGATCGAGGAGTTGGGGCTGGTCGAGTCATGAACTATCGCCATGCCTATCATGCTGGTTCGCTCCACGATCTCTTTAAACATGCGGTTTGGCTCCATCTGATCGCGCGGATGCAGCAGAAGCCCGCGCCGGTTTTGCTGGTCGATAGTTTTGCCGGGGCTGGACTCTATAACCTTGAAGGGACTGAGGCCAGTGCCACGGGTGAGGCTGTGATCGGGATTAAAAAACTGATGCAGATGAGCGATATTGCGCCCAGTCTTCAGCCCTTGGCGGCAGCGGTGCGGCGGGTCAACAGTTCGGGTCTGGTTAAATTCTATCCCGGCTCGACCCTGCTGGCCCTCGGGAACAAAAGGACGGATGACCATCTGGTGGCCTGCGAACTGCACCCGGATGAGGCTTCAAAGCTTAAGGAAAGAGTCAAGGCCGAACAGCGGGTCAATCATCAGCAAAACATTACCGTGCGGGCGGAGGATGGTCTGATTGCCTTAAAATCGCTTTTGCCGACTCCGCTCAGGCGCGCCCTGGTTCTGCTCGATCCGCCCTATGAGAAGACCGATGAATATGATCGCCTGGCGAGGAATTTGGCTCAGGCCTATGGTCGATTTCCGACCGGGGTTTTTGTTCTCTGGTATCCGCTCAAGGATAGTGTGACCACCAGTCGCTCGGCCTTTGCGCGGTTCTGGGGGGAGTTACAGACTCAAGGGGTTCGTCACATTATCGCGGCGGAATTCTCGCCCGAGGCCAAGGATGCCGAGGGGCGGCTCAATGGCTCGGGCATGATGATCATCAATCCGCCCTGGCAGGTCGAGGCCGAGATCATGACCATTGCCCGAAACCTGGCCGAGGCTTTGGGTTTAAACGGCGCTCGCTATGGCATCAAACCGCTGGTTGGGGAGTAGGGGTGGAGGATTTTTTATGGATTTTAGAATCGATAAAATTAAACGACGCCCCCTGTTTTTTGCATTATCAAATTGGGGGGGGGGCTGACGCCCCCGTCTCACTTCGTTCGACTCCCCCGCTGGATCGCCTTGCCCTTAGCAGGGCAACGCGATGAGGGGTTGTGGGAGGTTCTAACATTCCAAAAATCCTCATAGCGTCGTGCGTAGCACGAGGCTATCCAGCGGGGGTGAGACTTGCGGAGCAAGTCGAGGGGGCATCCGCCCCCTACTATTTTTGCATATATACTCCGTTCACTTAAGAATTCAAAACTTTTTAATGTTTCAATAACTATCCATATTCGTCATTGCGAGGCAAATCGCCGCGCGTGCAACGCGCATATGCGATTTGGCCGTGGCAATGAACCCGCGAAGCGGTCAAAACAATATATTATAATCAAATAGTTACTGTAAAAAGAAATCTGACCGCTTCGCGGGCTTGCTGCCACGCCGTCGGCGGTTATGCGA
>JASGCE010000166.1 GCA_030054295.1 Minisyncoccota bacterium
GCTCGGACTGTTCTAAGCTCAGAATGACAAGTTTGGAGTTTTTCAGACTTTCCTTTTGGAAGTCTCACCAGAAGGTTACGAGGGGGTTCAAACTTCCCAAAACCCCTCATCGCGTTGCGCTAGCAAGGCGATCCAGACGGGGGAGTCGCACGAAGTGCGACGGGGGGCATCCGCCCCCCGCTAAAAGCGAAAAGTTTTGGATTTTCATAGAATCAGACTATACTATGTTTCCGTAAAAATTCTTGGATTTTTAATGAAACAGATTTCAGTTTCTTCAATCCTCACAGAATTTGGTGGAGCCAGACGGGATCGAACCGTCGACCTCTACAATGCCATTGTAGCGCTCTCCCAGCTGAGCTATGACCCCCCAAGGTCTGTGCAGCAACTTCTAAAGAGTCTTCCCATCAAAGGCAAGTAAAAAATGCAGAGCTTGCCGCAATCCCCCAAAAATAACCCATTACCTTTGATTGATTGCGACAAAATCGCGCTGTGGTGAACCAACATAGAGCTGCCTTGGCCGACCGATCTTCTGTTCGGAATCCTCAATCATTTCACGCCACTGGCTGATCCAACCAACCGTTCGCGCCACCGCAAAAAGCACCGTAAACATTGATACAGGAAATCCCATCGCCCGCAAAATAATGCCCGAATAGAAGTCAACATTAGGATAGAGTTTCCGTTCAATAAAATAGGGATCGCGCAGGGCAATCTGTTCGAGCTCCATCGCCAGTTCGAGCAGCGGATCATTGATCCCCAGTTCCTTCAAAACCTCCTCCGCCGCTTGGCGCAAAACCGTCGCCCGAGGATCAAAATTCTTATAGACCCGGTGGCCAAATCCCATCAGCCGCGCATGTTCATTCTTGTTTTTTACCTTGTCAAGAAAGTCTGGAATGTTCTTTTTGTTGCCAATCTGGCCGAGCATCGCCAGCACCGCTTCATTGGCTCCGCCATGGGCTGGCCCCCACAAGGAAGCAATCCCAGCGGCGATACAGGCAAAGGGATTGGCCCCCGATGACCCCGCCAGCCGCACCGTCGAGGTCGAGGCATTCTGTTCATGGTCAGCATGGAGAATAAAGATCTTCTCCATCGCGCGGGTCAAGACCGGATTACCCTCCCACGGTTCGGTCGGAACCGAGAATGTCATGGCGAGAAAATTCTCGACATAGCTCAGGCGATTATTGGGATAGACCAGCGGCTGGCCGATCGAATATTTATGGGCCACCGCCGCCAGAGTCGGCAGCTTGGCAATCAGACGAATAGAGGCCAGCTCCCGCTGCACCGGGTCGTTAATGTCGGTCGAATCGTGATAGAAGGCCGACATGGCCCCGACCAACCCACACAGCACCGCCATCGGATGGGCGTCGCGCCTAAATCCCCGCAGGAAGAACTGCATCTGTTCGTGAATCATACTGTGTTGGGTAAATTGCTTGCGGAAATCCTTGGCCTGGGGCAGGCTCGGCAGTTCGCCCTTTAGAAGCAGATAACAGACCTCGAGGAAGTTACTCTGTTCGGCCAGCTGTTCAATCGGATAGCCGCGGTAGAGCAAAACCCCCTTATCGCCATCGATATAGGTGATCCGCGACTCGCAACTGGCGGTCGAGGTAAAGCCCGGGTCATAGGTAAAGAGATCAAGCGTGCCATAGACCTTGCGAATATCCGCCACCACGGGGCCAATGGTTCCGGGTTTGATCGGCAGCTCCATCGACCTGCCGGTGCGGTTATCGATCAGGGTCAGGCTGTTACGAGGGGTGGTTGCGGTGGTTTGATCTTGGGTCATGGCTGGATTCTCCGATAATTGCATCACCATCATAGCACCTAGAACAGCTTGCGCAAGAGCCTCTTCGCAGGTGCAGCAATGTTTTTGATTGACCCGCCGCATAAATCAAGACTAGGGTAATATGGTTAATATAAATCAGGAGGAATAGATGAATTTTGTCGGTGCCATAAAATCTGGATTCACAAATTATTTTTCGGTCAAGGGTAAGGCCACTCGGTCGGAATTCTGGTACTGGCAGCTGTTCAGTTATGGGCTCTATTTTATATGCCTGATTATTGCCGAGCTTAATCTAACCGCCCTCTTGATTGCCAGTGCAATGGTCACCTTTGGACTGCTGATCCCCAATTTTTTGATCGAGATTCGCCGCCTCCACGATATTGGCAAGTCGGGCCATTGGCTGTGGCTGCGCTATTCGGCCTATTTTCCGATAGGCTTGATTGTGCTCTCTGTGATTGTTCTATCCATCATCATGAATGGCTTTTCTGAGGTTTTGCAAACCGTTAGAAATTCAGCAGCTGGGTTCTTCAAGGGCGGTCTCACCGGTGATTTTACTGGCTCGAACCTCGATAATTTTAAGTTTTATGCCATGTTCATGGTCGGAGTCTTTACCAGCAACTTTAGGCTTGGCAAAATCATCGGACTCTGTCTTTTGGTCAATGTGATCTGGGGAGTCGCCGTTTGGTTCTGGTTTGCTTACCTCTTTGCTAAACCAAGCCTCGAGGATGGCGGCAAGAGTAAAAACCAGCCTGCGGTTGTTACGAATCCTTTTTTAAACCGACCGGGGGTAAAACCTTTGGTCGATTCGGTTCGCGCGGTACTGTGGCGTTTTACCGACTGCGCGGGGCGGGCGACGCGCGCTGAATTTTGGTACTGGCTTTTGGTTTGCTTGGTTTTGATAGGGGTTTCGGGACTGATAAGACTCCAACTGATGACCGCTGCGGTACTGGGGATGATGATGATTGGAACCACCACTGTCGCCCTGCGACGGCTGCACGACTCTGGTCGGTCGGGCCATTGGCTGTGGATGGCGGGAGCGATATTTCCTCTTGCGCTGGTCTATCTGCTGTGGGCCTTTAAAATAATCGAGGATAATTGGGCGGTTCTGGTTTACAAACTCAACGACCTGGCCCTGGCCGAGAATGAACCCGATCGTTTCAACACCGCCCTGATCGCGTTAAAAGACAGTTGGCTGAACCTTGACACCCAGCATTTTAGCCAATTTGTGCTGGGCAGTCTTTTGCTCTATCTGGTCGGGCTTGTGGTTATGCTGGTGCTGCTGGCTATGCCGAGCAAGGAGTCAGCACGAAAAATGCAATAGTTATCAATATCCGTGAGAGTTTGATAGATTAGGTTTTAGCCTCGACTAAGCTGTTTATTCGAAGATAAATCGCAGTTTATGAATTCAGGGCAGGTCGATTCACCACAAATCCAATCATATAAAGCTCTTTTGCGTCCAACCTTTTATCTTCGTACTGCTCTAGGTACTGCTCTAATGACTTTTTTGGCGCAGACTTAGGATTTTTATGAGTTGCTTTATCCTGGCCATAGGTTTCAATTTTTATTGAAAGAATGGAACCAATTTCTTTAGCAATGAACTGTTTATAGCCACACTGCCAAATTACAAAGAATATAAGCCCTAGAAAACTTCTATGGTACATTAATCGACTCAAAATATCTTGTAAATTGCGTAAGTGGTGATCACTAAATTTCATTTGAGACATCATTTTTTCATATTCTGCCTGCATCATTTTTTGCATTTTCACATCACGAAGCAATTCATAATTATAGGTTACAAGATTACTGGCTCTGAAGTCCTTAACTGAATCCTTAAGGTAATCAATATGCAAGAGCATCAACTTGATCCCTTTATTATCAATTCCTTGATATTCGTCATCAAGATCAAACATTATGCGGTTACGCAAATTTTCTAAATCCACATGTGCGCGATAGATTGCCGCATTCTTCATCCGAGAGCGAACCAACAACAGCAAAACCAACATCAGGTTGCCAATAAAGAACATTACCAGATTAATCATTTTCTATTCCCTTAGTTAAACTTAACTTCTAAGTTTCAATGTATCGTAGATTGTGGATCGTTAAGAAAATACCTAGAAAGCAAACGATTCAACTTTTCTTGTGTCTCGGCATTTGCTATTCTTGATGTCTTTTCAAAATCTTTCGATAACCAATAAGAGATAACCCACAAAACAAATGAAACTAAACCCATTATAACTGATATGTACCCTAACAGCAATCCTAGATCATCTTTAGACAAGATTGCAAGACATTGTAAAAATTCTGGTTTAAAAAACCCATTAGGCAAGTCAAGACAAACCAAAGGTAATATCAATAAAAATTCATAGGATACAAAAAGTAAAACCCATAAACAGGTTCGAATTTTTCTAACTGTAACAAAAGATTTTTTTGACGCCGAATGGGATTCAGAAGTTTCATTCTGACTCATTGTATAGAATGTTTCTGCTTTATTTTCTGAATCTTTTTCCATCGAATCCTCCGTAAATTCTAAGATTCAACTACAAAGATATGGTTTTCAGTGTGCATATCTATACTTATTGAATCGCATTAATATCTATTAGACAATCTATTTTGTTAGTGTCAATAGTTTTTTAAAGCTTATATAACTTCTATGGCTGCATTTCATCTATACAAAGCAACAATCATAGGTTCTGATAAAAAATCGAATTATATACCCGTTGCGCCAACAAGGCAGTTATGCTACACAAAACCATGAACAATAGCTTTAACCACACCATAGCCGTTGATGGCCCGGCGGCATCGGGCAAGGGGACCATTGCGCGGCGGCTGGCGCAGGAGCTTGGCTATTACCATCTGGACACGGGGCTGCTCTATCGTGCGGTGGGGTGGCTGGCCAAGGATCAGATCGATGATGAGCTCGCCTGTGGCAGGATAGCGGCGGGGCTTGACCCCAGTCAGCTGCGCGACCCGGGGTTTGTGTCTAACCTGCCCAGCGAATCGACGGGTGAATTGGCGTCGAAGGTCTCGGTTTACCCTCAGGTTCGCACGGCCTTGATTGCCTTTCAGCGCAAGGTGGCGATCCTCTCTCCTGGGGCGGTTTTGGATGGCCGCGACATAGGCACGGTGGTCTGTCCTGATGCTGCTAAAAAGCTATTCATCACCGCATCCTTGGAAATTCGTGCTGAGAGGCGATGGAAACAGTTGATTCCCAGCCAAACTTCGCTTACATATGAACAGGTTTTGCAGAGTTTACAGAACCGTGATCTTCGTGATTCGACCCGTAGTACCGCACCCCTCAAAAAGGCGGCAGATGCATTGCTGATTGACAGTAGTGATTTGACGATTGACGAGGTCTATGCTCGGGCTATCGGTTATATCCGTACCTAAACTGCCATTTTGCCCGCGGTGGGTGATTTGGTTTTGCTTTAACCCTTGACCTGCTGCCCTGGCCTGTCCCGCCAGTGCAACCTATGGTTCTGATTATCCCGCGGGATGATCGCAGCCGCTAGAACAGGCTTACTGGACTGGAGTTTTTATGGCCCGCATTGCTGCAACCGCTGC
>JASGCE010000020.1 GCA_030054295.1 Minisyncoccota bacterium
CAAGTTTTTTGTTGAATTAGAACCAGGAAATTCATTTTGAGACAGTCTGGCCCCCTCGAGTTTCTGCGAAACTCTCACCCCCCTGGATAGCCTTCTGCCCGCCGACGAATGTCGGCATTCGCCGACAGGGCAGAACGCTATGAGGGGTGATGGGAGGTTTAAACCTTTCGAAGACCCTCATCGCCCCGTCGGCGAATGCCGACGTGAATCGGAAAAGCAATGCGATCCAGCGGGGGAGTCGTACGAAGTATATCTTAACCTCTATTTCTTCATAACACCTCTTGTCACATGGTCGGCATCGGGGAAAACCCCAGCCCTGACCTCCCGCGCAAATTCACCTGCCGCCCGAGTAACCTCTGCCCCAAGATCGCCATAGGGTTTTACAAACCGCGGTTTAAAAGGACTGGCAAAACCACAAATATCTTCAGTAACCAAAACCTGCCCATCACAGGCCGCCGAGGCCCCAATCCCAATGGTCAAAATTTCGACCTTGGCAATGGCCTCAACCACCACCTCCTCCATCACATTCTCGATGACCACGGCAAAGGCTCCCGACACCTTGACGGCATGAAGATCGCCCTGAATCCTGTCCCGCTCGGCCTGAAGCTTCCCGCGCGCGCCATAGCCCCCCAGCTGATTGACCGACTGCGGAGTCATACCAATATGAGCCATCACCGGAATCCCCCGAGCCACCAAAAATTCAATGGTCTCGGCCATCTCAACCCCCCCCTCCAGCTTGACAGCAGTACAGCCGGTCGCCGCCATAACCTCCGCCGCCGAGGCAAAGGCCTGGGCCGGTGACTGCTGATAAGAACCAAAGGGCAGGTCCACCACCACCATCGCCCGCGATGATGACCTGACCACCGCCTTGCCATGTTCAATCATCATCGGCAGAGTCACCGCCAGAGTCGAATCATAACCATATAAGACCATCCCCAAACTGTCGCCGACCAGAATAATATCCACCAATGGGTCTAACAGTCGCGCCATCGGGGCACTATAGGCGGTTAAGCAGACGATCTTCTGCCCATCCTCGGCCAGGGCCAGAAGTTTTGGGACGGTAAGCCTGCCGCGGGAATTAACCGCCTGCGGTTCTGATGCCGATTCTGTTCTTGACATGATTATCTCCCAAAATATCTATTCACGGTGGTAAGGGTGACCGCCATTGATGGACTGGGCGCGATAGAGCTGCTCGACCAAAACCAGCCGCGCCATCATATGGGGCAGAGTCATCCGCCCAAAGGATAGAACCAGCTCGGCGCGCTGCAAAATCTCGGGCGATAGTCCATCGGCACCGCCCTGAATAAAACAAACCCCAGCCCGGCCCTGTTCGCGCCATGCCTGTAACCGCCTGGCCAATTCCAGACTGCTGAGACTCTCGCCCCCCTCGTCCAATGCCACCAAAATAGTCTGATTCGGCAGCGCTGCCAAGAGAAGTTCATTGGCCTTGGCAGCCCGACGCTCCTCAATCTCGATGAGCTTAACCGCCGGAACCAGTCGCTTGGCATAGTCGTGCCACAGAGACTCATAGAGAGAGTTTTTGATTTTACCGACGCCAATAATGGTTATTTTCACGGTTAACTCGCAGCGCGGTGGAGATCAGACAGTGAGTCCATTGTCGATTCAGCCTCCTGCTCCTCCAGCCCCCACATGGATTCGAGTCGATAGAGACTGCGAATATCGGGTTTAAACAGGTGGATGATAATCTCTCCGGCATCGATCAAGACCCAGTCGCCCTGCTGCAAACCCTCCACCCCCAGCACCGATTTCTTGGCTTCGCGCAGTCGCCGCGCGACCCCCTCGGCCATACTCGAGACCTGCCGCGACGACCGACCGCTCGCAATCACCAAATAGTCCGCAACCGATGACTTGCCGATGAGGGAGATAGCCACAATCTCCTCGGCCTTAAAGTCCTCGAGGCTGGAGATGATATCGTGCATAAGCGGAGAATGGGGTTCTGTCGTCACGAGCCTAACTTTGAATAGGGTTACTGGGTGCAAGCAAATCTTGGCAATGACCTTTGCGCAAATATCAAGGAACCGATAAACTAGTCTAGGTTTGAGTATAATTTCATATCCCGCCCGTTTCAATCCAAGAGTCTCCAACCCGACTAATTGGGTTGAAAACCACTCAAGAGCCGCAATAATAACCCTTGTTTTTACAGATAAATTCGTGCATTCTTTACCATGGTCGCTAAAAAGTGGACAGGCTTATGGCTTTATAGCATCTTGTTTTTGAATAGCTTAGGTTTTTCAAAGGCTTATGATTCAAGGCTTTATGCCAGTCTCAAGCGAAATAGAGCACAGGACAGTAGGTGCCATTATGCCAAACAATTACCGAGATCTTTTTATTGCCAAGCAGGACGCCCTTGAACTCCGAAAAGCCACAGCTTTGGTTTACCAACCAAGGCTGGAGGAGGATGGAACCTATAGGTTGCAAATTAACTATAGTCTGTCTCCCTATCGTGAATTCAAGCCCCCCGCCCCCATCGACAGGATTGCGGAGACCAGTTCGGTTAAACCCAAGGTCCGCGAGGTGGGCGAACCGACGCGACCTCAGGTCGTTGAACCACCGCCTCCGCCAGGCCCACCCCCGGTTGGGATTTTTGCCGGCAAGGACAATGGCACTCCAACCGTCGGTCAAGCAGGCCCGGGGGCGACCCCGCTGGTTGCGGCGGCTCCGATTGCGGTTGCCCCCATTGCTGCAAATTCGGCAAGCGGAACAGCAGCTTCTGGCAGCCTGTCGGTTACAGGCCTTAGCGGCGCGGGTGGAGAGGCCACATCATCTCCAAGTTCTTCGGCCATCACCGGCTTAATCGTCAATGCCGTGGTAAAATAGTTTCGCATGGGTTTTGGCGGAATCTATTGCCCGGGTTTCATTTCTTGTCTTGTTTTTTACAGGTCTGGTGCAGGCGGCTTGCGCTATGGCCTGTGACTGGACTATTGTCTCGGATTGTAATGGGCGAGCGGCTGGCAGATTTCTAGACAGGTGCTGGTGATGGCTTGCCTCAATTTAGTCAAGGTCTCGTTGGATTATGTCTGATTTATCGCTTATTCGGAACTTCTCGATCATTGCTCATATTGACCATGGTAAATCGACTCTGGCCGATCGGATCATCCATGCTTGCGGCGGCTTGAGCGACCGTGAAATGCGGGAGCAGGTTCTCGACTCCATGGATATTGAAAGGGAGCGCGGTATTACCATCAAGGCCCAAACCGTGCGGCTCTCTTACAAGGCCAAGGATGGCAAAACCTATATTCTAAACCTGATGGACACGCCGGGCCATGTTGACTTTGCCTATGAGGTCAGCCGTTCCTTGGCCGCCTGTGAAGGCTCGTTGCTGGTCGTCGATGCCAGTCAGGGGGTGGAGGCGCAGACCCTCGCCAATGTCTATCAGGCCATGGATAATAATCACGAAATTATTCCGATCTTGAATAAAATCGATCTGCCCTCGGCCGAGCCCGAGCGGATTAAACAACAGATCGAGGATGTGATTGGCATTGACGCCAGCGAGGCGGTGCTGGTCTCGGCCAAAACCGGTTTAGGAATCCCCGATGTTCTCGAGGCATTGGTCAAGCGCTTGCCGCCGCCCGTGGGGGAGGAGTCGGAACCGCTCCAGGCCCTGCTCATTGACAGTTGGTATGATGCCTATCTCGGGGTGGTGATTCTGGTGCGGGTTAAGCACGGGCGGATTGGCGTTGGGTTAAAAATGAAACTCATGTCCACCGGTGCGGTTCACCCCATCGACCGCGTGGGTGTCTTTACCCCAAAACCGGTCAATGTCGATAGTCTCGGCCCGGGCGATGTTGGCTTTATCACCGCTGGCATTCGCCATGTCGCCGACTGCGCGGTGGGGGATACCATTACCGACGAGAAGCGGCAGGCCTCGGCACCCTTGGCCGGGTTTAAACCCTCGGTGCCGGTGGTTTTTTGCGGACTCTTCCCTACCGATGCCGCCAATTTTGAACATTTGCGCGAGAGTCTGGCCAAGCTGCGCTTGAATGATGCTTCCTTTCAGTTTGAACCGGAATCTTCTGCGGCACTGGGCTTTGGTTTCCGCTGTGGATTTTTGGGTCTGCTCCATCTTGATATTGTGCAGGAACGGTTGGAGCGCGAATTTGATCTTGATCTCGTCACCACCGCGCCATCGGTGATCTACCGCATGGTCCAGACCAATGGCGAGGTTCTCGAGATTCATAACCCCGCCGACATGCCCGACCTGGTTAAGATTGATCACATTGAAGAGCCCTGGATCAAGGCAACCATTCTGGTGCCAGACGACTATCTGGGGGCAATCCTCGCCCTCTGTCAGGAACGACGGGGCGAGCAGGTTGATCTGACCTATGCCGGTAACCGCGCCATGCTGACCTATCTTTTGCCCTTGAACGAGGTGGTTTTTGACTTTTATGATCGGTTAAAATCAACCTCGCGCGGCTATGCCAGTTTTGACTATCAGCTCGACAAATACCGCGAAGGCGATCTGGTCAAGCTGCAAATTCTGGTCAATGCCGAGCCGGTCGATGCCCTCTCGACTCTGGTTCACCGCGGTCAGGCGGAGGCGCGGGGCCGCGTTTTGTGCCTCAAGCTCAAGGATTTGATTCCGCCGCAGCTGTTCCAGATCGCAATCCAAGCCGCCATCGGCGGCCGAGTCATTGCCCGTGAATCGGTGCGGGCCATGCGCAAGGATGTTCTTGCCAAATGCTACGGCGGAGACATCTCGCGCAAACGCAAACTGCTCGATAAGCAAAAGGAAGGCAAGAAACGAATGCGCCAATTCGGCAAGGTCGAGATTCCGCAGTCGGCCTTCATCGCCGCCTTCAAAACCGGGGGCGATTCGTGATGAGAAGATGGCTGGAAAGAATATCTCAGAGCGATAATCTCCAAGAAGACATGGCTCGACTGCTGGTTAATCTCCTGACCATCAGTTTAATCACCCTAATCTCTTTTTTGTTTGGACGGATTGAATTATCGCTATTTAGTGCTATAATGCTGACTGTATCTGTACCTTTCCTTGCTTGCCTACTTATCCTGATTAGAAGTGGAAGAAATGATGAATGATTATGGTTTTGGCCTTGGAATCCTTGGCTTAATGATTATTCTTGGCCTGGTGACATTTGTGTTCATTCATGATTGGAGTACACCCGACAGCCCAAAAAAGAAAAGCTCCAAGCCAAAGTTAAAAAACCGCTAGAGTCGGGCGATTCTGTTAGACTGTCACAAAGGGGCTGTTCTAATCGCCCTAACTTGTCATAGAAAAAATTCGTCGTCATAACCCAACCCATTGATTGCTAGGAGATTACACCGACAAAGGTAAAACCCATGGAAAATTCCAATCCATCGAAACCGAGTTCAATCGGTCAATTTCTGGTTCTCGGCATAGTTGCCCTGATCGTCATTTTTGGCATTATCGCCCTCTTTTATAATCACGAGGAACAGAGGCAAACAAAAAACAATAAAAAACGCCATGCCTCCGATCAAGAGGAGGATGAACTTGAACCCAAACCCAAACCCAAACCAATAAAAATCAAGGCCGCAACTGCCAAGCCCAATCGTAAAACCCCTCCCTTTGTAGGCCCGGCCAGCAGCAAGAAAACAGATTAAACTTTCATCCCGAAGCATTTAGCACTATTCTGATTCTATGAATATTTCGGCGGGATAGGATTGCCATTTGTCACATTTTGACCTTCTGATTATAGGCGGCGGCATTAATGGCGCGGGGATTGCTCGGGATGCGGCGGGTCGTGGTCTTTCGGTCATGCTGGTCGAGAAGGGAGACCTGGCCGAGGCCACCTCCTCCCGCTCGACCAAGCTCATTCACGGTGGGCTGCGCTATCTTGAATATTATCAGTTTAGGCTGGTGCGGGAATCGCTGTGCGAGCGCGAGGTTTTGCTGCGAATTGCCCCCCATATTATTTGGCCGGTGCAGTTTGTCCTGCCTCACAGCCCGGTGGATCGTCCGGCCTGGCTTATTCGCTTGGGTCTATGGCTCTATGATCATCTGGGCGGCAAAATCTCCTTGCCGCGCTCCTATGGCATAGAATTTAATTCGACAAATATGGGGAGGTTTCTACGGCCTGAATATCATCGTGGCTTTGTCTATTCCGACTGTTGGGTTGATGATTCGCGGCTGGTGGTGCTCAATGCCCTCGATGCCGCTGAACGGGGTGCCGAGATTCTTACTCGCACCCGATTTATCTCGGCCAAAAGACAGGGCCGTGACTGGCAAATCATTTTGCAAGACCTAATCACGGGATCGATCCAGATTGTCACGGCAAGGGCCTTGGTCAATGCAGCTGGCCCCTGGGTGTCGGATGTCATTACCAAGGCTGGCGAATCGAGCCCGCGCCGAATCCGTCTCGTCAAGGGTAGCCATATTATCGTCAAAAGATTTTGGCACGGCGACAATAATTTTATCCTGCAAAACCACGACCGTCGCATTGTATTTGCCAATCAATTTCAGAGTGATCTGGCTATCATCGGCACCACCGATGTCCCTTATGAGGGCGATGCCGCCGCAGTTGAGATCAGTCAATCCGAAATTGACTATCTGCTGGCCTCGGTCAATGGCTATTTTAAAACCCAGCTGTCGCGCCCGTCGATTTTGGCCAGCTATGCCGGGGTTCGTCCGCTCTATGACGATGTTCAGAATAATCCTTCGGCTGTTTCCCGCGACTATGTTTTTGACCTCGAGGGCGCGGCGGGAGAGGCACCCTTACTGTCGATTTTTGGCGGCAAGATCACCACCTATCGCCGCCTAGCCGAGGGGGCCATGGCGAGGCTCAAATCACATTTTCCGCACCTGCCAAAAAACTGGACGGGACGGGAGCCGCTTCCGGGAGGCGATTTTGCCAAGGGCGGATTTGATGGTTTTGTTCAGTCTCTGACCCGTGACTATCCTTGGTTACCCGAATCGCTTGCTTGTCACTATGCTCGGCTCTACGGCACGCGCACGAGTCGGCTGATCGGCTCGGCCCAAGGCCTGTCAGACCTGGGCGAAGAATTTGGCGGTCAGTTTTACGCCGCCGAGGCCCAGTATCTTTGTCAAAATGAATGGGCGAAAACAGCCGAGGATATTCTGCTCCGCCGCACCAAACATGCCTATCACTTGACCCCTGAACAGACTGTGGATTTTACCCATTGGTTTAACCAACACTTCGGGTCATAGCATTGTCTATACAGATTCACAAAAATCAAATAGACTCAAACCATGAATAAAGCCTTTACAAAAGAAACCGACGGCGATGATGAATCGGCCGAGGATGAATTGGATGCCCTGGAGGCCGATGCCGCTGAGGCCCTGGCCCTGCCCGCTGGCACCAAAAACTATATGACTCCCGCCGGTCACGCCGCCCTGCAAAAGGAACTCGAAACCCTGGTCAAGGTCGAGCGGCCCAAGGTTGTCGAGGTCGTATCCTGGGCGGCAGGCAATGGCGATCGGTCGGAGAATGGCGACTATATCTATGGCAAAAAACGCCTGCGCGAAATCGACCGTCGCCTGAGATTTTTAAGCAAAAGACTCGATAATGCCGAGGTGGTTGATCCCGACAAACAAAAAAACCTGACCAGGGTGTTTTTTGGCGCAACCGTTTCCTATCAAACCAGCGAAGGGATCCAACACCGAGTCAAGCTGGTCGGCATCGACGAGGCCGAGGTCAGCCAGGGCAAGATCTCGTGGCAATCCCCGGTCGCCCGCAGCCTGATGAAGGCGGAGGTCGGCGATACTGTCACCGTCATTACCCCCAATGGTCGAGATAGTTTAGAAATTCTCGCCATCTCCTATGGCTAGATCATGGCAGTCATAAGGCTTCTTCCCTCTACCCTGGTCAATCGTATCGCCGCCGGAGAGGTGATCGAGCGACCCGCCGCCGCGGTCAAGGAACTGGTCGAGAATTCCCTTGATGCCGGTGCGACCGAGATTGAGGTCAGAATAGTCGAGGGCGGCAAGTCATTGATCCGAGTCAGTGACAATGGCTGGGGCATGGATCGCGAAGGCTTGACTCTGGCGATTGAACGACATGCCACTTCCAAACTGCCCGAAGATGATCTTGTCAATATTCACAGTTTTGGTTTTCGTGGCGAGGCCCTACCCTCGATTGCGGCAGTATCAAGGTTGACGGTCACTTCGCGGGCCAGCGGGTCAGAGGAGGGTTGGAGTCTCGAAATCATCGGCGGCGAACCGCCCACTGTCCAACCGGCCAATCGCAATCGCGGTACGGTGGTCGAGGTTCGAGATTTGTTTTTTGCGACCCCGGCGCGGCTTAAATTCCTTAAAACCACCCGCACCGAGACTGAAGCCGTGGTCGATGTGATGGAACGACTCGCCATGGCCCACCCGCAGGTTTCCTTCACTCTCTATGACGAATCGCGGCAAAGGCTTAACCTGATTGTCAATCCGAGCGAACTTACCCCCGATCCGGCTGCGGCCCAGGCAAGAAGACTGGCCGCGGTGATGGGTTCGGATTTTGCCGCCAATTCGATTGCCATTGACGAGTTTCGCGGCGACTATCGATTGTCAGGATTGGCGGGATTGCCGACCCTCCACCGCGCCAATCAAATTTACCAATATCTTTTTATCAATGGTCGCCCGGTCAAGGAGAGACTGCTCTATGGCTGTGTCCGCGCCGCCTATTCTGATTTTTTACCGAGCAACCGTCACCCCATGCTCGCCCTGTTCTTGACTCTGCCGAGCGATCTGGTCGATGTCAATGTTCACCCCGCCAAGACCGAGGTGCGATTCCAGGATTCCGCCGCTGTCCGCAGCATCATCGTCAATGGACTCAAAAAGGCCTTGGCGGCTGCTGGCCATCTGGCCTCGACCACTGGCGGAGCCGCAACCCTCGAGGCCCTGCAACACAGTCAGCAGAGGGCTGATTCTGACTCTCGAGCTGGTCGTCATTATGGCGGTGGCGGTGGCGGTGGCGGGAGTCGAGCCGCGCCATCCAACCTCCAAAACTGGTATGGGTTTAGAAGTCAGGCACAGCAGCCGCACAACAACCCTCGACTGAGCGAGTATTTTTCTCGTGATAGTGGTGACCAGAGCGGTGAACGCGATGGATTTGCCCCCGCTGCGATTGTTCCGCCAGTTCATACCGATGCCGATGATCATGCGATTGATGAAAATTACCGTTCGGAAAAATCCTATCCGCTTGGCGTTGCCCGCGGGCAGATTCACGCCACCTATATTGTCAGCGAAACCCACGATGGTCTGGTCATAGTCGATCAACATGCTGCCCATGAACGACTGGTCTATGAGAAACTCAAGACCGCGATGAGCGAACAGGGAATCGACCGCCAGACTCTGCTGCTGCCCGAATTGGTCGAACTTTCCGAGCGGCAGGCCGAAGCCGTGATTAACCGCAGGGACGAACTGGCGAAGTTGGGGCTGGTCGTCGAGGCCCTCGGCATTAAAACCATCGTCGTCCGCGAGATTCCCACCCTGCTGGCACGGGCCAATATTCCCGACCTTGTTCGTGATCTGGCCGACGAGATTCTTGAGCTCGAGACTGGTCAGACCCTCAAGGAACGGCTGTTCGAGGTCGCGGCAACCATCGCATGTCACGGCTCGGTTCGCGCGGGCAAAATTCTGAACGGCGACGAAATGAACCGCCTGCTCCGGGAAATGGAAATCACCCCGCACAGCGGCCAATGCAACCACGGCCGCCCCACCTGGGTCGAGTTAAAACTAAGCGATGTTGAAAGACTCTTTGGCCGAAAATAGCTCGGTTTAACCCTATCTTTAGCCTCTCGCGGCATGATGATGCGATGAATGAATTCGGTCATCAACAATCGGTCCTGCACTATCGCGCTCTCTTGCATCAGATGCGCAACCATCTGCAACTGGTCGCCAGTCTGCTGCGGTTGGAGTCGCAGTCCAGTGCCAGCAATTCCGAACCGCAAAAACTCCTTACTCAAACCATCGAGCGGATTCAGGCCATTGGTCTCGCCCATGAACTGATTCATGACACCGATAGTTCGGTCGATGTCTCGCAGTATCTTCACAGCCTGTCGCTGCGCCTGATCCAGAATCATCCCCTCGCGGATCGAGTCCATTATGTCGTCGATTGCGATGCAATGACCTTGCCCCTCGATCTGATCGTCAAGCTGGGGCTGATGGTCTGCGAAGTCATGCTCCGCGCTCTCGATAATGGTTCCAAGGATGGGGATAGGTCGCAGCGCAAACTGACCATCGCCTGTCGAATGGCCGATAACCAGTGCCGATTGATGATCGCCCATAACCAACAGGGATTAGCAATAAATACCATTTTTGCAGAGCAAAAAATTCCCTTGATTCAATTGATTACCAAGCAGATCAAAGGAACCATCACGGTTGAGACTGGGGGGCTTGGCTCGGTCTGGATTCTGGATTTTCCGATAGAAAAGACTTTGGACTGCTCAACCAGACCAGTCCAAGAATCGGCAGCCACAGACTAAACCACGGCACATAGTTGTTATGAAACATATTGCCCCCCGCAACCAGCAGCAAGGATTGTAGGATAATCAACGGTATAATAGATAGTCGCTGCTTCGCGCGATCCCTTTGAATCCAAAGGAAATTTATCCAGATGACCGCCATTGCCAATGCCAAGAATAGCGTAATGATTTGTCCCGTGAGCGGGCTGGCAAAAAACCTCCATGCGGTTGAATCGGCCTGGGTCAAGACTCCCCACAGCAGTTCGTTGCGGATAAACTCCGCGCCATTCCACCACAGCCAGGGCGCAAAGATCACGACAGTACTCAGGGCAAAGACCAGAATCCCTTGCCAGCCGACGGTCAAGAGCAGGGGCAAAACAACAATCGTCGGAGCCGTCTTGCAGCCGAGGGCCAATGCCAAAAACAGACCAACCCTTTTGCGGCCCTGCTGTAACCAGGCCAAGACCGCCAGGGCAATGAATAATATCGGATATATATCGGTTGCACTGCGTTGGATAAAATTCATCCGCACAAAAGGATCAAGCGCCAGTGCCAAAATTGCCAATGTCACCAGCCGACTGTCATCGCAGTAGTGGCGAGCAATCCGCCACAGCACCATCAGGCTCGCCAGCACCGCAACGCAATTCAAAAGGGTAATCCCGGCGACTCCAAAAATCGCCACCGCGGGCAGCGAAGAGACCAGAATCATCGGGCCATATTTATAACCCAATCCGGCCAATTCCTTCCCCTGCCATGGCGGAACCCAATCCATGGGCGGCAGGCCCTTCGGCAGCAAATGCTGTGATAGAGTCGCATTATGACCATCGGTAAAGTTTTGCAAGGCCGATTCATAGTTTTCGGGTGTGATTGAATCATCCGGCCCATAGCCCGCAGCTTGCCGGGCTGGTAAATCGCGCAGCCAGGCCGTGGTATCAACCATATGGTTGGAATCATAGGGATTTTTTCCCATTTGCAACAGTCGAACCGCATTGGCGGTAATTGGCCCCTGATCGAGACTGATTCGATTATGGCGCAAATCCCAGGCAAACTGCCCCGCCATTCCGAGCGCAACAATGGCAAATATAATAATAATCGATTTGTGATTTTTAACTGGGTTGGGATGGCGTGCGATAAATTTGAATCCTTTGATTTCGTAAAACAGTTTAAGTCCCAGGATCAGTGTTATCAGGATGATCAGAATCACACCCCGTGCAATGCCGCGACCCCAATCCAGATAGAGAAACGGCAGCAGCAGGCAATAGACCAGTGCCATCCAAACAAGAAACTGCACTGGAGCGGATGAATTAAATAGCCTCTTGATCATGTGCCAATTCCAATATCTTTGGTCGAGTGCCAAATATTGCCGTGCCGACCCTGACCGCCGTCGCCCCAAGTCTGATGGCGGATTCAAAATCGTGACTCATGCCCATGCTGAGTTGCGGCAGGTTGAATTTTTTGCCAATGGCCGCCAGCATGGCAAAATGCGGTTCGGGAGCTTGACCGAGCGGCGGGACGCACATTAATCCCTTCACCGGTAGATTCCATTGGTCGAGACAGGTGGCGATAAAGTGATCGGCATCGGTGCCAAGGACTCCTGATTTTTGTGGCTCGGCGCCGGTATTGACCTGAATGAGGAGCCTTGGCATTTTGACCCCCGAGTCGCGAATCTTGACCAGTTCCAGTGCCAAGGACTCCCGATCCAGCGAATCGATGGAGTCAAAAAACTCGGCGGCCTGTCGCGCCTTATTGCTTTGCAACGACCCGATTAAATGTAGACGCATTTTGGTCGGGCGGTCGGAGGGTTTGGGATATTTGGACAGTGCCTCCTGCACGCGGTTTTCGCCAAAGACAAATTGGTTGGCGACCATGGCCTGTTGCACCGCTGCCCAATCGTGAGTCTTGGCAACGGCGATTAGAGTTACCGAGTTTGGGTCACGACCGGCGGATTTTGCGGCGGTATCGATTGCGCTGCGGAGCGAATCAATCTTTGAAGCAATGGTGCTGTCGGTCATGGTTATCCATCAATTTGTCATAAATAAGGGAGAGAGTCTTTCGACCCTCTCCCCCATTTTACTCGATTTGCTCGGCTATACCAATTAGAAGCCGAACTTACCACCCAAGATCAGGCTTTGAGTCTGGTGACCCGTCTCTGCCGAGATGGTGTTGTTATAGTCACCATACATGGCAAAGCCATTGTTCATACGGATGTCGATACCCGCACCAACCAGAGCCGCATCGCGATCGATCTTGGTACCATTGGTGTTGAACTTGACTGCTTGATCTTCGACCAAAGCAAAGGTCTCTGATGTATCAGCCGAGGTCACGAGATGCTTCCAACCCAAGGAAACCCGTGGGGTGATGGTACCTTCGTCGGTCTTGAAGCTGCTGCGAGCATCAAAGCCGATGGTGGCGTGAGCCTTTTCGTTGCTCATGCTTGGCACTTGCAGATTAGCCCAGCGAGCCTGACCCTCTTCTTGATAGCTGTCGGTCACCGTGCGGGCGTAATCCATACCGACATAAGGACGGAATGACAGACCGGACTTCTGACCGACTTCATATCCAACGCGGGCTGCGGTATTGACACCGACAAAACCATAGCTGCCGGTTGCATTGCCCGAGAGGTTGTTGTCATCGACATGTGCGCTGAACGCTTCGTGTAAACCATTGGTGACATAACGGCTGGTCTTGGCAGTACCGCGGTTCATCCCCGCCTGCATGTCAATACCCAGTCGTCCCTGTGACCAAGCACCGTAGGTACCAACACTCAGGTTACGGAAGCTGGCGGTCGTCGGGGTTTCGCCCTTAGCAGCCGATGTCGCATCCGAGTAAGCGGTGCTGAAACCGAGGGTGAAGTTCTTATTCACCTTGGTATCAAAACCAGCCTGGAAGCTGTCCTGTCCGCCACTGAAGTTATTCACCGCAGTATTGGCAAGGGTCGAACCGCTGTGGGTAACGCGAACCCATGGGCCAAGGTTGGCATTATCGACACTGCTAGAAGCAAGGCCAAGGCTCGACAGATTACCATAGAGGTCGCTGACCTTATTGGTTCCGCTGGCGAGGTTGAAGCTTGGCGTTGCCATCTCGCCCTGATTGCCACCCGATTGAATTGCCGAGAGGCGGCGATTCATACCATCACTCACCATGTTGCTGATATTTGCCGCAGCATTGAAGTTGGCAATATTTTGCGAACCCGAGAACTGATGGATCAAGGTGTTGAACTGATCCTGATCAGCATTGATCATGACCATTTTCATGGCAGTCGTCGCCGTCTCGCCATGGACGAGAATTGTCTTGGCCAAATCAGCACCCGCCTTGTCGGTCACCTTGTCGGTCAAGGCCACAAAGCTCTGGTAATTGCCCGAGAGACTGGAGAGGTTCAAACCATTGGCACCATCAACCGCACCATGGTCAACCGACAGACCTAAACGAAGACCCTGAGCGGGTGACTTGGCAACATCGGTGTCAGTAACAGTACTAGCCGAGGCTGTTGTCGCTGCAATGGATGTTCCTGCTGTATAGGCCATTTGAACAATCAGGTTCTTCGCAACCTTTGCAGCAGCACCAGCACCATCAGCTGCAACCGCACCAGCATCATCCTTCAACAGGTATGTAACTGTAGCACCACCCATAGTCGCAGGCGAATGAGCAACAATGGTTCCCGTGTTCGAGGTACCAAATTTAAAGCCTGCCGCCGAGCGGATGGCAATAAACTGGTAGTTCTTAGCCGCAGCATTCGCAACACCAGCAGCTTGTGCACCCGTGATAGCGCGAACCTTAACAACTACACCCGTAAGGTCAACCTTATCGGCAGCGGTTGTACCTGTGACATTAATAAAGGGTGTTGCACCAATAGCATATTTCGAAGCATTGGCCATACCATTAGCGGCTTTTGCAATGTCAGCATTAATGATTTCACCCGTACCCGCACCATCCGCTGCCTTCAAGGTTGGATTGAAGATAATTGTCGCACCTGCAGTCGTGGTCAACCTAGCCGTTTCAAGATTACCCCGAATATCAAGATTACTGGTAGCACCTAATGTCAAGTTACCAGTTACCTTAACAAAGGCACCAACCGCTGTTGCTGCGCCTGTAGGATTGGCATTGGCCCCACCATTTTCGGCACTATTGTTGTGCACAATAGCAATGCCATTGTTCACTACATTACCACTAAAGACAATTCTACCTGTCTTTGTACCGTCAGCAGCACCCAATTCAACCTTACCAAGGGCATCAACCGTCAATGCATTGACTGCGTCTTTAGCAGTAATAGCACCGGCAGCAGGCTTTCCATTTGCAGCAGCCACAGCACCAGCTGCTGATACGGCTGCAGCACCATTCACGGTAGTTGTGCTATTCAAGGAGGTTATCTTGAATGTCGAATTACCCTTGACTGTAACACTGCCAACCGAATCCGTCTGAGCCGCAGGTGTAGTGGCTGAACCAGCCGGGAAAGCATTGGTGTTATTGATGGTCAGTGTCGAATTACCACCAATCACAATCGACCCAACATATCTACCAACAACCCTTTTGAGTCCATCCTCTGGCAAGGACACCGCAGCCGTACTCCGTGTCACGGTCACATTAGTCGAAAGGATAGTGACTGCTGGTGAAACACCAGCCGCCGAAGCATCACGACCGATATACACAGTGCCGGGATGAACGATAAGCGATGCAATACTAACGGTTGTCGCCGTTGCATTACCAATCGTAATATTCGGCAAGGCTGCACTGGCTGCAATAACTGCTGTTGCCGCAGAACCATTGGTTAAGGTTTTAAAGCTGGTTGTTTCCGTTGCCGTAAACTCCATAATACCAGTAGCAGTCGTGTTGGTGACCGCACCATTATAGGTTGCTGTTCCACCAGACTGGGTAAATTTACCCGTGTTGGTAACTGCCGCATTGATCGTAACCGTACCTGAAGAACCAAGGGTCAAGGTACCCTTATTGGTCAAGGTACCCGCCAATGTCGGTGCCGCACCATTTGCACCAGCAGTGCTGGTACCAACCGTCAAACCACCAGCACCCGACAGGTTAAAGGTTGAAAGCGCATCATTCAACAAGGTCTTTGTAATCGAAGTTGAAACACCAGCAGCCTGATTCACAGTTACAGTATTACCGACTACGGTAGCAGCCGCATTATTGGCACCAGGAATGCTGATACCCGCATTGTTGTTCAAGATATCAATCGAGGTTGCAACAGTGGAGGTAATATTCAAAGTTGCGCCAGCCGCATCAAGAGCTGCCGTCCCCACTACCGCAGCTACAGCTGGCTTGTAACCTGGTTTCCCCATCTCTCCAACTTGGGGAACAGCAGCCTTTTCAGTTGCTGCAGACTTGACATCCGACCTTGACAAATTAATCGTGCCAAAGCCCTTACCCTTGTCGGAAGCACCAAGAATAATATCCAGTCTCGAACCACCCGCAACATTGATCGTTAGTTTACCGGGGGCTGCAGCTGCCTTTCGTGTAACAACACTACCAGTTTTAACTTCAGGAGTCGAAGCACCCTTACCATCGGTACCTTTAATGGTGGCTGTGGCAAAGAGTCGGGTTGCTGAACCCGTTCCAGCTAAACCAACATTCAATGTCCCCTCCTGAGTCGTATCCAGCATGTCAATCTTAACATCGCTAGGTGCAACAGTGACAGCTTGTGTCTTGGTTCCATGGTTACCCAGATTCAAGGTACCAGATCCCTTCGCTGACTCCAAAGCACCATTAGCAATAAAGCTGACCATGTTAGGACCAGTATGGACCGAACTACCCGACAAGGTAACCGTACCCTGAACGAATGTTTGGTTTGCCGACGAAGTCAGGTTGGAATTGATCTCGAAGGCAGTCGAACCATCCAATGTTACCTTACCCGCCAGATCAAGCGTTTCCAAAGCAGCCTTGGTCAATAATGTAGCTGTGGCACTACCATTTAAGGTACCCGTATTCAGGTTGGTATTGTTCGCCGTTCCAACCTTTGCAGGAAGCTGTGATGCCTTGCCATTGATGAACACATTGGTGTTATCAACACCCACCGAAGCCCAAGCAACTGACTCATCTTTAAATACCGAATTAACCAAATCGGTAATCGTAACAGTTGTAATTTTAGCCGAACCGACTGTGTCGTTCTTATAATCAACCCAACCGGTACCAGTCCGACTACCCTTGAACGACTGCTCGGCACTTCCCGTACCCAACTTGGTATCACCCAAGACCGCACGAAGCACGATCTGGTCATAGGCACCATTAGCAGCCGACTGATTGGTCATAACCACATAGAGTTGGCTGTTCATCGACTTGGCATTGGAGGCAATAATGATGTTTTTGGTATTATCGCCAAAATATGCCCACTCTGAAGCGTTAGCATTCGCAGTCCTAGAAATATCTGCCAAGACAATGGCTTCACCACCCGTGACCCGTGGCGTGTGAACGGTTGGCTTGATACCAGCAATGGTACCGCCTAACAGATCGCTAATATTGGCGATACGGACTGTCAGATTGGAGACATTAACAACTCCACTATCCTTAACAATCGTCAGCTTGGTTGCAGTGATAGCCGTAGCAGGTGTACCAGCTGCATTTCCTACTCCTGCTACTGCATTTGTACCCGCAATCAAATTAACCACCAACATGCCATTGGTACCAGCATCAAAGCTTGTGACAAAACTGCCATTTGCTCCCTGACCAGACAGATCAAGCACACCACCGGAAACTGAATTAGTCGCGGTTGCACCTGCAGCAGTACCAGCAACAACAGTGCTGATTGCCTTGTTCGAAATCGTCAGGTTCTTCCTATCGCTATCATAGGCCAGCGAAACATAACGACCAGTGAGGTAGTTCTGTGTGCCACCAGAATTTTCTACTTCCAGCTTCGGTGTACCCACCTGTAAGCCATTAGTAGAGGTTAAGACGGTATAGGCGTCCCCATCATCATTAGTTCCAGCTGATGATTTCCAACGAATGGTTGCATCCTTCAAGGTACCGCCAGTGCCAGACGAACTACCAGTAACGGTAATCTTGTTTGCAGCAGTAGCCCCCGTAAACAGGAAGGTTCCCGTACCGGCAATGACTCCAACAGAAATGCCACTCGTAACATTCATAACGGCATTGTTAGTCAGGGTGCCCGCAAAGGTTGCAGCGGTACCACCATTTGCTGGTTTAATCGAATCACCACCAAAGGTAAAACTGCCACGATTGCCATTCAACAGCTTTGCATATTCATCGGATGCATAGGGGTTGGCAGCCAAGAACTTATCGGCAGTTGCCTTAGCAGTACCACTATCGGTAAGAGTCAGACTTTCATTACTGCCGCCGGTAATCTTCGAGTTAAAGGTAACCGCATTACCGTTAATATCAATGATTGCCAGACCTTTTAGAATCAAGTCATCCGTAGCCGCAGTCGAACCAACGGTCACTGCCGAAGCCTTTTGAATCATCGATGTCGTAGCAATAACAACTGTGCTTACTGGTGATGCAACGGTGCCAGATGGTGTAGTTGTTGTAGTCGTATTTAACCCTTTATAGTCGGCATTATATGCCAACTGATCACCAGTCGGGGTTGTGTCAGTTACTACGGTTGTCGCAGCTGCACCAGTACCTGTGGTTACAGTGGTACGAGTGGCCATGACGGTGTGATCTAGTGTCGCTACACGGCTGATGGACCAAATATTGCCATAGCCAAATCCAAGTTTCGGACTGGTCACTGCAGCCGTCCCAGTTGAAGCATTCAAGACATAAGTAGGTTTACCAACAACATTATCCGTCGTATCTTTTGCACCGTTGACAAAGACAAGACTGATATTCAATTCAGTCAAGTCACCAGCAAGTGCTGAACCCGTACCCGCTGCCGTTGCAGTACTCTTGTTAAACTTGAAAGAGACCTGCGCCGTCAAGGAAAGCGATTTATTTGCGTTGGACATAGTGGTCGTCTTGAAACCATTAACACCACCATAGCTGGTAATAAAGTCCTGGAAGGCGATGTTATTCGCCACCACCAATAATGAGTCAGCATTGGCAATAACAGCGCCTGTAGTACCGGAAATTCCAGTAGTTAAGTCACTGCCATCCAGATTTTTCCAGCTGCCTGGTAGAGCAGACAATGAACCACGACCACCAGTCCACTTGAGCAGCTGAATTGTCTTACCATCCCCAATATTCAAACCACCAGGGATCGCCCTGATCTGGAACGAGAGGCCTGAAAGATCGGTTTTTGGCTGTTGTGACACGCCAGTTGTTAAGTCAGTTACGGCAGCTGTCACAGCAGTAGTGGCTTTAGCAACATCTGCTGTTTTCATTGCCTGAGTGTAAGTAGTGCCTGCTAGAGGTTTTTTCTCTGCAGCATCCAAGGCTTTGGCTTTGCTGTTAACGGTAGTTTGTAAACCAACCGTCGGAGAGGTAATGGTGATCAAGGTCGTCGTACCATTACTCGGGGTATAGACGATGGCCGAGCCAGCACCTGCATTGTCCTTAACTGCCGACAGTGAAGTAGCGGTTGCATTGGTCAATTCAAGAGAGGAACCAACAGCCAGCTTCAAATTGGCGAATTTTGCCATACCGCCGATGCTGACCGCACCCGTAACTTGGGTGAAGCCACCGTTATTTTGAGTATAGGTGCGGGTAAGCTTCATTCCATTCTTCATGAAGCCAAGGCTACCATCACCACTAAGTACATCTGCAACACTATGTCCAGCCAAGACGATGGTACCAGCAAAGTCAGCGAAGGTTTTACCCGCTAATTCGGTAGCCAAGAGATTGGTTGTTGCCTGTGTATTGGCAATCACATCCCGATTGATCAAAAGCTGTCCACCCGTAGTCAAACCATCGGTAAGGGTGGTTACGGTTTCAACTTTTGGGTTATCGCGAACTGCATCACGGCGAGCCGTAGCATTATAGACTGCAAGAGCCGCTTTATAGGCTGCATTATCTGTAGCATATTTGGCTTTAACAGCAGCGGTCGCATCTTTTGCCGGTTCAATTGGAGCCGTTGGTTTCGTTGGAAGCGTTGCAAGCGGTGTAACATTCCCTGCAACCACCGCACCAATAGCCTGTCCCACATTAAGGGTTAAGGTGTTTCTGGTATCGACACCCAGAGCTTGGGAATTACTGAGGGTCAGGTTACCCTTGTTCGCAACCGATACATCACTCACAAACATAACATTGGAATTGGTAAGTGTAACATTACCCTTGACCGTCAAGACCGTTGCGGGAATCGCAGGCTTAGCCTCAACTGTTGCCGTTTTCGCAACCGCATCAACCTTTGCAATGCCACCACTGACAAGACCATCAATGGTCATACCAGTACCCGTACTAGCATCCAATGTCGCAGCCCCATTAAATACCAAGCTGCCAGCCTTATCGAGCTTAAAGACACCCGCTGTCGAAAGAACAACACCAGAAGCCAGAGTAATTTTGTTCTTATAGTCAGTTGAACCCGTGATCGAAAGATTGGCACCGGCTGCGACAGAAATTTCACCGGCAAATGTATTCACACCGGTCAAAGCAAAATTACCCGTTTTCAAGCTTAGGTTGCCCGCACCCGAAATTACACCGGTCAAGTCGACATTGGCTGTAGCTGAAGCACCAGTAATGGTCGAGGTTTTGCCATTCAGCAAGTTAAGGTTTGTAGCAAAGACGCTATTACCCGCACCTTGAGTCGAGGCACCAAAGATTAGATTCGCTTCATCGAGGGTTACAGTTGCACCGTTTGCAAAGGTTCCACCCTGAAGATTACCAAATGTACTACCCTTAGCAAGGCGCCATGTACCGGTGTTGCCCGTTGCCCTGAAGTTGACCCGTGATGCGGTTTTGCCGTCACCAACCTGTACCGTACCAGTACCAGTTGTGACAAAGTTCAAGTCCAAGGTGACTCCAGTACCGGTTGTGATAACCGAGGAGGTTCCAGCGGCCAGATTAACCGTCGAAGCCAGACCACCAGCTATACCACCGGTTGGTTTGCCCGAAGGTGATGATTCAACAACAGGTGTTGGTTTGTAAGCCGTCATGGCAGCATTCAAATTCCATGTACCACCAGCAAGAATGATCGTACCCGTCGCGGCTTGATTGGTTGCAGCTTTATGGGAAGCACCAGCACCAGTTCCCGCAGTTGAAGTGCGGAGGTTGTTAGCAGTATGGGTAACGGTCGCACCCGCACCGACGGTGAGATTAGTAACATCCGTAACTGAGGTATTGGACAGGACCAAAGTGGCGTTGGTGACGGTCAGGTTTTCAATAGTGACTAGTTTAGCCCCAGCACCTACAGTAATCATACCCTGATCGATCACCAGAGTCGCACCCGTTGCGCCAGTAACCGTGCCATTGATGGTCAAGCCAGCAGCACCACCACGAATGGCCGAAGCCGAGGAGGCAGTCAGGTTGATGGCATTGGCAATGGCGGCACTTACAACCTTACCAGCGACATCCCTTGGAGCCTGAGCAACTGTCAAGTTACCGCTCAGGACTGAACCATTGTTGAGTTGAACCGGTGCCGTGGTAAGAAGCAGATTTGCATTGTCATCAAGAACCGTGACCTTGGTCTTGTCTGATTTTGACAACAATGGAAGCAATTGAACCGCCGTTGCCGCATCCCAATTTGCACCAACAGTTGGAGTTGGAGTTGCTGAATTAGCTGCCACAGCAACCTTGGCAACAAAGGCATTACCATTTGCGTCGACAACAATGTCACCCACCGCATAGGCGTTAGCAGCACCAAAGGTCGTCGTAAGAGCCGAACCGATCTGGGCTGGGGTTGCTGGCCTAGAAAATAGAGTAGCAGCGTTTGCAGCAGTTGCCTTGTAAATGAACCCACCATTTGAATAGAATTTATCCTTGGTCAAGCCAGTTGTCAGACTAGCAGCAGCCGTCACTTCAGACCAGTTAGTCCCACCAACAGGTACCGTACTAGAAGCAGCCACCGCCTTGAGCGCAACAAAGGTCTTGCCACCATCTGTAACCAGATCACCAACCTTATAGGCATTGGTAGCACTAAATGCCTGTGGCAAGGAACCAACCTGCGGCACCGGAGCCGGCGAATTCGAACCAGCGGTCAGAATGATCGAACCTGCGATCATCGTATCTTTCACCCATGGATTCAATTTACCCGTAAATGTCACGCCTGTCATGGTACCAGAACTATAGAGCGGGGAGGCTTTGACTTCTGTCTTTAATCCTGTATTTGAAGAATTAACACCCAGAATAGCGACAACAATCTTTTCACCGACTCTAAAGCCACCGGAAACCGGGGCAATTTTGAAGGTTGTTTCGTCGAAGTTATAGGAACCCGTGACCAAAAGGGTTTGAACCAGATGGCGGGGGATAAATACAGCTGGTGTATTGCCTGAAGCAGCAGTATTGGCTGCTTCAGCAGGATAGTCCTTTGAACCATCGGTGGCTTTAGTCAGAGCCACAGCCGCTCCAACCTTGCTTCCGCCGACAATGATCACACTGCCAGTATTGCCTTGATAGGAGTTGAGAACCAGAGCATTTGTGCCAGCGGTTAGTTTGGTCGTTTTAGCATCTTTACCAGTGCCAGTAGTGACAGTAACAGTACCATCACTCGTCGCAGCCAACTGGGTCAGGTCAAGGATACCATCGTTATGCAGAGAAGATACCCCACTCAGAGCAGCGGCATTAGTCACCTGCACCCGCGATCCGCCAGCGATGCCAAGGCTTACCAAAGCCACCGAAGATGAACTCAATTTCACGAAACCTTCGAATTTTAAAGGGTTGTTACCCGTGATCTTGGATGACACTACGATACCATTTGAAACACCAAAAGCATCATCTGCACCGCCGGTAATGGTCGAATCGGCACCATCTATATAGACCAGCTCAATAACACCAGACAATGTGTTTACAATACCATTAGCGTTGATACCCGTAGACTTATTCGAATTAACACCCGTAACAGTAGAGCCGCTATTGAGAATAAGCTTTGTAGCCACAGCCGCCTGACCAAAGGAAACTATTGAAGCCCCCTGAACCGTTATTGAAGTGGTATTGGCAGGAGCAGCCGCTCCATTAAAGGCAACCTGACCAACAGTACTGAAACTACCGGCTACAGCACCGGTCAAGATCAATCTTTTTGAGCCGTCCAATGTGCGCAGAGCGGTGTCGCTGCCCAAGGTTCCCGCGTTAATGGCACTGGCGATCGTGACATCCGCAATACCAGAGGCAAGGGTCGAACCATAGTCAAGGGTAATGGCCCCCGAACCCTGGGCACCCGAAGTTGATACCGTCAGCGTCGCATTGGGCAGAACCTGAATTGCACCGCTATATTGACCCTTCGCACTGTTTGACTGGCCACCCAGCGTTACTGCGTCGGAGACAATCATCTTACCCGCACCAGTCAAGGCAGCAAAACCATTGAATTTTTGATCCGCAACGGTTGTCGTCGCCAGGTTATAGCTTGCACCCGTGCCACCCAATGTTACCCGCAGTCTGTTGCCAACAACTTCAGCCATGCTTGTAACCGGGGAGCCACCCACGCCATTTTCGACAATGACACCGACATAGGTTTTGGTACCACTGTTCACAGTACCCGTGATTGTACCATCGGCCTTAATCAGATCAAAACTGCCACCGTTCTTCCCGAGCTGCGATATATCAACCACAATCGAAGTACCCGTAAGATTCAGATCACCCGTAAGGTCCATAGTGCCGGTGCCAAATTGAAGGTCACCATTGGCGCCATGCTTCGCATAGATCTTGATCTGGTTTGAACCAATACCCTTATACTTGTTAGCCGTAAAACCATTGGTATTAAGGGTAAAAACGCCGCCGGTGTTCTCGAGTTCTTCATTCCCACCGCTGATAGTGCTAGAATCCTTGTCCTTAACCTCGATCGCCCAAACCTTGGAAGCCGTACCAGCCATCAAGCCAACCGCCAGGGCCGCAAAGGGCAAGGAGCGGCTGAGAAGCTTGCGTAGCGCATTGCCACGAACAGGCTTCTTGGCCTGCGCTTCAATTGAATTAACCAATAAGTCGTTTGTATTGTTCAGAATAGACATTTACTTCACCTTAAAGTTGACATGTTTCAGATGTGAAACATGAATAGTTAAATGATAAAATTCCGGGGTGACATTCACCCCAGAATCAATTCGCTTTAATCGACCACCTTACTCGTTTTTGTCATTTCGCACCTTATCTCCTTAAATCCATAAGCTCGACAGCCGCAGTGTGATTTACCAACCATTATAAATATACCACCATTTTTTGTGCCATATCCTTGGCACTCTTGTCCGTTTTTGGTTCCCGATAGGCACCACAACCTATTTCGAACCCTTGTCTCCCAACAACCACCCATTGCGTTGTTTTATATTCAGCTGTCGTTTCAAAACCCACCTTAGTTTCGCACTCTTAACTCTGACCCCTGCACCTCGACCCAATTAAGGCTGCATAGGCTTCTATCGACTTTACACCAAACCAAATACCCAAAATCAATGATTCCCAACCCAAACAAAACAGGATTTATTGATAATAACTTTATACCCTATTGACCTCACCCAATTTTAAAACCCTAAAGACCCTAAGCAGAAAATGATTATTCGATTCAAAACAAAAGCCTTTATCGCACAATCCTGAATCTCTGCCTGTCTTTTCGCCACCTTTAAACCAATCGAAAGCAACCAACCACACAGTCTCGTTCGATTCTTCCATAGACCTCGTGACAATACCATAATTTTTATCCGATTCAAGCAAAAATTATGGACAGAGTCACCGAAATCGCCTCCACAGGCTTAAGACTTGATTCAATTGGTATTTTATAGTCATTACCGAAATTGAAAGGTCTTAAATCACGCCTATGACTCTATTTATAGCAAAATATTCGATAATTTCAAAATGAATTTTTGTGTTAAATTTAGAATATCGAGTCATTCCATAAATTTAGCTAAAGTTGTTATTCTAATTTACGAGTCGGTTTAAATTTATTCCTCGGGATTTGAATTCATTTGAATTTGCCACGGCGATTTTTTGACTCAAGATTGCGGCAGGGCTGATGTTTTTGACTGGTGCTGAATTTGGTTTTGATTATTTTACTTTTGCCGATGACTTTGCCGCCATTGATAGGGTTCGATAAATCGGCTGCTCCAGATACCTAATTTAGTTGCTTTGGCCTGTTCCTCCTCTGGGGCGAACTCGGTCGTAAAAAAACGATAGGCAATGGCCCAGCCGCTCGCCACGACCCAGCGGTTAAGGTTCTGCTCCCCCAAAAAGCAATTGGCGAGCAGGCGACCATATTTATCCCACTGCTCCCCGATGCAGGTAAGCTTTGCCCCTTCAAGCTTCTGTCGCAGCTGGCGCGCCGCCACCAGACCACAACCCCAAGTCACGCCATCAGGCCTTTGGCAGGTCTGTTTATATTCCGGCGCGTCAATCCCTTGCAGCCGAATATGTCGGGAGCGAATCACCAAAGTATCGCCATCAATGACAAAAGCCTTGCCAGTGATCGTCACCCTTTCGGTTCTGATCCCATCCTTTACCTGCCCATAGCCAAGCTGACTGGAACCTATGCCCAGAATAATGACAGCCATCAGAGCCAGTGATTTTTTATTCATAAATTTTGCCTTAATCATCTGTGACCTGTTTCTGAGTATGGGATCATAACGGAGGGACTATAGTCTGTTTAGTTGATAATTCAAAAACTCAAAAGAGTTTTAATTTATTATTTTTTGGTTGCCAGACTGTCTCAAAAAGAATTTCGTAGTGCTAATTCAACAAAAAACTTGTCACTCTGAGCGTCGACGCGCTTGGCTTTTGCGAAGCGAAAGCCCTAGCAAGACAAGCGAAGAGTCCATTT
>JASGCE010000167.1 GCA_030054295.1 Minisyncoccota bacterium
GTGATCGTGTTAAGACATACCCCCCAAGCAAGTCTATCGCTCGTAAGCACTCGCTAAGACTTGCTATCCCCCGCTTTCGCAAGCGAAAGGGGGGACATTCATTATAATTGCCCCCGCTCCCTAAAGGGAGGGGGGACAGTTGTTAAACGATTGGTTTCATAGGAAAATACCATGGTCGGATTGCACGGAGCCTTTAACAATGCCTTGATGGGGGTTCAAACCCAGTCGCAGAAGTTTGGTGTGATTGCCGACAATATCGCCAATGCGTCGACGGTGGGCTATAAAAAAACCACGGCCAATTTTGGCGATATGGTGGGAACCTATCGCAAGCCGAGCTATCAGATTGGCGGCGGAGTCGGGATGGATGTGCGCCAGTCGATCAGCATGGGTGGTTCCTTGCAGCTCAGTAACAATTCCAGCAACCTCGCCCTGTCGGGCAAGGGTATGTTTGCGGTGACGAGTCTGACCGCCAATAATGGCACGACGGTCTCACCGCTCGGTTCCTATGCCGTGACTCGCAAGGGAGATTTTAGCCCCAATAAGGATGGTAATCTGGTCAATTCTGCCGGCTTTACCCTGTTGGGAGTCGCCATTCCTACGGCCATTAAGGTCGGCACGGTGCGCAAACCCCCTACCGACCTTATCAGCGCGGCTGTGATCAATTCTGCCGCCAATGCCAAGGCCAGCCTGAACGATGGTACGCCACTGGATGGCGGAGGGTTGGTGCCAGTCACAGTACCGGCCGATGCGCTCATCGCCGCCAGCCGCACCAGCAATGTCTATATTGGCGTCAATCTACCGTCGGAAACTGCGCCGGGCGGCGCGGCTCCCGCTGATCTCTTTACCGACAAGATCGCGGTGATTGGTGCCGATGGAGTCGATAAATTGATCGATGTTTCCTACCGCAGATTGGCGACGGCCACTCCCGATGGGCGCGGTGGCACTTGGGAGGCGAGCTTTAGCGGTGCCGGGGTGACTCCCACCACTGTGACGATCAATTTTAACAGCAGCGGCTATGCCATCAGCCCAGCCCAGGGAGTGGTGACCGTCGATGGTCAGGCCGTGACCATGCATTATGATGGCTATAACAGTGAAGCGGTGGTGCCAGCCTCGACCATGTTTGACGGGCAATATAGTTCGATTGGCACCTTTAACGATGGTCGGCCGCAGGGCATGTCCGTCGGCTATTCGATCGATGAGGTCGGGGTAGTGACCCAGATCTTCTCGAACGGCATATCGATTCCGCGGTTCCAGATTCCGATTGCCGACTGCATCAATATCGACGGGCTGGAAGCCATCAGCGGCAACGCCTTTATCGCCTCCCAGACCAGTGGCGCGATCACTGTATCCCTGTCATCGGCGGGCCTTACCAGGTCAGCATTTAGTGATGGCAGCGGCAGCGAAACCACCATGGCCCAAGGCATCATCGAGGCATCGAATGTCGATATTGCCGAGGAATTTACCGAGATGATCAAGACCCAAAATGCCTATGCCTCTAATGCCAAGGTCCTGACAACCCTCAACGAAATGGAGGGAGTCAATAGCAGGCTGGGGCAGTAAACAAATTGGATAGTTACAATCATGCCGCTGTTTATATCATGACGAACCAAAGAAATGGCACCTTATATGTCGGTGTCACCAATGACTTGACCAAAAGAGTCAGTGAACATAAACAAAAATTGATCGACGGATTTACCAAAAAATACAATTGCACGATGCTCGTTTGGTATCAATCTGATCATGACATCAAAAGCTTAATCGAATACGAAAAAATGATTAAAGGCTGGAAAAGGGTCAGGAAATTAAAATTAATCGAAACAATGAACCCAAATTGGGATGATTTGTACGATAGCTTGTTTTAATCATGTCACTCTGAGCGTCGTCGCGCTTGCCCTGAGCAAAGCGAAGGGCCTAGCAAGACAAGCGAAGAGTCCAGAAAGATAAACAATTACAATAAGTTAATTTTTCTGGATTCTTCGCTAAGAACAGTTACCCTCGCAAGGCTCGGACTGTTCTAAGCTCAGAATGACACGAAATAAATGTCACTCCCGCCAAAATCACCCAAAAACATTGACACAAAGCACAGAATCAGGCAGCAATGACGGGTCACGAGATTACACGAACTGAGGAACCCTATGCCCAAGGAAGACCTAATTGAATTTTCTGGCACGGTGAGTGAATTACTCCCCAATGCTATGTTTCGCGTCAAGCTGGATAATAATCACGAAGTCCTCGCCCATACTTCGGGCAAGATGCGCAAGAATCGGATCAGGGTTCTGGCCGGGGATCGCGTCAATGTCGAAATGACTCCTTACGATCTGTCCAAGGGTCGTATAACCTTCCGCTTTAAATAGTGCAGATTGGGTCTGGCGATCATCCGCGCTTGATTCTGGCCTCGGCCTCGCCGCGAAGGCTCGAACTTTTGCGGCAGATTGGCGTGACTCCCGATCAGGTGCAGGAGGCGGGGATCGACGAGTCGCACCACCCCGCCGAACTGCCGCGATTGCTGGCCGCACGACTCGCCGCCGCCAAGGCCGAGGCCGTGGCCAGCACAATCCCCCCCCGCGACCCTCCGACCCTGATTCTGGCGGCTGACACGGTGGTGGGAGTCGGGCGGCGGATTCTGCCCAAGGCCGAATCGCCGGAACAGATCGCGGCCTGTCTCAAACTGCTGTCGGGTCGTCGCCACCGCGTCTATACCGGCGTGACCGTGATTCACCTGCCGAGCCTTCGCCAGCATCATCGATTGGTCGAGACCGCGGTGGTTTTTAAACCCCTCTCGACCGCCGAGATCGATGCCTATATTACCAGCGGCGAAGGCCTTGGTAAAGCGGGGGGCTATGCCATTCAGGGCCGCGCCGCCATGCTGGTGCGGCAGATCATCGGTTCTTACAGCAACATCGTCGGCCTGCCCCTGTACGAGACCGCCGGGCTGCTCAAGAACTACGGGCTGCTATCGTGATTTCCGACTGCCGCCCTGATAATGGTCTGGTGCTGGCCGTCACTGGCAGCGATCTGATTATGGCCAGAGTGAGTGACAACAAATTAATAATTTATAGAAAATTAATAAATCCTGTTGAGTCTGATCAGCCAGCCGTTAATCACCCGCCGCAGATTGGCGACATCTATGGTGGGCGGATTACCAAAATCGATCCACCGCGCAAGGCGATTTTTGTCGATCTGGGCGGTGGCTTGACGGGAATGATTTCGCTTGGTGCGGGAGGCGGGCAGGGCAGTGAAGGCGATCTGCTGCGGCTTCGCCTCGCCGAACTGGCCGGGCAGGGCAAACAGAGTCGCTTGACGATTGAACCGGGTGATGTGGGTGGCAAGCTTGGGTTGTTGGCGCGACGGGGTGATCGGTTGCAGCAGGAACTGCTGGCCATTGCGAGCGATGGAGCTTCGCGGATCATCACCAATGACGGGGCGTTAAAAACCTATCTGGCGCGGATACTGGTGGAACTGGGGCGCGATGATCTGCTGGCACGACTTGAACATCGATTGGGTTCGGCCGAATCCCTGCTCCAACAAAGCGGAGTCGCCGATGATTTTGCGGCGGCGGGGGAGAGAATTCAGACTCAGGTCAATGGCTCGCGGCTGATTCTCGAGGTGGCGCAGACGCTTAAGATCATCGATGTTGATCGCGGCGGCTGCGACCTGCCGACGGTGGCGTTAAACGAACAACTGGCGACCGAGATCGCGCGGCTGGTCGCCCTGCGCCAATGGGGTGGGCTCATCGTCATCGACTATCTGCGCATGAAGAGCGAGCGCGAGCGCGAACAGGTTTGGCAATCGCTGCGGCAGCAAAAACCCGCCGATGGCCTCGGTTGGGCCCTGCATGGATTTACGCGGGCCGGCCTGTTCGAAATCACCCGCCCGAAGGGCTGAGGGGGATGCTGGACTGAAGGGCTAAAACAAATGATTGCATAATCCATTGGTCTGTGTTGTATTTAAAAAAGTGAATAACTTAACTTAGGATTTAAAATGAAGAAATGGACTCTCACAGTTTTAGTGGTTTTTAGCCTATGGTTGACCGCAATCCCCAGCCAAGCGGCGAGTTTGAAGGAGGAGCTGACGGATCGTTCCCTGCTGCAAAAACTTCTTGAGGGTCAGGTTTTGCTAATCGATCCCAAACTAAGCTGGGAATCGGCAAAATTCTCTAAAAAAGATGGCTATGAAATTGCGGATCTAAAGGCCCTGTCCTTTGATGCGGGCAGTCAACAAAGGCCAGACTCGCGGGTAAAAATTTTGCTGAACAGCCTGAGGGTCAGTAAAAAAATCGGCACAAAAACCTATCGTCTTGAATTTGGCAATCAGATGAATATAAGGCTAAGTTCCCCCAATAAGGAGGATGCCACTCGGACAGACCTAACCAATGTCATGATTGGTTTGACAAAGGCGGTTTATTTTTACGAGGTGCCAAAGAATGCCGAACTGCACTCAACCTTCTCGGCCGATCGAGTCGATATAGCTGTCGAGGCTGCGGGCGAGAAAGGCAGCACCACACTATTCACAATCTCGCTGAATAAATTACTTGCCGATGGAACCAAATATTATGATCTTGCGGCTAGACCATCTGCCATCAAGTCTAAACAATCCCTAAGCGTAAAGAATGTAACCCTTGCCATGATGGAGGATGAATTCGTCGTCATTCCCGCCGATGGGAGTCTAAAAATCTTGGTGAAGCTCTTTGGCAATGCCGAAAAATACTTAAAGGCCGAAGGCACTGTCTTGACCGAAAAAGATCCGCAGAAGTTTATGGCTGGCTTAAGTAAATGGTCAAAGGATGGCGGAAAATTCCAGATCGAAAATCTGGAAATCCTTGGTTTCGGTTCACCAGTAAATCTACAGGTTGAAATCAATTTCCCCGATGGAGCCGATGGACAGCCGCTGCTCAATGGCAGCTATATTCTAACCATCAATGATTGGGATAGCTTCATGAGTAAATTGAAGGCTTTAAGATCCAAAAATGGCAAGGTCTTAGTTTCAGCAGAATTTGCTGCTGTTCTCGAAAGCTTAAAACTCAGTTTCGCCGAAACCGAGGGCAAAAAAGTGATCTTAAAGATTACCAATAATGGCACCGAAATTAAATCATCCAAAGGATTGATCAGCGCGAGGAGACCATAGGGTTATAGTTCAAACGAAGTGAAATGGGGGGCGGATGCCCCCGACAAGTTATATGTAAAAAGACTCGCTTGCAAAAAACAAATAGACCCTATCCCCCGATTCCTAAAGGAAGGTCTGAAAAACTCGAAATTTACAGTGCAACCCCTCCAAGCAAACCTAAAGCTCGACTTCGTCTTCGCTAAGGTTT
>JASGCE010000168.1 GCA_030054295.1 Minisyncoccota bacterium
CCTCCAAGTCTCGCTAGGCAGCAAGCTGCCAAGCTGCGACTATCCTCCCCTTCTAGAGAAGGGGAGGTTTCACATATTGCCTCTATTAAATTAGCAAATGCTCTAACGCAACGCGATGAGGGCTATCGAAAGGCTAAAACCTCCCCTAACCCCTCATAGCGTCGTGCGATAGCACGAGGCTATCCAGAGGGGGTGAGACTTACGAAGTAAGTCGAGGGGGCATCCGCCCCCTTTTTTTGCATTTTGGCTTGCAGCCAAGCCGCTTTCTCTTCATTTATTTAAACCCAGCAACACTTAATAATACTGCTCATACAGTTTTTGGTTCAGCTTGACCTTATATTTATCCCGCAGACTGTTGACATAGGCGGCAATCAAATCAGCCTGAATATCCTGGGTAAATTCCCGGCTCATCGTCGCATTGGCCGCCGGGGTTCCTGCCCGAACATCGCTGACCTGAGCCACCAGCCAAGCCCGATCATCCTTACTCCGCGCCATCACCACCTTACCCAGTTTCTGTTGCTTGAACAGTTCGGTAATCAGCTCCAGCGGCAGTTCGCTTGGCTTGGGCTCCTTACCCGCGACCAGTCTGCCATCCCGCGTGAAGGGCAGGGAGGCCTTGATCGGCAAACCCGCCGCCGCCAAGTCGCTGCTCTTGCCACCATTCAGCCGAGCCACCAGTTCCTTGGCTCTTGTCTCGGCCGCCATTCTCTGCTGGTCGCGCTGCATCGCAACGACAACCTTATCGCGCACCGTCTCCAGCGGCCGCAGAGTCTTGGGGGTGACCTTGGCAAGATTGACGATGTAATAGAGACTCTTGCCCTTGACCTCGATCGGCGCACTGGATTCGCCGGACTTCATGCGGAAGGCTTCTGACATTAATCGATCGGTCGGAATCCCCTGATCGATTTCCTTGCCCGCCAGTGCCGTAATCCGCGAGCCCCCTGTATCGAGACCGGTCTCATCCATCGGCCCAACCGACTTGATGGTCAGACTATATTGCGCGGCAATGCTGGCAAAATTGGCCCCGCCATCGAGCGCGGCCTCGATTCTATTGACCCGATCATAGAGAAGGTCAATCGCCTTGCGCTCCAGATAGTCGGGCTTTAATCTATTCTGAACCGATTCAAATGATTGCACCGTAGCCGCAGTGACTTTACTGATATGAACCAGGTTCCAACCGAAGTCGGTCTTGATGGGTCGGCTGGTCTCGCCCAGGGCCAAACTGAAGGCCGAATCGGCGACCACTTCCGGCAGTTCTTTTTTGCTCAAGCTACCGAGGCTTAAATCATTGGCCGAGACCTTTTCTTGCTTGGCGAGGGCGTTGAAGGCCGCAGTACCAGCCGCACCATTCTTGCCCTTTAAGCCATCGGCGGCCTTGGTGGCTGCTGCCTCGTCGGTGAATAGAATCTGTAAAACCGTGCGTCTTTCGGCCTGGCTATATTGGGCGATATTGTCTTCATAGTCCTTGCGCAGGTCGGCCTCGGTGGCCTTGACCTCCTTGACAATCACGGCCGGGTCGAGCAGGGCATAGTTCACCGTGCGATATTCCGGGGCGGAGAATTCCTCGGCATGGTCTTGGTGGTATTTGGCAATCTCAGCCGCGGTGGGGGTCGCTTTAACCGCCACCAGGGAATCGTTGATGGTGACATAGTTCGCGCTTCTTTGCTGGTAGCGATAGATTCCCATCTGGTCGATCATCACCGATGGCGCGACATTGATGCTGGCGACGGCCCGCATCAGGGTGCCGGTAGCAATCTGGCTGCGCAGGTTCTTGACGAAGGCCTCTTCATTAGCATAGCCGCTCTGACGAATAACCTCGAGCAGTCGCGCCGAATCCAGCGAGCCGTCGCTGCGTACCATGCCCGGGGAACTACGCAGAATGAGATTAATCGTCTTGTCGCCGGCGACGACGCCAAGGTGCTTGGCCTCCTGTTCAATCAGGGCGGAGTCGATGATTCGGTTCTTGGCCTGGTCATAGATTCCAAGTTGCCGCAATTGGCTGCGGTTAAAGGTTCCGCCCACCTGCTTCTCGATATTCTTGACCTGCCTGTCCATCATTTGGCCAAAGCTGTTGGGGTCGTAGACCGTGCTGCCCACTGTCAGAATCTTGTTGCCGCTGCCGACCTGGCCGATAAAACCCTCGAAGCCCCAGGCGACAAAGCTCAGGGATAGAAGGATAAAGAGTCCCTTGACAACCCAGGAACCGGCGCGACCGCGTATTGCTTGAAGGAGCATTTTAACCCATAACCCTTGATGGAAAACAAAGACGGGATGACTATAGCTTTATTTGTCGGTAGGTTTCAAGACTGTCGGAGTCACCCGCAATTCGCCGCCCTGTAAAATCGCTTCGGCGGCGGCGGAATAACCGCTTGGCCCATCGTGCAATATCAGCGGAGGGCGAAGTTCCAGCCTGCCAGTCGCCCCCATCTGGCCGCGAACGATAATTCTTTTGGCCGGACGACCGAGCCGCGGCAGCAGCGGCAAAATCTCGACCGCGCCAAAACCGGCCTGAGACATGGCGGCGAGCAGTTCGCTCTGGCGGTCGGCGCGGAAGATGACGGTCAGCCAGCCCTTATCGCTCAGTACCCGCGCGGCGGCATCGAGCCAGGCGGTCAGGTCGGCTTCGCGCAGGGCCAGGTTGCGGCGACTATCGGGGGAGAGATCGCTGGCGGCTTCGTGGAAGGGCGGGTTCATCACCACCTGATCAAATGGCTGAGACCCGGCGGATAAACAGGTCACATCGGCGGCTATAACCTCCACCCGTTCCGAAACTCCATTGGCCCTGGCATTGTATTTTGCCAGTTCGACTAGACTAGCCTCCCGTTCAAAACCGGTCACCAGCACCGCGGGTAAACGCCAGGCAATGCAGAGACTGACCGCCCCGACTCCGCAGCCAAGGTCGGCGATTTTTTGCCCCTTCGAAGACTCGACCGCCGCCGCCAGCAAGACCGAATCAACGGCAACGCGATAGCCACTGCGAAATTGCCGCAGCTTGATTTTTTGCCCGAGCAACCCGTCGTCGGTGGTATCATTTTCTTCATATAAATTCGAGATTTTGAACCGCCTCTTCTATTCGGTGGAATCTTGGCTGGGAATACTGTATTCTTGGTTTGTATTTATTCGGTCGATGGGGGATTGCCTGTCTGGCTGGTGGAAACCTATTCTCAAGGTCGGTTAAGGTGGTCGCACTCAATAGTCAATTTGTCGATACTATCCCCTCGATCCATCCATTACCAGAGTCTATTGATGGTGCGTCTGGGGATTTGGCGCGGGGGGCATCGGGTCTGGGGGCTTCAGGTCGGGTGGCTTCAGGTCGGGCGAGTATCAGCCTCGATTCCTTGCAGCAGCTGCTGACCAGCGAAATGCAGGCCGTCAACCAGATCATTATAGAAAGAATGCAGAGCGAAGTGGCCCTGATCCCGCAGCTGGCTGGGCATCTGGTGGCCTCGGGCGGCAAGAGACTGCGGCCGATGATAACCCTGGCTGCGGCGCGGCTCTGTGGCTATCAGGGTCATCGCCACCATCGCTTGGCGGCGGCGGTCGAGTTTATTCATACCGCCACCCTGCTTCATGATGATGTGGTCGATGATTCGGCCCTGCGGCGCGGCTTGCCCAGTGCCAATGAACTGTTTGGCAATAAGGCCAGCGTGCTGGTCGGGGATTTTTTGTTCAGCCGCGCCTTTGCTTTGATGGTCGAGGATCAGTCGCTACGGGTCTTGGAGATTCTCTCCCGTGCCTCGGCGGTAATTGCCGAGGGCGAGGTCTTGCAACTGATGACCAGCAATAATATCGCCACCACCGAAGACTCCTATATGCAGGTGATTGGCTGTAAAACCGCCGTGCTGTTTGAAGCCGCAGCCCAGATCGGGGCGGTGGTCGCGGCTCGCCCGGCTGCTGATGAATTGGCCCTTCAGGAATTTGGTCACACCCTCGGTCTGGCGTTCCAGTTGATTGATGATGCCCTTGACTATACGGCGGAGCAGGGGGCCCTCGGCAAGACGGTGGGGGATGATTTCCGCGAAGGAAAAATCACCATGCCGGTGATCATTGCCATAGCCGCCGCCAGTAAAGAGGAGCGAGTCTTTTGGCAGCGCACCATCGAGGAGCAGAACCAGACCAGCGATGACTTTGCTACCGCCGTCGAATTGATTGCGCGGCATCGCGGAGTCGAACTGACCCTGCAACGGGCAGCAGAGTTTGGCCATCGCGCCCGTTCGGCCCTGATGGGCTTTGACGATAGTCCCGCCCGCCGTGCCCTGATCGAGGCGGTTGAGTTTACCATCGAGAGAGGCTATTAATGCGTAATTCAATTGTTAAACCCAAGCGGTTCAGAGGTCTTACGGTGTCGATTCCCTTCAGTCTTAAATCACTCCCCATTGGCCTCGGTCTAGCCTTGATTCTGGCCCTGTCTGGCTGCGCTAAAAAAAGCAACGAGTTCCAAGAACTGTCGGTGGAGCAGCTCTATAACGATGCGATGGATTCGCTTCAGGCGCGCAAATTTGCCGATTCCAAAAAACAGTTCGACGAGGTGAGCCGCCAACACCCCTATTCGATCTGGTCGCCGCGGGCTGAATTGATGGGGGCCTATAGTCTTTTTATCAGCCGCCAATATCCGGGGGCGGTCAATGCTTTGCAGTCCTTTATCGAGGCCCATCCCGGCAATCCCGCCGTGCCCTATGCCTATTACCTCAAGGGCATGTGTTACTATTACCAGATCGAAGATGTTGACCGCGACCAGTCGATGACCGAGAATGCTCAGGAAAGTTTTAGCGAATTGATCAGGCGGTTTCCGCAGTCGGTCTATGCGCGGGATGCGCGGCTGAAGCTCGACTTGACCCATGATCACCTCGGCGGTAAGGAAATGGCGATTGGCCGCTGGTACCAGAATCAAGAACTCTATGGCGCGGCGATTTTGCGTTTCCGCGCGGTGGCCACCAGCCGCACCAACACCAGCCATGTGCCAGAGGCTCTGCAAAGACTGGTCGAATCCTATCTGGCTCTGGGCCTCAAGGAGGAGGCAATTGCCAATGCCGCTGTGCTGGGGCACAACTACCCCGATTCGATCTGGTACCATGACACCTACGAACTGGTCAAAAACCTGCCTGAGGTTATGGTCAAGAATCAGAATGTGAATTAGGGGGTTAAAAATCCCCCCCTCCCTTTAGGAAGGTCTGAAAAACTCACTTTCGTTGTCACTCTGAGCGTCGTCGCGCTTGACTTTGCGAATGCAAAGTCTT
>JASGCE010000169.1 GCA_030054295.1 Minisyncoccota bacterium
TCTGGATTGCCACTCTGCGCTGCTATCGCAGCTTGAGGGCAATGACGATTTTAGAAGAGCCTATAACTTCGGGAAGTGCGCTATAATTCTCAAGTGAACAGTGTATACTTTAGTCTATTCAAAAAAATCATAATTGGATGCAAGGCGAAGCCTTGCTGGATTTTTAAGGCGAAGCCTTAAATGGGTCTGGGCGAAGCCCAGCATTAACCCGCCAATCGGTGAGGGTCGGCGCAGCAAAACTTGTGAAGCTGCCCCACCGCGAATTTAACGACAGAATGTGGACTATGCGGGGCAGTTCGCGTTTTGCAAGCCGAGCCCGAACCGATGGCTTTCGTTGTTCAGTTCCAGCGCGTTCTTATGAATTATTTACCCTTACTCGCTTTTTTGCTCACTTTGTTCGCAAGCTCGCAAGGATAAATAATTCATGGGGAGTAAAAGAACGCGCTGAGAACTTAATTTTATCAAATAATAGCGTGGGATTCTTATTTGTCTGCGACGCTTCAATTTGTAAATCGGTCTGTGACATATTTCCTGCACAACTGGGCTTCGCCCAGACCGATAAGGGCTCCGCCCTTAACCCGCCAAGGCTGCGCCTTGGAACCGATTATGAGTAACAGTGAATTTTGGAAATCTGCAATAACCAGAAGAAATTTTTTCAACCCTTTCAAACCAGAAATCATTTATTCACCCTTTTATAGGATGATATTCACGACCCCAAGATTGCCCAGCCGTGAAGGAAGTCCGATGAAACTAACTCTGGTAAAAAACTCAATTCAAACCAAATTCCTGGCCATTTTTGCTGTATTGCTCCTAACCCTGATGTCGATGATCGTCCTCATCTACACCCAGTTCCCCAGAATCAGCGAACAGGCCACCTACGAAAAAACCATCCTAGTGCCAAAACTCCAAACCCTGACAGAATTGTCGCAACTCATCGAACGAACCCGCCTGTTGCAAGCCGAACTGCAATTTGCCAATACCAATGACGCAATCTTCTCCACCGCCCAGAGCCTCGAGGATACCGACGCAAAAATCGACAAGACCCTGGATGCCTTGCACAAGGTCAGCAACAGTGTTGAACAGGTGGCGATCATGAATCTCCACGACAAGCTCGAGGCCCTGCTCGACCAGTCCAACAAGATGGCCAAGATAGCCCAGGATCAAGAACAGGATAGACTGGCCCGATTCTATCATGGCGATTCCGAAAAACTCTTTGCCGAGATTCAAAACCAACTCAATCAACTCAACCGCGAAGGGCGAACCTCAGCCGAGGTCGGGGCCGATCATAATCTCGAGATCGTGACCAAGGTCCAGTGGTCGCTGCTGACTACGGTTCTGCTCTCGACCATTATGATCGTCGGTTCCCTGTTCTTTTTTAACCGCGCGGTGGTTCGGCCCTTGCTACGCTCCTCCACCGTCGTCAACGATCTTGCCGAGGGGCATCTGGATGTCAAGATCACCGGAGTCAATCGCAAGGATGAATTGGGACAGCTGGCCAAGGCCATCAGCGTCCTGCGCGACCGTTCCATCCTCGCCAAAAAACTCGAGGCAGAGCGCGAATCCGAATCCCAGTTCAAAGAAATTCGCGCCAAAAAAATTACCGACCTGACCATCGGCTTTGACGGCGTGGTCAAGTCGGTCGCCGGCGGAGTCACCGATGGCGCACGAGAGATCGAGGATACAGCATCATCGATGGGACGGGATGTGGGCAAAACCTCCAACCGTTCAGCCGAGGCAGCCGATGCCTGCGAGGAGATGATCCTGAATGTCCAGGCCCTGACCCTCTCGGCCGAAACCCTGATGGCGACAGTGGCCTCGGTCACTTCAGGAGTCACCGATTCCGCCCAGATCGCCACCGAAGCCGTCGAGGTCGCCGACCGCACCAATGGCCGAGTCCGCGGTCTGTCTCAGGCGGCACAGAAGATTGGGGATGCCGTCGGGCTCATCTCGAAGATTGCCCAGCAGACCAACCTGCTCGCCCTCAATGCCACCATCGAGGCGGCGCGAGCTGGCGAGGCCGGTCGCGGCTTTGCCGTGGTCGCCAGCGAAGTCAAGTCCTTGGCATCGCAAACCGCCCGAGCGACCGAAGAGATCACCGGCCAGATCGATGCGGTGCAGCTGGCGACTCAGGAAACCGTCGATGCGATTGGCGAGATCGCCCAGACCATCATCGGCATGAACCAAATCACCAGTACGATTGCCGATCAGGTGCGCGACCAAAAGCTGGAGGCCGAGCAGATGATCGAAGTCGTCGCCAAGGTCAATGAAGCCGCCAAGATCATCACCGACCGATTCCGCGATGTCGTGCTGGCCTCGGCCTATACCCATTCTTCGTCTTTGCAGGTGATCTGGGCCGCCAACGATCTGGTCAAGCCTACCAATATTCTGGTGCGCGAACTGGATGAATTTGTCGATGAATTACAGACCACCAAGTGAGGGTAATTCTTTTCCGAAAACAATTGAATCGAATTTTGTCTTTTTCCCCAATTTTTGGGTTGTAACAAATCCACTAAGTGCCTTAAGGTCATATGAATCCTGTGATCACAGATTCATCTTAACCTTCATTCAACAGGCTTAAAAGTGGCTGGCACCTTAGCAATTGTTATGATTAGGACAGTTTTAGGATTCGGTCTGTTGCTCGGTCTGGCAGCCTGTAGCTATACCGATCATTTTACGGTCGCTCACCATGGTCGGCAGATATTTTATAACAATGTGGGCGACCTTACCGGGCAAAAAAGCATGATCGGCAAGCCTTCGCAGCTATGTGGCTCTCCCCTGATGGTCGAGAGTGTCACAACCAGCTATTATACGGGCTTGGTTATACTAAAATATCCCATAATTCGACCCGAATATAACTATACCATTACCTGCAAAGATGAAAAATACATTAAAACCACGCCAACGCTGCGGCCGACTGCCAGCGACAATTTGAACGAGGAAGAACCAGAGGATTAACTTCTATAGTCTTACCATCTTTGCTAAGATTGACCTGTCTCTGTTCTTTGGTCGCAATTTACAATGCGCCTGATGAATCAAGCCGAGTTAAGAACCTTGGTGCCTTGGTGCTCGATCAAACCGTTACAGATAAATAACTAAATAACAATAATAGGTAAAAATTATGACATTTAACTCCATTTCTCGTTTTGTTTTTGGCTTTGCCCTGCTGTTGGCAGTGGCGGGCTGTGCGACCATGTTCTCGGATCATAAACAGACTCTTAGTGTTGCGACCGATCCGTCTGGGGCTCGCTGTACGGTGATGCGCAACAGCGGTGTGGTGGGTCGGGTCGATTCGACTCCGGGCAGCTTTAGCATTTCGCGCGGGATGCATGATATTGTTGCCAGCTGCGACAAGAATGGCTATGCCCCAACCAAGGCCTACCGCGAGACTGGTTTTAACAAGGTCAGTCTGTGGAACCTGCTGAATGGCTTTGGATTCATTATTGACTTTGCTACAGGCGATCTTTTCGAATATGATACAACTCCCATCTTCGTTGGCATGAAGGCTAACTAAGCGGGAATGGTTGCGGTGCGGTCTTAACTGATCGCACCGAAAACCAATGGAGTAAGGGATCGAAGAGCGGATTAACAACAGTTCGGAATGGATCATGCAGAACAGACAGAACCTTCACATTTGGAGTCATGGTTGTACCGCGGGACAACTAGGGTTGTTTTTTACAAACGGTCTTAGGTTCGCCACACTGGCCTTGGGATTTCTGGCCATTCTATGGCCCTTGATCGCAGCCCGAGCTGCACTGGCGCAGACTCTAACCCCAACGCCAAAAGTCATTCAAACCGAGGTGCTTGACCCCAATGGTTCGGGCAAAATGACCAACCCGGTTCAACTCCCTGCGGCTGCGGCGGGCGGGGGAGAATTGCTCCAGCCAGCGCCGCCACCACCAGCTTCGATGGCCCCTAAACCGCTCGAGGCGACCAGGCCGATGGCTACCCCTGCCTCTTCCGCTGCTGCGAAGTCACCGATCATTGCCCCCAAATCGACCAATCAATATCTTCGCGCCAATCTTGGCCTTACCAGTACCATGCTGCTGGGGAGTCAGCCGATCTCGGATATTGGCACCTATGGCACCTGGTCAGAGGATCCACAGCTTGGGAAATCGGTGCTATTTGGTGTCGCCTATGGCCGAAGTTATAACAGCTATCTCAGCCTTGAAGGGGATTTCCGTTATCGCAGCAGTGCCGAGTTTCGCTCGGTTTCGCAGACCAGCACCAAGACCGTGACTACGGTGATGAATCTCAGTTTTATGACCTTCGCCATGACGGGACTGTTTCATTTGCCTGAATATGATACGACCGAATATTCGCCCTATCTGGCGATTAGTGGCGGGGCCTCGATTGTCGATAGTTCCAAACCCCAGATAACGACCAGAACCTCGGCGACCAGCAGTTCATCGAAAGATGGCAAGGTTCCAGACGGTGGGCTGGCCTGGATCTGGGGCGTTGGCGCCGGCATTGATTATAAGATATCGGATGTCATCTCCCTCAATCTCGACTATCGCTTTACGAATTTGCGATTCCAGATTGTGCCGGAACAGACTCAATCGCCGCTCGATCTCTATACCAATGATTTTAGCCTTGGGTTGAAATATCGCTTTTGACCCTTGCTTCGCCTCATGACGGCTTTAGGGCCTTGAAGGATCAGGTGCCAGCCTTTGCTGCGGCGATGGAAATCTATGGTCAGGCCCCCTTGCGGGTTTGGCCGGCGGGCTTTGGGACATTGGTCAAGATCATTGCCGGACAACAACTCTCGACCAAGGCGGCGGCGGCGATTGTCGCGCGGCTGGAGCAGAGTCTCGGCGCGGTGGAGCCGAAAAAACTGCTCGCCACCAGCCCCGAATCCTTGCGCGAAATTGGCCTTAGCCACGCCAAGATTCGCGCGGTTCACGACCTATCGCAGCGACTGGTCGATGGTCGGCTGGATTTGGAATTTTTGAACCGTGCCGATGATGCGACAGTCACCGAAGAACTGACCCAGGTTACCGGCATTGGCCCCTGGACGAGCGAAATCTATTTGCTTTTTGCTTTGAATCGCCCGGATATTTGGCCGGCCGCTGACCTGGCCTTGGCGGTTGCATTACAGACCCTGCTCGGTTTAGACTCGCGCCCAGATGCGGCCGCCATGCGTCACCATGCCGAGGGGTTTAAACCCTGGCGCAGCTATGCCGCCCATTATCTGTGGCATATGTACCATTGTATAAAGTCTCCCGCGC
>JASGCE010000170.1 GCA_030054295.1 Minisyncoccota bacterium
AGTGACAAGTTTTTTGTTGAATTAACACCACGAAATTCATTTTGAGACAGTCTGGCCCCATTTTTGCCCTTACCCCAATTGAGTCAGGCTTGCAGGAATTGACAAAAAACCAATGCAACCCCACTCCCTCTAAACCGAACCGCTTGGCAATTTATTGGCCAGCCAGCCATTGGCCCCTTCAAAGCCGCCGAGAATATTGTAACAGTGGCTAAAGCCCAGATTGGTCATATAGCTGGCGGCGGCGACGCTGCGCACGCCAGAACGACAGAGGAAAATGAGCTTCTGTTTGGCCGGGTCGGCCAGTTCGTTGATGCGGGCGGCAAATTGCTTTTGCTGTTCAGGGTCGGGAGTCCAGATCAGAAGCTCGGGTTTTTTGTGCAGCGATGACAGGTCGGGAATTCCCACCCGCGCCCATTCCTCTGGCGTGCGGACATCGACCAGCAGGGCATTGCTGTCCTTGGTCAGGGTTGCAAAGGCCTCGGTTGCGGTCAGGTCGCCTGCATAACTTCCCATTCTATTCTCCCTCTGTGTAAGCAAAATTCAATTTTTTCAGTCTAATCAACTGTGGTCGCAAATCAAATCAAAAGGCAATATCTAAAATCAGTTAGGGATTTAACAACCCATTATTTCGTGTATATTCACCCTTATGACGATTGTTTCCTTTAATTTATTTGGGGGTTTGCCATGCTAAAATACCAGCGAATCATGATTAAACTCAGCGGCGGGGCGATGGCTGGCGACTCGCAAAATGTTTTTGAACGGCACGCCATAGATCATATTGTCAGCGAGGTCGCCAGCGCGGTCGAACTCGGCTGTCAGGTCGCCATCACCGTCGGGGGCGGCAATATATTCCGCGGCAATGTCGCCGGGGCTTGGAAAATCGACCATGCCGAGGCCGATAATATGGGGATGCTCGGCACCATCATTAACGGAGTCATGCTCCGCGCCGCCATCAATACCCGCATCGATACCGATGTCCGGGTCATGTCGGCGATTCATATCAATTCCATCGCCGAACCCTATATTCGCCTGCGGGCCATTCGCCACCTCGAGAAGGGCTCGATTGTGATATTGGTTGGCGGCATTGGTCAGCCCTTTGTCACCACCGACTATCCTTCGGTGCAGCGGGCGATTGAGACTCACTGCCAGGCCATTTTTGCCGCTAAACATGGGGTTGACGGAGTCTTTACCGCCGACCCCAAGAAAGACCCTTCGGCAAAAAGATTCAAATCGGTCAGCTTTACCGAGGTTCTGCATCGCGATATTCGGATTATGGATCAGTCGGCCATGCTGCTGGCCCGCGACCATAACCTGCCGATTCATCTGTTTAACTTTGACCAGCCGAAGGCGGTCGAATCCCTCTTGCAGGGAAAAGAAATTGGTACCTTTGTCTCGCGGGAGGCTCCGTTGGTTATGGCCAGTTCCGACGAGGTTTAATCTCTTTATCAGGGAGACTTGAATGTTTGTTGTGATCTTTCGTGCTACGCTTAAAGACCTGGAATCCACGGGCGAGATGGATAACTATCAGATTGCCGCCGACCGAATGCGCAGCCTCGCCTTTAACAAATATGGCTGTATCAATTATTTTAATGTCACCCAGCCGCACGATAATGGAGAGGAGGAGGAGATCACCCTATCCTATTGGCCAAATCCTGAAGCCATCAAAGAATGGCGCAACGACCCCGAGCATCTAGCGGCGCAAAAACAAGGGATGGAGAAATGGTACGGTTTTTACCAGATTGATGTTGCCGAGGTCATGCGCAGCTACAGTTCAAATCGATAAAAATTAACCGGGAGGAAACTATGACAAGAATAGCACTGGTCACCGGCGGAACCCGCGGCATTGGTGCCGCCATTGCCGAAAGACTGCAAAAATCGGGCTGCAAGGTGGTTGCCACCTTTGCCAGCAATCAGGCCGCCGCGGCAGACTATCGCGCCCGTACGGGTATCGAGGTGCGGCAATGGAATGCCGGCGACTTTACCGCCTGTATGAATGGAGTCAAGGAGGTCGAGGCATCGATTGGCCCCATCGATATTCTGGTCAATAATGCTGGCATTACCCGCGATGTGCCGCTGCATAAAATGACCGAGTCGCAATGGGACGAGGTACTCACCGCCGACCTTAAATCCTGTTTTGCCATGTCGCGGGCGGTGATCGAAGGAATGCGCAGCCGCAGCTTTGGCCGCATCATCAATATCAGTTCGATCAATGGTCAAAGGGGGCAGTTTGGCCAGAGCAATTACTGCGCCGCCAAGTCGGGAATGATTGGCTTTACCAAGGCTCTGGCCCTCGAATCGGCGATCAAGAAGATTACAGTCAATGCGGTGGCCCCGGGCTATATTGATACCGAGATGGTGGCGGCGGTGGCCCCCGAGATTCTGGCCAAGATTACCGCGCAGATTCCGCTGGGTCGCTTGGGCCACGCCGAGGAGATTGCCTCGGCGGTCAATTATTTAGCGAGCGAGGAGGCGGGGTTTATTACCGGCATGACCCTGTCGATTAACGGCGGTCACTATATGGCGGGCTGATGAATTTATGACTGGGACTCGCCTTAAGGTGGTTTTGCCCTTGCCTTTGCCGATGGGGGTGCTGGACTATCTTTTGCCACCCGAAATGGGTGATGCGATTCCGCCAGTTGGTTCATTGGTCAAGGTACCCTTTGGCAAAAAAATAATGACGGGGGTGATTTGGCTGGCCGATAGTCGGGCGATTCCATCTGGCCTCCGCCCGGTTGATGAAGTCAGGCTCAAGCGGGTGGAATCGATTGTCGCCATGCCGCCCCTGCCCGAATCCCTGTGCCGTTTGATCGATTGGATCGCGGCCTATGTCATGGTGCCGGTTGGCTCGGTATTAAAACTTGCCTTGCCGGCGGTGGTCTTGGCTGAGACGGTCTCGCGGGGACAGCCAAGGGCTATTCACTATCGTGCCCCGACCGTCGCGCCACGGGTCAAGCTGTCGGCCGCGCGGCAAATGGTGTTGCAACAGTTAGCGGGGGGGGAGTCCCTGACCGCCGATGATCTGGCCGAGCGGGCGCAGGTGGCCAAGAACCTGCTCAGGATGATGGTCAAGGATCAGCAGTTAATCCAAATCACCGAGACGGTGACCCCATCGACAGCAGAATCGCTCACCGTGACGGCAAGCCCGGCGGAGCTTTCGCCCGAACAGCAGGAGATTGCCGAGCAGCTGGTGACAAGGGTGCGGGAGCAGAAATTTACCAAATCCCTGATCCATGGCGTGACCGGTTCGGGCAAGACCGAGGTCTATTTTGCCGCCATCAACCAGGCCTTGGCGATGGGGCGGCAGTCCCTGGTTCTGCTGCCCGAGATCGCCCTGTCGGGTCAGTGGCTGGCGCGATTCAAAAACCGGTTTGGCTTCGAGCCTCTGGTGTGGCATTCAAACCTATCCGCCAAAATTCGCCGTGAGACCTGGCAGAGGATTCTCGGAACCGACCAACCTTTGGTGGTGGTCGGGGCGCGCTCGGCTTTGTTTTTGCCCCTGTCCAGACTGGCCCTGATGATCGTCGATGAAGAACATGACAGTAGTTTTAAGCAAGAAGAAGGCGTGCCATACCACGGGCGCGACATGGCGATTGTGCGGGCGCAGCTTGAACAGATTCCGATCATTCTGGCCTCGGCCACTCCATCCCTCGAGACCCTGTTTAATGTCGAGCAGGGAAGGTATCAGAGTTACCCCTTACCGCTTCGCCACGGGACTGCGACCCTGCCAACCATCAAGATGATCGACCTGACCCGCGACATGCCCGAACGGGGGAGTTTTCTGGCCCCCTCCCTGCTCAAGGCCATGGCCGAGACGATCCAGCGCGGCGAGCAGGTCGCCCTGTTTTTGAACCGTCGCGGCTATGCCCCCTTGACCCTCTGCCGCGCCTGTGGCCATAGGTTTGGCTGTAAAGACTGTACCAGCTGGTTGGTCGAGCATCGGCCGATAAATTCCTCTCGCCCACCCCGACTGGAATGTCACCAATGTGGCGCAACCCGGTCGGTGCCAAAGGAATGTCCCGAATGCCACGAGGTCGATAGTCTCGTCCCCTGCGGCCCGGGAATCGAAAGGCTGCTGGAGGAGGTCACCAAGCGGTTTCCCTCCGCCCGCATCGCCGCCATCGCCAGCGACATGGTCAGCAATAGCGATCTCGAAGCGATCTTCATACAGATTCAAAATCGCCAGATCGATATAGTGATAGGGACTCAGATCATTGCCAAGGGACATCATTTTCCCTATTTGACTCTGGTGGGGATTGTCGATGCCGATATTGGTCTACATGGTGGCGACCTGCGGGCCAGCGAACGCAGCTGGCAATTGCTGCATCAGGTATCGGGGCGGGCTGGAAGGGCCGAGAGTTCGGGACAGGTCTATATTCAAACCCGTTCCCCCCAGCATCCGGTGATGGTCACCTTGGCGCAGAATCGCCAGGCCGAGTTTTTAAAATATGAACTTGGGGAGAGACAATATTTTAATCTTCCTCCCTATGGTCGCTTGGCGGCGGTGATTGTCTCGGCGGAGGATGATGGGCTGGCGCGGAAGGTCGCGCAAGAACTTGGGCGAATGGCCCCGCGCGGAGAAGGGGTGGAGGTTTTTGGCCCGGCGGCGGCACCCTTTGCCATGCTGCGCGGTCGTTATCGCTATCGGCTTTTGCTCAAGACGCGGCGGGATATTTTGCCGCAGAATTTACTGCGCGATTGGCTGGTTCGGGTCAAGCGACCAGCCGCCGTGCGGGTAACGGTCGATATTGATCCGCAGAATTTTGTTTAGGGGTATTTTTATCATTAATAGGAGAGAAACATTAACTTTGATGCATTTTTACTGTTGCCTCCCCCTAGCAGGGGGAAATAATTCAATTTTCGACTTTTTCAGACAGTCAGGCAACCCCCCTTAGTCTCACTAATCAGCAAAGCTGATAAGTTCGACTATTCCCCCCTTCTGAAGAAGGGGGGATAAAGCGTAAGGATTACAATGCATTATACCTCCCCTTCTTTAGAAGGGGAGGATAGAAACTCTTGGTGAGACGAAGTCGAACCTTAGAGTTTCTTGGAGGGGTTGCTCTATAAATTTCGAATTTTTCAGACCATCCTAAAGAAGGGGAGGTTTCGTATATTGCTCCTATTTAATGTAAAAATGCTCTTCGGTCGATAATCAAGCGATTACTCCGAATCGGCTGGAAAAAACTATGGAAACTCTGTAGTTTTTAATCAATGATTCAAA
>JASGCE010000171.1 GCA_030054295.1 Minisyncoccota bacterium
TAGAAAACCTTAGCGAAGCCGAAGGCGAGCTTTAGGTTTTCTTGGAGGGGTTGGTCTATCCTATTGAATTTATTTGTTAATTTTAATTCATCAACCCCTCCAAGTCTCGCTAGGCAGCAAGCTGCCAAGCTGCGACTATCCTCCCCTTCTAAAGAAGGGGAGGTATAATAGATTGAAATCGTTACTCTTTATCCCCCCTTCTTTGGAAGGGGGGAATAGTCACCCTTCAGCGAATGCTGACATTCGTCAGCAGGGCAGGGGCAACCGCAGACGGGGAATCTCCCTTTCTTTCTTACTCTCATTAAGCAAAGCAAGATTACCCGTCTTGCTGCAAAACTTTCATGCCGCCGCTTTCATTTACGCGGCGGTTGTGGCGACGGCTAATAATAATCCCCATCCATTCACACTCCCAGGCAATTGCCAAACTTGCAATCATCACCGCCTGTGCTATTAGTCTAGTCCATGACGGTTTTCCTTGCATCCAATCACCTCTATTGCGGCGATAACCTTGCTCTTTTGCAGCGCATCGAGCGCGAGACGGTTGATCTGGTCTATCTTGACCCGCCCTTCTATTCGCAGCGGAACTATTTGATCTCGATGGGATCAGCAGCCAAGACCCAGGCCTTCAGCGATGTCTGGCAATGGGATGGTGCGGCGATGGAAGGGTGGAGCCAGATCAGCGACTCGCGCCACCCGGCGGTGACAGAACTGCTGCGCGGACTGCGGGCTGGGATTGGTGCGAATGGCCTGCTGGCCTATCTGGTCAGCCTGTCGCTGCGGATCATGGCGGCCCATAGTCTGCTCAAACCGACGGGTAGTTTTTACCTCCACTGTGATCCATCGGCCAGTCACTATCTTAAACTGCTCTGCGACATGGTTTTTTGTGGCGACCAGAACCGCGGGCTTTTTCTAAACGAAATCATCTGGCATTACCAGACTGGTGGAGCCTCAAAGCGACACTATGCCCAAAAACACGATGTGATTCTGTTCTATGCCGCAAGTAGCGATTATCATTTTTGCCCCGACGAGATTCGCGAACCGCGCAGTGCCAAGTCACTCCTTCGCGCCCAGAATCCTAAAGGGGCAAGAATCGCTGCCGACAATGGCGATAAGCTACCCACCGATGTTTTTGCCATTCCCGCCCTCAATCCCATGTCGCGCGAAAGATTGGGCTATCCGACGCAAAAGCCCGAGGCATTGTTGGAGCGACTCATTCGCGCCAGCAGCCGCAGCGGCGATCTGGTGCTCGACCCCTATTGCGGCAGCGGCACGACGGTCGCAGTCGCAGCAAGGCTCGGGCGGCGGTGGCTGGGGATTGATAGTAATCCCGCCGCGGTGGAATTGGCGCGGCAAAGGCTGGAGAGTCAGCGAGAGGCACCCGCATGAATAAGATCGTCTGTGGTGATAATCTGGTGCTGCTGCGCGGCCTGCCCGATGGGCTGGTCGATCTTTGTTATATCGACCCGCCCTTTTACAGCCAACGCAGTTACTATGGGCCAAAATCGGCGCGGGTGGAATTCAGCGACCAGTGGCATTGGGATCAGACGGCGGTCGCGGCCTCGGCCGAGCTTGCCCAGGCAGCACCGGCCCTGCAGGGAATTCTGGCCGGCATCAGGGCAATGGTGGGGGAGGGGGGGCTGCTCGCCTATCTCTCGTCGCTGGCCCTGCGGCTGGTCGAGATTGAGCGGGTGCTCAAACCCAATGGCAGTTTTTACCTCCATTGCGATCCGACCGCGAGTCACTACCTTAAACTCCTGTGCGACGCGATCTTTTGCGCCCCGCCCGCGACCGGGGTCTTTGTCAATGAAATCATCTGGTGCTACAAGTCGGGCGGTGCCAGCATATCCAACTTTAGCCGCAAACATGATGTGATTTTGTTTTACGCCAAGAGCCAGAGATATTGTTTTAACTTTGCGACCGAGAAATCCTATAATCGCGGCTTAAAACCCTATAGATTCCAAGGGGTTAAGGAGTACAAGGACGAGATTGGTTGGTACACAATGGTCGGGATGCGCGACTATTGGCTGATCGATATGGTCGGCCGTACCGCGCGGCAGCGGCTCGGCTATCCCACCCAAAAACCCGAGGCCCTGCTGGAGCGAATCATCACAGCCAGCAGCCAGCCCGACGATCTGGTGCTGGATGCCTATTGCGGTTCGGGAACGACTCTGGCGGTGGCCGCACGGTTGGGACGGCAATGGCTGGGTTGTGATGCCAATCCCGCGGCTGTGGCAATGGCAAGAACAAGGGTGGGGGGGTAGTTTAACCCTACCCCGCGACCCTAATCCGATTGAATCGTGGAGCGACATAGACCTCGTTGCCATGAATCAAGGGCGAAGACTTGGGTTCAACTGCGGGTGCTGGCACGGTAAATTTGATCTCCTGCATCCTTATGCCGGAATGCCAGGGAACCATCCTCGGGGCGAGTGGAAGGGAGATGGGTTTCAACTCCGGTTGCCGATTCACTGGCGAGGATTCGCGCGGGGCATGAAGGATGATTTCTTGCAGCTTGACGGCGGGAAGAGTCTTTAACGGCACAGTGGATTTGATCTCGTCCACCGCAAAACCTTGGTTGAGACCGCGACCAAAATCGAGATTCACCGAGGGATTTGGTGCCTCCTGCCCATAGAGTCCATCGGTGCCGCCAAAGCCCAAACCGGGCTGGGCCTTATCGGGATCGGTGAAGGGAATTGCGCGACCTTTCGAATTGCCAAAGTGACGGGCATAGGCATCGGCAAGACGATTTTTAAGATAGTCTTCATCATCAAGGGTTGGATCACTATCGACCAGACTTTTGGTGACGGGGGTCATGGTACTGGCAAGTTTTATGGGTTCAATCTTCACGCCGCTGCTTTGCGGCGCATCGATCACTAGGGCTTGATTTTGGAAACTAAGCAAAATGCTCGAGGAATTGGGAACCAGACTGGCTTGCCTGACCGAGGCGGTCGGTTTCTTGACCGAAGGGCTGGACCTTGTCAGGCTTGGTTCCTTGGAACTGGTGGTTGCCACGGGGTTTGGCACCTTCTCGGTCTTTACCGGGACCGAAATGGCAGGGGTCGGAATAACAACCGGTGCCGAATTGCTTACAGGGGCAGAGACAGGGCTGTTCTTTGTTGCCAGAGACGATGGAGTCCCCTTCCCACTTGCCGCAAAGGCCTCAAGCGGTTTTCCTACCCCAGGCCTTGTCGCGGCACCAGGATTGACTTCGGGCTGGACCGCCGAACCTGTGCCAGAATTCACGCCAGAATTGGCGTCAGAATTCACGCCAGAATTCTTTATCGGTTCAACCGCCGCTGTTTCCACCAGGTTCGAACCGTTCAGCAGAGTGGTTCCCTTACCCAGCCTAGCCCCGCTGATGGCATTATTGCCGTTCAACTGGCCCCTGACATCGGTTTGGTAGCTATTGTCCCTATAGCTATAGTCATCGCTGACATAGGCGATGGAGCTATTGCCGGTCTGCACCGTCATCTTGGCAAGGTTATTGACCCGCTTTGGATCCGTGACGGCAATGGCCGAGGTGGAGACAAGGCGGTTAAAACTGGAGTTCAAATCCTTGGCCATCAGCGAAATCTGGCTATTGCCCGTTATCAAACTGGAAAGCTTTGTCGAGCGGCTGTCGATCTGACCGGTGGTCGTGACAAGGTTGGATTTAAGGGTCAGTTGATCGGCCAGGATGGTTACCGAAGAATCGCCGGACTTGACTCGGGTGGTTGTAGTGGCAAGGTCATTGATGCTCGAATCGGCAATAATCGTAGCATTGGTAATGGTAACGGTTTTGCCGACAATGGTTATGGCGGCATTTTTGCTGGTTAAAACTCCGCCATTGCCGGTGGTCAGAGTCTTGACCTTCAGGCTGGTGTTAAAGATTCCGACGCCTGTGCCATTGACCAGCAGGCCGCCACCCCCGGCATTGACGGCGCCGCCAAACAGGTTAACCGAACCATCGATCGCGCTCAGGCTGGCCGAGCCAGAATAGAGGATACCACTCACCAGCAGGTCGGGGGCATTGATGGTGCCATAGTTGCTGAGGGTTGGATTTTGCAAACTGCTATTGGCTGCGACCACCAGAGTGACCAACCCACCCTCGGCATTGATGAGGCCATCCTGTTGGACGAAACTGGTGGCAAGAGCGATCGAGTTTTTTTGCCGGGTTTGGCTCACGCCATAAAAGCCCGTGACTCCCGATGAGGCCAGGCCAGCGATGGAGCGACTCTGCCACGATAGTTTAGCCGTCTGGTAATTGCCAAGAAAGACCGCTCCGCGCGATGCATTAATCGTGCTGGTGCTGGCCACCACCAGTTGGGGGCCAAAAACCGCGACCTGACCCATGCTGGCGGCGGTAATGGTTCCCTGCAACTTAATGACCGCAGTGGCGACCGAGGAGGCCTTGTTGAAATCCAGGGCCGCAGAATTGCCCGCCGCTTGCCCAGCCATAAAATTACTGTTGGTTAGATCCACAGTGGTGGCGACAAAACTATTGACCGAAACCTTTGATCCAACATCAAAAATCATCCCATTGGGATTGACAAAAAAAAGCGAACCGTTAGAGGTCACCGTGCCGCTGATGGTCGAGACTCCCGCGCCCCTTATGCGGTTGAGGGTTGCCCCCGAGGCATTGGGAAGTTTAAAATTCACGGACTCGTTGCTGGCAACATTAAAACTCTGCCACTCGATCACGGCGCGGTTGCTGGTTTGGTTGATCTCTGTCACGGCGCCGCGTGTCGTGATGGTCGCGCTTCCCGCCCCGGCAACAACCTGACCACCAGTGGGTAAGGCCCGAGCCTTCGGGGCTGTCACTACCATCGTCGCCAGGGCGATCAAAGATACCATGGCCGTCCCCATCAAGCGAGAGGAGCCTTTGAATAGTTCGAGAGCCGCAGAAGCAAGGGAAAGATTATCCTGACCTGAACGATCAGATAGATTGGAATTTAGTTTCCGCTTAAGATAATGTTTTTGTAAACTATTCATGACATGGACTCGGATAAAACGGGTTTAAAAATAACGGCTACACTAAAGTCGAGACACAATAATCATCAACTTACACGGTTATCATATCACTCATTTATGGTTTTGCAAGCATTTTTTTGCCGCAAATTAAAAAACTATAGTCTGATTCTTTGAAAAAATTCTATGTTTCCTTAAGAATTCTAGAAGTATCAACCAAAAATCGTCATTGCCCTCAAGCTGCGATAGCAGCGCAGAGTGGCAATCCAGATCG
>JASGCE010000021.1 GCA_030054295.1 Minisyncoccota bacterium
AGAATGACAATTTTTGGTCTGTGTTAACCCCTTACAAACATTTTGAGACAGTCTGACCCACACCCCCCCAACCCTAACCCGCCTTATCGATCGCGACAATATCCCGTTCGATTGCCCCGCAGAGTTCGGTGACATAGTTCAAAAACGACCGACCAAATTCCATGCGGTATAGATTGGCCGATGGGCGCGAGAGGATGATCTCGACCTTGCTGAACAGGGTGCGGGTGACCTTGCCGACCGGAAAGGCCTCCTCGGTTAGATCGAGCGGAGCCTGGGCCATGATGATCTCGACCGCCCTTTTGCCCGTAATCTCCAACCCGCAAAATCGGTGCGAGACATCAACCGCAGCCCCGCCGGTGACGACTCCCGCGGCGCAGATGGCGACCATCTTGGCGGCAGTGGCCTCGTTATCGCTGGTGATATAGAGTTCGTCGGGGCCAAGCCAAGAAACATGCTCGCCGCCCTTGACGGTCTGGCGCAGCATTTTGGGTGGAACCTCCAGCCCCAATTCAGCGGTGACTTTTTTGAACACTGCCATAGGTTCCCCCCTCCCGCCGCGCAGCACCATCCGCGCAGATGGGGCGACCGCAGAGACGACAATACCGATTGATTTGGCACCGTCGTGGATGGCCGCGCTGACGGCAAGAGTGTCATTCAAATCAAAGCCATCGGGCAGGGCGGGGAGCAGCTTATACATTGACTCGGTCTCCAGTTGGATCATAAAAGACAGGATTTACAATTTCGGCGGCCACAGTCTTGTCGCCAATCGGAATATAGACCGTTTCGCCCATCTTGGCGCGCCCCCCCATCACCAGCCCCATGGCAATATTCCGCCCAAGAATCGGACTGTAATAGGCCGAGGTCACATGGCCGAGGGCTGGAGTGCCAGCGGGCGGGTTATTCATAGCAACCACCTGAGCCCCGTCTTCAAGGGCCAGACTCGGTTCCTTGGGCAATAGTCCCACCAGCTGTTTGCGATTAGGGGCGATCATATCGGGGCGAGACAGAGATCGCTTGCCGACAAAATCGAGCTTATTCTTGCCAATCGCCCCGGCCATGCCCGCATCGTCGGGGGTGACGGTGCCATCAGTATCTTGACCGACGATGATATAGCCCTTTTCGGCGCGGAGAATATGCATGGCTTCGGTACCATAGACCGTACCCTTCAAGGCCTGCACCTTAGCGAGCAGGGCGGCCATGACCAGCGGGCCTTGGGCCGAGGGGATATTGACTTCAAACCCCAGTTCGCCACTAAAACTGACACGGAACAGACGCATCGGAATCCCGCCGCAAATATGCCCCTGGACAAAACCCATATGGGGCAATACCGTCGGATTGAGATCGACCCCCTCGACTAGGCCCGTCAAGACATTGCGAGCATTGGGGCCCTGAACCGCGATTACCGCAAACTGTTCGCTGGTCGATGTCAACCAACAGTTGAGTTCTGGCCATTCGGTTTGCAGATAGTCCTCCATCATGGCAAAGACGCGAGCCGCTCCGCCGGTGGTGGTGGTGACATGGAAGCGATCCTCGGCGATTCGCGCAACCACGCCGTCATCGATGATAAATCCCGCCTCGTTGAGCAAAATCCCATAGCGGCAGCGGCCAGTCGCCAGTTTTTTCCACGGATTGATATAGAACCGTTCCAAAAACTCGGCTGAATCGGGGCCGAGAATCTCGATCTTGCCGAGGGTCGAGGCATCAAACAAACCTACATTCTGCCGCACCGTCAAACATTCACGGTAAACCGCATCGTGCATCGACTCCCCCGCGCGGGGAAAGTAAAAGGCGCGTTTCCACTGACCGACATCTTCAAAAACCGCCCCCTGTTCGACGGCTATCCTATGCATCGGGGTAATCCGAATCGGATCAAAGAGATTGCCGCGGGCATAGCCAGCAAAGATACCAAAGCTGGTCGGGGTATAGGGCATTCGGAAGGTGGTCAAACCCACCGCCGGAATCGGCCGGTTCAGGGCTTCGGCAGCAATGGCCATGCCGTTAAGGTTGGAAGTCTTGCCCTGATCGGTGGCCATGCCAGTGGTGGTGTAGCGTTTGACATGTTCAATCGACTTCATCCCCTCCTGAGTCGCAATCAACAGGTCGCGCTCCGTCACATCATTCTGGAAATCGACAAAGGCCTTGACCCGGCGCGGATCATGCCCGTGCGGTACGGCCCCGAGATGACCCTGCCAGCTGATCGGTCGTTCGACAACCTTGGGCCTTGTCGCTCCGCCCTTGTCGGTGATTCCAACCATCTTGAGGGCGGTGGCTGCCGCAGCAAGGCCACTGTCGAGGGCATTGGCAATGCCAAATCTGCCGCTACAGGCCCCAGCCGAGACCAGCTTAAAGTTAAGGTGCGGTTTGGGCGCGGCGGGCAGGAAATTCTGGCTCGCCTCCTCCCAGCGCACCGTTCCCCGCGCCTGGGAATGAAGGTGCAGGGAGGGAGTCCAACCACCCGACATCAAAACCGTGTCGCAGGGAATCTCGAGCTCCGCCCCTTGCGGCTGACCGAGGCTGTCGAGACGGCGGTATTGGATCGATTTAACCCGCAGCTTGCCATGAACCATGGTGATGCTGGCCTTGGGGATGATCTGGACTCCAGCTTCGCGCAATTTATCGACGAGAGCGCGGGGCTGGGCGGCGGCCTCGCGCAGATCAATCAGGTGCGTGACCTTGACTCCCCCCCCCACCAGAGTCAGGGCCGAGCCATAGGCCGAGTCGCTGGCGGTAAACACCACCACCTGACGACCCACCGCCACTCCGTAACGGCTGAGATAGGCCTCGGCAGCACTGGCCAGCATGACGCCCGGGCGATCATTATTGGGGAAGACCAGGGGCCGTTCCAACGCACCGGTCGCCAGAATCGTCGCTTTGGCGCGAACCTGCCACAGGACTTCGCGCGGCAGATCGGCACTGGCAGCGGCACCTTCAGATTGACCATGGTTTCGTGGCACATGGTCGCCCGTCTGCTGCGACAGGGCGGCAAAACCATCGGCAAAAAGCCCAAAACACTGGGTGCGGGTCATGACGGTAATGGATTTAATGGCGGCAATTTCCTTGACCATCGACTTGACCCACTGGCCAGCATATTTATTATCAATATGAACCGAGTCATTCTCGACATCCAGCAAACTGCCGCCGAGATGGGGAGTCTCGTCGCACAGAATGACCGAAGCCCCAGCCTTGCCGGCCCGCAGGGCCGCGGATAGGCCTGCCGCCCCGCCGCCAACCACCAGGACATCGCAGTGGCGGTAAAACTGGGCATAGTGATCAGGGTCACTGGCCCGCGGGGCCTTGCCCAAACCCGCCGAGCGACGAATGAGCGGCTCGTAAATCCTGGACCAGGCAAAACTCGCCCCGACTCGCCCGAGTCCAAAGCCAAAACCCTTGAAGGTCTTGTAATAGAATCCCGCCACCAAAAACCGGCCAAACCAGCCATTGGCAGCCTGCAGATCGTGACGAAGCGACGGGAAGCGATTCTGCGAATAGGCCTCTAGCCCATCATAGAGTTCGATCTGGGTCGCGCGGAGATTGGGGGTAATCCGCCCGCTGCGAATCGCCGACTTGGCCGTCGAATGGCGACCGACCAGGGTAATCAGGGCGTTTGGTTCCTCTACCCCCGCCGCCATTATACCGCGCGGCCGGTGGTATTTAAATGACCGACCAACCAGATGTACGCCATTGGCCAGCAGGGCCGAGGCGAGACTGTCGCCTTCAAGGCCAGTGTAACGACGACCGTCGAATTTGAACTTTACGGTTCGCGTCTCCTTGCCCAAGCGCGATTCACTGTTGGTTCTATAGGCCTGTTTGGTCGAATATGCCATGGTAGGTTCCCGAAATTTACTTTGTGGTTTTGGCGGAAGAAGGCTTTGAATCATGGCCTGGCGCACTGCCACCAAAACCAATCTCGCCACTGTGCCAGGCCTGCATCTCTGACTCCCGCGCGGCGATTAATTTTTGCAGTTCCGAGTCTGACGGGCGCGGGGTGCCGGAAGGACTGACCATAATAATCTGGTCAGTCACGGTGTGGCGAATGGCGTTAAAAAATCGCCCACAACCATGAACATGCCGCCAACGCTCGCCCAGCCAACCCTTTGTGTTGCTGCGACCATAGAGGAAATCGCCCCACTGTTCGTCATTCAAGGTGCTGGGGTCGCGCGGCCGCACCAGCCAGGCCTCGCCGCTGTTGCGGAATTCAATTTCGGGACGGGTTTCTTGGCAATAGGGACAGGAGATCAATAACATCTTTGCTCTGCTCTCGGCTGAATTCAATTGGCGTAAAGTTGAGCCTTGATATGGCAGAAATAGCAACAGTTAGTCAAGTGCGGCGAGCACAAAGGAGGGGAATTTAAGCACTGTGAAACTTCCCCAATCCTATTGTCATTCCCCGACTCGATTGTTAAAAGAAGGTGTGAAACCGCTGTGGTTGCGGTACTTTGATGCCAACAACTCCAAATTTATAATTCAACCCCTCCAAGAAAAGCTAAAGCTCGCCTACGGCTTCGCTAAGCTTTTCTATCCTCCCCTTCTAAAGAAGGGGAGGTATAAGTTAATGTAATCATTGCTACTTTATCCCCCCTTCTTCAGAAGGGGGGAATAGTCTCACTTAGAAGTTTACTTCTTAGTGAGACTAAGGGGGGTTGTCTGCCTGTCTTAAATAAAGAGTTTTTTTGGGTTTCCTAAATGAATAGGACATTCATTAATCTATCCTAACACCCCTACTCAAATTCGTAATCGCTTTCCAGCAGTTGAATCTCTCCTTCGGGATTGACCAGAATCACCTGGTGGGCCATGCCGAGGAACAGGCCGGTGGAGACAACCCCTGGAAGGTTATGCAACATGGTGTCGAATACCATCAGGTCAAGATCCTCGATTTCGTTTAAATCCAAATCGAAAATCACATTGCCGTGATCGGTGATAAAGGGTTTTCCAGCAACCATGCGCTGCTGAGGAGTGGAGATTTTAATACCGAGCTCAGCCCGAAGTTCACCGGTCATAGTTAAAACTTGCCAATAGACCCATTCCCGAGCGAAGGGCAGAACTTCGATGGGCAGGGGCGACCGCTCACCGATGCGGGTCACCAGTTTGGAATTATCGGCCATAATGACGAGTTTTTGACTCGCACTGGCAACGATTTTTTCCTGTAGCAGTGCCCCCCCCATACCCTTGATCAGGTCGATGTCGTTGAACTCCTCGCCCCAATAGACCTCGTCGGCGCCGTCAAAGGTGATGTCGATGGGCTGCCTATATTCGTCATCAATAGACTTGAGATAGTCGGGATCGGTAAAGACACTGTTCAGTTCCGCCAGCGGAATTTTCTGCTCCCGAGCCCGTTCCGCCGTCGCCTTGGATGTTGCTACCGCCGACTGGATCTTAAGGCCATCTTCGCGGATTCGCCGCCCCAATTCGACAATCATAAAATTGGCCGTGGAGCCAGTTCCAAGGCCAATGACCATGCCATCCTCGACCTGTTTTACGGCTTCAATGGCCGCGATTTTCTTCATATCATCGGGAGAGAGTTTCATCGTCATTCCTTCCAAGCCCTGTCAATTTTTAGCCTTTGCCAATGTCGTTTGCTTACGGCTGATGGCCATAAAGAGCCGCTCCGAAGCCTCGACAAAAATGCGAATTCCATCCTGGTTTAATTTAGCGGCAATGATATTAAAATCAATGCCTAATTTATCAAGACTGTCCATAATTATCTCCGCATCCTTGGCCCCTTGAGTCAGGGTCTCGCCACTCAGATTACCATGGTCGAGCAGGGCGGCCAGAGTCGCGGGCGGCATGGTATTGACCGTATTGCCCCCCACCAGAGTCTCGACATAATGAAGATCGGAATAGTCGGGATTTTTGGTTCCTGTACTGGCCCACAGCAGCCTTTGCGGCTTGGCGCCAATGGCCGCAAGGGCCTTCCAGCGCGGACTGGTAATCATCTGTTGATAGTCCTGCCAGGCCAGTTTAGCATTGGCAATCGCCACCTGACCCATCAGACCAGCAATCACACTTCGGTCGTTGCTGGGGTCCTTGATCATATTATTCAGCACAGTATCAACCGCAGTATCGATACGGCTGATAAAAAAGCTGGCGACGGATGAGACGGAGTCAATCGACTTGCCCTGATTGGCGCGTTTTTCCAATCCAGTCATATAGGCATCGGCCACCAACTGAAGCATCGAGCGATCAAAAATCAAGGTCACATTGATATTGAGGCCATCGGCGGTCAAGACCCGAATCGCATCGAGCCCGGCGCGGGTCGCCGGAATCTTGATCATCAGATTGGGGCGTTGGATGGAGGCGGCCAGGCGATGGGCCTCCTCAATCGTCACCCTAGTGCGATGGGCGAGGTCGGGCGAGACTTCAAAACTGACATAGCCATCCAACCCACCCGTCTGGTCATAGACCGGTCGCAACAGATCCGCAGCATCCTGCACATCCTTGATGGCCAGAGTCTCGTATATATTCATCGGGGTTGCGCCACGACTCTTGACCAGTTGCGCCATATCGGCATCATAGATCTCGGGGTGATTGACAATCGCCTGTTCAAAAATCACCGGGTTGGAAGTGACTCCCGTCACCCCCTGAGCCACCAGCCGAGCCAAACTGCCATCGTTAATTTGCCCGCGCCCGAGGGAATCCCACCAGACCGACTGTTTTAGATGGCTGAGTTTTTTAAGCTGCGGATGGAGGTTAAACTCAAGCTGAATGACAGGCGGCTGAGAAGGGGTTTCAGCCGTCTGCGCAACGGTCGAAGCCGAGCCATTCTTGTCGGAGCCTAGAATTCTTTTAAAACTTTCGATAAAAACCATAACTAATCCTTCATTAAATTTCGCCTATTCTAACCGAAGTGCAACGCAACTAATAGTGTTAATCTGCAAATATTGGCAGTTTTTTGCCGAAATCTTTTGGTTAAGATTAAATTATTGTTTAGTCTCATTCTTTAAAATCGAAAAACTCTTTCTTTTTAGCGGGGGGCGGATGCCCCCCGTCAAGCTTCGCTTGACTCCCCCGTCTGGATCGCCTTGCCCTTAACAGGGCAACGCGATGAGGGGTTGTGGGAGGTTTAAACATTCCCAAAATCCTCATAGCGTCGTGCGTAAGCACGAGGCTATCCAGCGGGGGGGGAGTTGCGAAGCAACTCGGGGGGCATCCGCCCCCCTTTAAAAAATGAGTTTTTAGATTTTCAAAGAATCAGACTGTTCTTTAACAATTAACCAAGGCTTGAGATTAAACAATTCACTCGCCTTGGCCTGATTTTGCGCTATTGTCGCGCAGGTTTAATTTCTGGGCGAGGGTTTGGTTTATGATTCCGGCGGCACGAATTCAGGCGACGATCGAGATTCTCGAGGAGGTTGCATCAGGCGGCCCCGCCGATGGCGTCGCATCGGGATATTTTCGGGGGAGGCGATATATTGGCTCGTCCGACCGCAGCACCATCGCCGAGTCGGTCTATGCGATTCTCAGGCGGCGAGCCAGGCTCGATTGGTGGATCAATCTGGTGCTGGAGCGGAGTCCCGATTCGCCACCGCCCCCGCCGCGCCACCGCATGATCGCGAACCTCATCCTCGACGAAAACTGGAGCGAGGCGCGATTTACCACCGAATTCAACGGCGATTCATACCGACCCGCCGCCCTGTCGCGGGCGGAGCGGCAATTACTGCTTAATCTAAGCGGGCAATCGCTCGATGATTCACGCCAGCCCGAATGGGTGCAGTCGGAAATGCCCGACTGGTTTTTACAGCGGTTCAAAAGCCAATATCCCGAAGCCGATGCGACCGCTCGGGCCAGTTTGAATCACCCGGCGGCGATGGATCTGCGGGTCAATCGCCTGCGCGGCGACCGCGAGCGGGCTCTGGCCGAAATCAAGGCCATTGGCGTGAGTGCCGCGGCGACCGAACTATCACCGCTCGGGATCAGAGTCGGGGGTCGGCCAGCCCTGGCGCGCTACCCCCTGTTCCAGTCGGGCCTGGTCGAGATTCAAGACGAGGGTTCGCAGCTGATCGCTCTGCTGACCGAGGCTGTGGGCGGCATGAAGCTGCTCGATTACTGTGCTGGGGCGGGGGGCAAGACACTGGCTCTGGCCGCCGAGATGGGCAACCGCGGCCGCATCATCGCCAGCGATATTTCGGCCAAGAGACTCGACCGCGCCAGTCAAAGATTAAAACGCGCTGGTGTTCATAATGTCGAACTCCGCGCCCTGACGGCTGATAATGCTAAATGGTTCAAACGACAGGCGAGCAGCTTTGATCGCGTGCTGGTCGATGCCCCCTGTAGCGGCTCTGGCACCTGGCGGCGCAACCCCGATATGAAGTGGAAATTCTCGCCAGTCGAGATCGCCGAACTGCGGCAAAGACAGGGCGATATTCTCCGCGATGCCGCACGGTTCGTTAAACCAGGCGGCGGGCGGTTGATCTATTCGACCTGTTCGTTATTGCCCGAGGAGAATGACCAGATCATCGAGGCCTTTTTGGTCGAACATCCCGGGGCATTTCGCCAGGTTTCTGTCGCTTCAATCTGGCCAAGGGCTGTGGCTACCGCAATGCCGAGCGGAGTCGGTATGTCGATGCAGCTGTCACCGCACCTGCACGGCACCGACGGATTTTTTTGCGCCGTGCTGGAACGGTGCGGGGATGCAATAGTTGTTTAAGCGGGGGCGGATTACCCCAACAAATTTCAAATTATCTTGATTCCCTACTGGTTTATCGAAAGGTGCTGGAAATGGTTATCCGCAAAATTCCTGATAGATTTAATCGGTGAAAGCATTAACAGACCTACCGTTGCATAGACGATTGCATGTTTCCATTGGCGATTAACTTTTATCGAACTAAACCAGTCATGATCTATTGCCTTGATAAGTCTCGGGCCGATACGATAAAGATAAAAGATGGTGATACAACCTAATCCTATCGTAATCACCATCAGGATTATCAACCAGCCAAGTGGTGTGCGGGAGGAGATATAATTGATACCAATCATATCACATTGATTCATAAGTATAGTAAGCTCGGTTTTAACCTTGTCCGATTGGCTTATCTTGGCAATCGAGCGGTTGTTATTATAAAAATTAAAGACAGTTAAAGAATAACTATCCTTTAAAACTTTGCTCATCAAAATATGGGCAAAACTGACATATTTCGCCTTGCGAATTGAAGTAATCATCCGATAACGATAGAGTCTAAATTGGAGATTCTGATGCAAATTATGTTCACGACCCAATTGGTTAAATTGGCGGAGCAGTAAAAACATCTCGACCTTGTAAAGCCTTACCGACTGGCGATTCCACAGGTAAAAAATCACGATCAGAGCCACGAGGCTCATGGCTTCACCAAAGGATTCAATAGCGATTTCGGTCATGATATATCCTTGTTTCGTTTAATGCTTATGTTTCAATTGGTTACTGAGTTGAACAATTTTGTTTCCTCGTCTGCCGAACAACCATCCAATCGGAAATCCAACCCAGCATAATGTAGTTTTGAATGAAAGCCAAGATTTAAGGATGATATTTACAGAAGTTTCTTTACCCGATAGGGCAATCATAACCGGTACCAATGTATGAATAATTAATGCACCAAATGAGAGAGTTATTGTCAAGGCGATAATAATATTTCTACGACGATTTTGATTATCGTCCTGAATAATCCTCGCCATTGTGATTGTTTCATCCAATGGTGTTTCTTTTTTGCTCCCTGTCTCCTTGGCCATTCCTGAACCCCATTTTGTTTGCTGTGATTTAACTGGACACCCTTTACACCTAGTTAACTCAATGGGTAAGCCATTAATCTTGCAACTGTCAATAAATTTCTATAGGGTTCAACCAAATTCGACTCGCCAAAATCTCTTCTTTGCGATATATAGAGTAGGGATATTTTTTAATTGCCGTAAACTCCCATTATGGTAAAATTCAGCCATTCCACAACAAAAGCGAGTTAAAAAAATGAGAGTATTTTTTAGTAAACACTGCCTGTCCTTGACCCAGTCTTTGGTTTTGGTTGCGGGCTTGACTCTAGCGACGGTTCAGCTTCAAGCCGCCGCCGCACCAGAGAGTTTTGCCCCGCTGGTCGAGAAGGTTCGCGGCGCGGTGGTCAATATTTCTGCGACGGGAACCGCTGCCGACGAAGGGCAGTCGATTGACATTCCTCAGTTTCCGATGGGTTCTCCCTTTGAAGATTTCTTTAAGGGTGTCAAGCCCAATACGGGCAAGCCGCGCAAATCGACTTCACTCGGTTCGGGATTTATCATCGACTCCTCGGGCATTATTATCACCAACAACCATGTGATCGATGGCGGCAATGATATTAAGGTCACCTTGCAGGATGGGACGATATTGCCGGCGACTCTGGTTGGTCGGGATCCCCGTACTGATCTCGCGGTACTGCGAGTCAAGACCGAACGAAAACTGACTTCGGTCGAGTTTGGCGACAGCGACAAGGCCCGAGTCGGCGACTGGGTCATTGCGGTTGGCAATCCCTTTGCCCTAGGTGGCACGGTCACGGCGGGGATTGTTTCGGCGCGGGGTCGGGATCTAAAGGCTGGCCCCTATGATGATTTTTTACAGATTGATGCTCCAATCAACAAGGGTAATTCGGGCGGGCCAACCTTTAACAGCGACGGCCAAGTGATTGGTGTCAATACGGCGATTCTCAGCAATCAGGGTGGTGGCTCGATTGGGATTGGATTTGCCATTCCGTCGAATATTGTTAAGGCGGTGGTTGCGCAGCTCGTGAAGAATGGCAAGATGCGCCGCGGATGGTTGGGGATTGTGATTCAGCCGATCTCGCCTGAACTGGTGGAGGCCTTGAAGCTGCCCAATGATAACGGAACTCTGGTTGCCTCGATTCAGCCCAAGAGCCCGGCGGTCAATTCGGGAATCAAGGAGGGGGATGTCATCGTCAGGTTCAATGGCAAGGAGGTCCAAAGCCAGCATGACCTGCCACGGATGGTGGCCGCGACGGAGATTGGCTCGGATGCTACTGTCAGGGTCATTCGCGACGGCAAGACTATGGACTTCAAGGTCAAGATTGGCGAATTGCCCGATGACACAAAACAGGCAAGCAAGAAATCCAGTAACAACGAGGGGACCGAACGGTCTGGCTTGGTTCTCGGGATGAAGCTGGAGGGCCTTACCGATCTTAACCGCAAACAGTTCAATATCACCAATGATATTGCCAATGGTGCGGTTGTGGTTGGGGTTGTTGCCGACAGCAAGGCAGCTGAACTTGGCATATCGGCTGGAGATGTGATTCTGCGGGTCAATGATCAGTCGGTCAAGTCGCCGTCCGAGTTCCGTGAACAGGTCAAGAAGGCCATGGCCGATGGTCGGGCTGCTGTTGCGGTCTATCTCTACAGCAATGGTCGGCAGTTGATTGTTGGTATTCCGATTGACAAGAAGAATGACGAAATCAAGTAGCAATCTATAGGTGAAGAAGTGACCTTTCGTATTGGCGAGCGCAGAAACCTCTCTGCGGCCTTTCGTACGGAGGGTCACGACCTGCCGAGACCGCTTAAATCCAAGCGAGGCTTTAAGCGGCTTCATCGCTATAAACCCCAGACTCTATTTACCCGTACCTTGATTATGATTCTGATGCCGCTGTTGCTGGTGCAGGGGGTGGTGGCGGTGGTCTTCTATGGTCAGTTGTGGGAGGTAGTATCGCGGCGGCTGTGCGGTGCGGTTGCGGCTCAGGTCGCCACGGTCACCAGCAGTTTTGAGCGGGCAAAGACGAGCGAGGAGAAGCTGTGGGTGATCGATAGTGCCAGCAGTTCTTCGGGTTATCAGATCTATTATAGGGAGTCGGGATATTTTACCCCCACCGCGCAGAATCAAATCACCGGTATTTTGAATCAGGTCATGTTCAGGGCCCTCGAGAATCGGCTTAAACATAGTTTTAGGCTCGACCTGTGGAATCCGACCATTTTTGTCGAGATTGATGTCAAGGTTGACAATGGTTTCCTGTCCTTTAAGGTGCCACGGGAATTTATCTTTACCAGTGCCAGCTATGGTTTGTTTTTGTGGATGGCTGGTACCTCGGCGATATTTTTGGTCATAGCGGTTTTGTTTTTGCGCAATCAGATGCGGCCGATCCGGCGGTTATCGGTGGCGGCACATTCCTTTGGTCGCGGGGAAGAGGATATAGTTCTCAGCCCATCTGGGGCTTCCGAGATTCGCTTGGCGACCGAGGCCTTTATCTCGATGCGGCAACAGATTCGTCGTTTTGTGACTCAGAGAACCGAGATGTTGTCGGCCGCGAGTCACGATCTGCGCACCCCCTTGACCCGTATGAGGTTGGAGTTGGAGTTGCTTGGCAGTGAACTCGATAAGCAGCGGCTGGGGGATCAGTTTACCGAGTTATTTGCCGGTCTTCATGCGGATATTGTGGAGATGGAGCATCTTATCAATTCCTATCTTGAGTTTTTGCGCGGCGAGGGGACGGAATTGGCGAGTCACTTTGATCTCAGTAAACTGCTCGAACAGGTGGCGCAGGGGGCCGAGCGCAATCGCTTAAAGATTACTCGTGCCATTCAACCCGAGATCAGATTGATGGGGCGGGTGACGGCCTTGAAGCGGGTATTTGATAATTTGGTTTCCAATGCGGCGCGGCACGCTCAATCGCTGAGTTTGACGGCGGAGGAAATTGATGGGCGGGTGGTAATTTGGTTTGACGATGACGGGGAGGGTATTCCTGAATCGCAGCGGGAGGAGGTATTTAAACCCTTCGTTCGCTTGGAACAGTCGCGCAATCAGCAGACGGGTGGTTTTGGTTTGGGTTTGGCCTTGGCTCGGGATGTAATTTTTGCCCATGGCGGGGAGATTTCGTTGCTGGACTCGCCCTTGGGTGGCTTGCGGGTGGAGATTATTTTGCCGATGGGGTAAGTGAGAATGGATTTAGTACTATGTTCACTTGAGAATTAAAAAAGATCAGGCGCATAATTTAGATTAAAATTTGGGGGGGCGGATGCCCCCCGAGTTGCTCCGCAACTCCCCCCCCTCTGGATCGCCTAGCTACGCTACGCGATGAGGGGTTGTGGGAGGTTTAAACATTCCCAAATTCCTCATAGCGTCGTGCGTAAGCACGAGGCTATCCAGAGGGGGGAGTCAAGCGAAGCTTGACTGGGGGGCATCCGCCCCCCACTAATAGCGAAAAGTTTTTGGATTTTCAAAGAATTATACTATACTCCGTTCACTTGAGAATTCAAAATTTTGTTTAGATTTCAATAACTCTCAATATTCGTCATTGCGAGGCAAATCGCCGCGCGTGCAACGCGCATCTGCGATTTCGCCGTGGCAATGAGCCCGCGTAGCGGTCAAAATAATTTATTAAAATCAAGTCGTTAATTGAAATATAATTCTGACCGCTTCGCGGGCTTGCTGCCACGCCGTCGGCGGTTGTGCGAGCTTCGCTCGCGCCGCCGAGGCTCGCAGTGACGACTTTAGGGTTGAAACATCAAGAATTCTTAAGGAAACAGAGTATATTTTTATTTTAATTTATCCCCCCCTTGATTTTTCAATAATCCGCGTCGTTGACTGCCCAACCTCCAGCCGCGCCAAAACCACCTTGCCGCCCCACGACTGAACCTCTCGCGCCCCAACCACCTGATCGACAGAATAGTCCGCCCCCTTGACCAACAGATCAGGCCGAAGAGCCATAATGGTCTCCCGCGGCGTATCCTCAGCAAAAATAACCACCGCATCAACCGCCCTAAAGGCCGCCAAAACCTGAGCGCGAATGGCCTGGCATTGCAAAGGCCGAGACTCGCCCTTCAGCCTTTTAACCGAATCATCCGAATTGACCGCAACAATCAGCCGATCACAGTGACTCCGCGCCTCCGCCAGCAGGGCAACATGACCGCCGTGAATCACATCAAAACAACCATTGGTAAAGCCAATCCGCTCACCCGCCTGTCGCCAGCCCGCGACCATTGCCGTGACCTCGGTCAAGTCAAATTCCCGTTGCGCAGTCACAATCGTCTGAGCCGAAACCGAAGCCGAGGCCGAGGCCGAGATTGATTCCAATTCCGTTCGTAATTCATCGAGACTACAGACCGCCGTGCCGGGTTTGGCGACGACGATACCGGCCGCCAGGTTGGCAAGCTCCGCCGCCTCGGTCAGGGTCAAACCGGCCGAGAGGGCGACGGCCAGACTCGCCACCACCGTATCGCCCGCCCCGGATACATCATAGATTCGCCGCGCCCGCGTCGGAATATGGTGCGAGCGATCCTCGGCGGGAACCAGCAACATACCCTCCTCGCTCAGGGTGACGAGGATGGTTTTAAAATTGAACCGAGCGATCAAATGCCGCGCCGCAGCCTCCACCTCCGCCAGGGTCGCAACTGGCAGGGCCGTGGCCTCGGCCAGTTCCTTGCGGTTGGGCGTGAGCAGGCTTGCCCCAGCATAGCGACTGTAATCCTTGCCCTTTGGATCGACGATGACCCTTATGTTTTTTTGCAGCGCAACCGCGATCATTTCCGCCGAGGTTTTAAGGCCCAGCACCCCCTTGTCATAGTCCGACAGAACCAATATCGCCTGCTCGGCCAGGGCATCGACTGCCCGCTCAAAGACCTGCCGCGCGAGGGAGGTTGGGAGAGGGTGTGGGTTCTCGGAATCTACTCGCAGCATCTGTTGATTCTGGGCGATAAAGCGCGACTTGATGGTGGTCGGGCGGCTGTCGGTCGTCAGCAGATGGGACTCGACCAGCGGTTCAGCGGCAAGCAGGTCCTGCACCTGCACCCCCGCCGAATCGTCGCCAACGACGCTGATAAAACAGACTCCCGCCCCCAGGGCAGCGATGTTGCGCACAACATTGCCCGAACCACCGAGCATGTGGGATTCCGCACCCATCGAGAGCACTGGAATTGGGGCCTCGGGCGAGATCCGCGCCACCGTGCCATAGACAAAACGATCCAGCATGACATCGCCGAGGCAAATGATCTTACCTTGTGGTTTTTGTAACTGGTCAAGCAGAGTCGGGCTGATCATAGTCTATCCTTGATGAGTGATGCCCTGTTTTAATCTATTTTGCTGCTCAGGTGAATCGAATTATCACAGTGATGGTAGAGCAAAAAAAAATTTATCGTGGGGCTAGATTTCGATAATTTTTTTGGTACTATTGGTTGTTCCGAGGCCATACTATTGTCAAAGTGATTAGTCTCCCTATTGTAATAAGTAGATCGGAACATTTGGGAAGCGATCGGGATGACAAAAGGGTTTTCCCTTTCCCCGCACGATCTGCTATCCCGCGTTTGGGGGTGGCTGGCCAGCCATACCCAAACCTCTTGCAAGGCAAGAATTGGATCATTATTTCCCTATTCACGACCCCGCTGACCAATCTCGACAAATGACAATGAGTGGTTGCAAGGCGCAGCCTTGCTGGGTTCGGGCAAAGCCCGAGCGGTCTGGCGGCAGCCAGCGCGAAGCGAACCCCGCCAAGGTGAGGGTCGGCGAGCGGCGCGTTTTTGCGCGGTGGTTGCGCAAGTTAGCGACGCTTGACGAGCCCGAACCGACGGCGTGAGTTTAATTTGTAAAACGGAATTTATATGTTAATATTGTCTTATCGAATGTCCGTAATTTACATTATTTCCACCACCAGGAGAATCCCTTGCTTAAATCGATTAACTTTAAAGCTGGTCGCGTAGCTGGTGGCACTGAACAGGTGATTCCTGTGTCGCCAATAACAATTATCATTGGCCCGAATAACAGCGGCAAAAGCACAGCATTGTATGAATTGCCTAGAATTCAATTTAATCAGAATAAAATTTTAATGACAAACTTCGACTGTCTTATCGATTTTGAATCTATTCTTTTTGGCCAAAAAAACAATTTTTATTCCCAAAAAGAATCTTTTGATGGTGGCGCAAAGCGTATAATCCTAAAAAGCAAAAACAATGAAGATATCCAATGGGAGGTCACTTATCATCCTTCTGTATTTGATACTCAAGGGATGAGTGATATCATGGCTGCTGAGAAATTGATGAAAAGTAACGGACAGCTAAATAATATTATTAATCAACAGTTAAAGCTATTAAATTCTCAAGAACGCTTAACTATTATTAGCCAACAAAGAATCGAGATTTTAAACAATTTTCCAAGTTCTGTGTTTAACAAACTTCACAGAGATACCGCAGCCTATGAAAAAGTAAGAGAAATTATTTATACTGAATTCGGAAATTGGCCTTCATTATGTTTTGTAATTGATAACAATGCAAATTTTGAGTTAAAATTTACTTCACAGAAACCACCTATTGATTTGGAATTTTTGTATAAAAATGATGCACAACAATTTTTTAAAAATGCAATTTCAATTAGTCAAATGAGCGATGGTGTTAAATCCTATACGGGAATGATTTTAAGCACCTATGCCGGAAATGAAAAGTTACTTTTGATTGATGAACCAGAGGCTTTTCTGCATCCTTCACTGGCCCAGAAGTTAGGCAAGGAGTTTGGGAAAGCCACTAAAACTGAATTAAAGCAATTTATCTGTGCTACCCACAGTCCATTTTTCTTGATGGGTTGTTTGCAATCGGGTGTTGAAGTCACTGTCATTCGATTGACCTATAAGGAAGAGGTGGCAACGGCAAGGCATCTAAATAGTACTGATCTTAAGAAACTTATGACCAATCCGATGCTCCGTTCAACGGGTATGTTGAACGGTTTGTTTTACGAGAATGTAGTGATTACCGAGGCTGATTCTGACCGTGCTTTTTACGAAGAGATTAACCATCGACTTGTCGAATCAGGTGATCCACGCGGTATTACCAATTGTTTGTTTTTACATGTTAATGGTAAAACACAAATTCCTCAGGCGTTGAAAATGATGCGAGATATGGGAATTCCAAGTGCAGCAATATTCGACTTGGATTTTATTGCGCTGGATGGCAGTACCAGACAAGAATCACTTGAAGCGGCAAATCTTCCAACAATTGAGAAAGAAACAATTAGCAGCAAATCAACTTTGCTGAATAATGCATTTAAGGTAATTCCTGGTAATGAAAAAAATAAAATTTTAAAATCTAAAGGAATTCGTGCATTAAATTCTGGAGAGCAGGAAGCAGCAAATAACCTAGCTGATTCATTACAAAAATACGGAATTTTTTTAGTTCGTAATGGTGAACTGGAATCATGGCTAGGTTCATACAAAATTTCTGATAAAAAAACAGCATGGCTGAATGCTGTTTTTAAACGAATGGGTGATGACCCAAATTCTGAATCTTATCAAAAACCTGAATCAGGTGATGTGTGGGATTTTATTGGCAATTTAAAAGAATGGCTCGAAAATCCTAAAAGGTTAGGAATGTCTGAATAGTTAATGATTATTTGTGTTTACACAAGATTCGAACGCCATCGGTTCGGGCTCGTCAAGTGTCGCTAACTTGCTGTAACCACCACAGCAAAAACGCGCCGCTTGCCGACCCTCACCGATTGGCGGGTTTCGCTTCGCGCTGGGCTTTGCCCAGACCCATTTAAGGCTTCGCCTTAAAAATCCAGCAAGGCTCTGCCTTGCAACGATTCACAAGGATTGTCTGAAACCGCTGTGGTTGCGGTTCTTTGATCAAATTGAAGTACCATCTATTTTTTTACGATAAAACAATTACTTAATGGGGGATTGGATTGCCACGCATCGTCTCACAGCTGGCTGTGAGTCTCGCTCGCAATGACATCTTTTTTATTTTTTCCTAGAATTTTTTAAACAACATAGTATAATTTACCCATAAGGAGTTTTTAAATTGGAACGAACAGATATCAAACCCCAGTCCTTTGCCGCAGCTGATTTTCCCTATCGTCCCTTAGGGCAGCCCAATGCCGAGTCCATCGAGGCCATGGATCAACTGGATCGTGGCGAGGGGATTACCGTTTCCACCATTGCAGAATTAATGTCGGATTTAGATGCGGAAGATTAAATAAGATTCTATACTCCGTTTACTTTAGAATTCAAAGTTTTGTTTATGTTACAATAACCATAGATATTTGTCATTGCGAGGAGGCCGTGGCAATGAGCCCGCGTAGCGGTCAAAATTATCTATAGTCTGATTCTTTGAAAATCCAAAGCTTTTCTTTTTTAGCGGGGGGCGGATGCCCCCCGTCGCACTTCGTGCGACTCCCCGATGGCTGGATTGCCTTGCTAACGCAACGCAATGAGGGGTATCGAAAGATTAAAACCTCTCATAACCCCTCATAGCGTCGTGCGTAAGCACGAGGCTATCCAGCGGGGGGAGTCGAGCATAGCTCGACGGGGGGCATCCGCCCCCCGAATTTTAATCAAAATTACGCGCCAGAGTTTTTGAATTCTAAAGTGAACAGAGTATATTAAAATCAATTACTTATTGTTAAGAAAATCTGACCGCTTCGCGGGCTTGCTGCACCCGCTGACGGATGTCAGAATACGATGACGGGCGTCGGCGGTTATGCGACCCCCTTCGATGGTCGCGCCGCCGAGGCTCGCAATGACAATTTTTTTAAAGAAATCCAAGAATTTTTTCGGTAACAAACTATAACATAATTTCTTGTATCATTTGCCAATAATGACAGACTTCTATATAGTCTCCTGTCTTAACAAACACCAACTCATTAAAGGATATTTTATGTGGTCTCAGCCCCTCAGCCGGATTGGCAACAATCATCGGCTTTTCTTTTTTATTTTGATTGCGGTTACTGTACTTGGCCCGGCGGGGATTGATTTTTACCTGCCAGCCTTTCCGGCATTAATGACCGAGTTCAACAGCGATGCAGCGGCGGTGCAGGCGACTCTATCGAGTTTTTTCGGCGGATTTGTCGTGGGGATGTTGCTGCTGGGCCCGATCTCTGATCGCATAGGGCGGCGGCCAGTGATGCTGGCTGGCACGGCACTTTTTGTTGTCGCTGCCCTAGTCTGTAGTTTTGCGCCCTCGATTGGGGTTTTGCTGGTTGCGCGGTTTTTTCTCGGCATCGGGGCCTGCGCCGGTCAAGTCATCGCGCGGTCGATGATCAATGATCGCCATGACCGTAATGAATCCTCGCGGATGTTATCGATGGTCTGGATGATTGTCGCCGGCGGCCCGCTTGTCTTTCCGCTGTTCGGAGGGTGGTTGCTGGCGGTGGCCGACTGGCGGTGGATATTCTATCTGATTACCGCGGCGGGATTCTTGACTCTGGCATTATTGGTCGTCGCCATGCCCGAGACCCTGCCGCCTTCTCACCGCCACCCCCACACGGTCAAGAATATTGCCCATAGTTTTAAAACCATTCTCAGCAATCGCCAGTTTGTCGGCTATGCTGGCAGTTCGACTGCGGTCATGTCGGCATTCTTTATCTATCTGGGTTCGGCACCGGCGGTTTTTATGCACTATTATGGAATTTCGGTTGGGCATTTTGGGCTGTTTTTTGGCACCATTGTCAGTGGTTTTATGATTGGCTCCTTTGCCAATTCGCGGCTGGTGCGGCGGTTTGGGTCGGAGCAGCTTTTGCAGTTTGGACTCTATGCGGCGACGGCGGCAGCGCTGCTGGTGAACCTCGCGGCCTGGACTGGGATTGGCGGAGTCTATAGTTTTACCTTTGGCATGGCACTCTTTACCTTCTCGGCATCCATGATCGGCGGCAATGCCATGGCCGGAGGTCTCGCCCTGTTTCCGCGAATCTCGGGTCTGGCCTCGGCATTGATGGGGATGTTGCAGTTCACTCTGGGCGGCATCGGAGTCTGGTTCGCCGGAGTCGCCTTTGGTTTTGATCCGACCTCGCGGCCAATGGCGGTCTTGATGCTGGTGGTGATTCTGACCGGCCTGTTATTGCATCGTATCTTGGTTAGGGAAGGTGGGGTCAAGGGGGCTGGGGCAAAAATTTAAACACTATTTCGACCATTTCTAATTTGTCGAATAGTTCGCAAACTGCTAGTCTGATTAAGATTATTCATCCAACTATCGCGTTTAAAGCCCCATGAGTGATGATAATGATTGACAGTAATGCGCTCTATTACGGCGATAATCTTGACATTTTACGCAATAGTTTAGCGGATCAATCGGTAGACCTGGTCTATCTTGATCCGCCATTTAACAGTGCGCGAAGTTATAACCTGATTTTTGCAACACCAAAGGGGATTGCCAGCGATGCCCAGATAACCGCCTTTGAAGATAGTTGGCACTGGGGCGATCAATCCGAACGGGAATTTGATCAGATCCTTGGGCAGCCGAACACTCTGGTTTCGGAGATGGTTGTTTCCTTCAGGCGATTTCTGGGCGAAAATGATATGATGGCCTATCTGACCATGATGGCCAATCGCCTGCTCGAACTGCACCGCGTGATGAAACCAACGGCCAGTATTTATCTCCATTGTGACCCAACCGCCAGCCACTATCTTAAAATTATCATGGATGGAGTTTTTGGCAAGGATAATTATCGCAACGAGATCTCATGGCTGCGGTCGCAACCCAAGAGTCAGGCCAGTGTCAATTTTTCAAATTGCCGCGATATTATCCTGCGCTACAGCAAATCCGATCTGGTGGTTTTTAACAAGATCTATGGTCAACATGACGAGGGCTACATCAAAAAATTCTATAAATATACCGATGAAGATGGTCGTCGTTATATGTTGGATAATCTTGCTAATCCAAATCCGGATCGCCCCAATTTAACCTATAAATTTCTTGGGGTTACGCGGGTTTGGTGTTGGACAAAGGATAGAATGAAAAAGGCCTACGAAGAGGGTCGGGTCGTGCAATTGAAACCTGGTTCAGTTCCTAGATTAAAAAGATATTTAGACGAATCAAAAGGGAAACCCATCACCAACAATTGGACGGACATTGAACATTTGCATGGTTCCAATCACGAGTTTTTGGGCTATCCGACTCAGAAGCCGCTTGCCCTGTTGGAGCGAATCATCCTGGCGAGCAGCAATGAAGGCGATGTGATTCTCGACCCATTTTGTGGCTGTGGCACGGCGGTTCATGCCGCCCATAGACTCGGCAGAAAATGGATCGGGATTGACATAACCCATCTTGCCGTCAGTTTGATCGAGAAACGCTTGAAGGATTCATTCGAAGACATTCAATTTATTGTCAAGGGGACACCGACCGACGAGGCGGGGGCTCGCGACCTTGCCAACCGCGATAAATATCAGTTTCAATGGTGGGCCTGTTCCCTTGTCAATGCCCAACCTTATCAGGGTAAAAAAAAGGGTGCCGATAGTGGTATTGACGGCATAATCTATTTTATGGACGAGCCCAAGACTCATAAAAAAATCGTCGTCTCGGTAAAGGGCGGCGATAATGTGGGTGTCGCAATGGTCAGAGACTTTGCCCATGTGATTGCCCGAGAAGAGGCAGAAATTGGTCTCTTTATCACCCTGGCAAAACCGACTAAACAGATGATCAGCGAAGCAGCGACATTGGGTTTTTATAAAAGCCCAACCACCGGGGCATCCTTCCCAAAAATGCAAATTCTAGTAATCGAAACCTTGATGACGGGTCAACAGGTAGCTCAATTTCCCGATCTTTCACGGGGGGCTTCGACCTTTAGGAATTCCAAAAGAGAAGAGGTTAAAATTATTCAAAGAAAATTATTTGTAAATGCTGATGATCAAGCCGAGGAAGATGGCGATGATCAAGACGAAATGACATAGGGTTTAAAATCAATGGTTTGTAATCTTTAAAGCAAATTCCCGGTCGTGGAGCAGGGCGGGGATTTTGCTGCGCGCCTCTGCCACCTTCGATAGATCAAGGTCGATCACCGTCACCCCGGGGGCTTCTCCGCCATCGGCCAAGACCTCCCCCCAGGGCGAGACGACCAGACTATGGCCGTAGGTCTCTCGCCCCTCGGCATGAACCCCAACCTGCGCCGGGGCCAAGACGAAACAACCCGTCTCAATCGCCCGCGCCCGCAGCAGACTGTGCCAATGGGCGCGGCCGGTGATGGCGGTAAAGGCGGCAGGCACGCACAGAACCTCCGCCCCCATCTTGGCCAGCAATCGATAGAGGGCGGCAAATCGCAGGTCATAACAGATGGTCAGCCCAATATTCGCACGAGAGCTCTTGACCAGCACGGCCTCGGTTCCCGGTTCGTACAGGGCGGATTCGCGGTAGACCTCGCCACTGCCGAGGGTCACATCAAAGAGATGAATTTTATTATATTCGGCAATGATCTCGCCGCTGCCGCCGGCAAAAACATAGGAACGGTTAGCGAGTTTAGGCGGTGAATCATTCCCAGTCTCGGCCTCCAGTTTGATGCCAATCGAGCCCGCCAGAATCATCGCCCCGGTCTCCCGCGCCAATCCGGCAAAGAAGGGCAGGGCGGGATGGTCAGCGGCGGTTCGCGCGGTGGCCAGAGCGCGGTCACGGTTGGGTTCCATCATGACGCAGTTTTCGGGGGTGGCGATAAAATCGGCGCCATCAGTCGCGGCCTGTCTGATCGCCCGCTCAAGCGGGGCAAAATTATCTTCAATCACCCGCGAACTGTTGCACTGGACCAGTCCAACCCGCCAGCTGTGCGCCGTATTCATCTCAGCCTGCCTGTGCCAGTAATGGGTCTAATTTCTGTTGTTTATCAAGGGCATAGAGATCGTCAGACCCGCCAATATGCTGGTCATTGATGAAGATCTGCGGCACCGAACTGCGCCCGCCCGCGCGAAGAATCATGGCATCGCGGAGGTTATCATCGGCCGAGACATCGATCTCGGTAAAGCTCGCGCCCTTGCGGGTCAGCAGCGACTTGGCGCGCACGCAATAGGGGCAGATTTTTGTCGTATAGATCTCGACCTTGGCCATGGTTCACCGGGTTTTTTGGGCTGAAATTTGCGAGGGGTTCTGCGGGTCAATTGGATAGGTTAACAGATTAGCCTCATCCAACTGTTTTAGCAAGGCAGCGGGATTGACCTCGTCGATATTCTCTGGCTTGAGATAGTGCAGCGAATAGTCACGATAGACCTTGGATTCAATAAAGAGCCGATAGATCTCGGGGTCAATATGGCCCTCAATCGCCATTCGCGTCATGATATTCAGACATTCCGACAGGGGTTTAGCCTTTTTGTAAGGTCGGTCGGTAGCGGTCAGGGCCTCAAAGACATCGGCGATCCCCAGCATCCGCGCCAAGACCGACATGTCGTCGCCCTTAAGACCATTGGGATAGCCCTTGCCATCCATCCGCTCGTGATGGCCGCCGGCAATCTCCACCACATTGGCGAGATATTTGGGCAGGGGCAGGGTCTTGAGCATGTCAATCGTAATCACAATATGGTTATTGATGATTTTGCGGTCATTATCATTCAAGGTACCGCGTTGAATCGACAGGTTTTGCAGCTCCGCCGCGTTGAGCAGGGGAGTGGCCGCGCCCTTGATCGTCACCTTCCGCGCGGCGATTTTTTTCATCTGCTCGATGCTGGATTGGGGCAGAGTCTCCGATCCAATATTGCTGTGGGAAATCAGATCAAATTCGACATCAAGTTGCGCACAGTGGGAGTCAAAATTGGAACGGGCAAACTGTTCATTCTCGCCCTTGGCAATGGCCTTCCACATCTCCACCTCGGCCTCCCCCTTTAAGATTTCGAAGCGAAGTTTAATCTCCTCGATACGGTCGGAGATCTGCTCGAGCTTGGTCGCCTTATCCATAATATGGTCGGGGGTTGCGACCTTGCCAATATCATGGAGTCCCGCCGCGACCTGAATCTCGAACCACTGGTCTTCGGTCAGTTCGAAATCTTTAAAGATGCCGCGGTCGGATTTGCAGGCAGCATGGGCAATCATATCCATAATGATCGGAACCCGCACACAATGCCCGCCAGTATAGGTCGATTTCTTGTCAATCGCCTGAGCCATCATATTGATCACGGCATTCAACAGATTCCTTTGTTCTTCAATCAGCTTTTGATTGGAAACAGCGATGGAGGCAAGACCGGCCAGGGCCTCGATCAAGGGTTCGATTTCGGTAGGGAATTCAACCACTTCCATCGTAACGGGATCGATGGCATTCAAGAGTTGAATGACGCCAATCACGCGATTCTCGTGATCGGTCAGGGGTACCGCCAACATCGATTTGGAACGATAGCCGGTATTGTTATCAAAATTCTTAGTGCCAGAAAAATCAAAATCCTTTGCCTCGTAAGCATCGGGGATATTGATCGTGCTGTTGGTAATGGCGACAAAGGTCGCCACATTATTATAGTTGGGCGTGCCATCGTCATGAACCATCCTGAGCGGCGGAAAACGAATCGGAATTCCGCTGGTTCCACCCATGGCCGAACCCAAGGAACGGTTGCGAAGAATGCAAAAGGATAGGGCATCGGGGTCAAAAATCTCGTACAGGGTGCCGCCATCGGCATGGGTAAATTCCATGGCATTGAGAAGAATCTGCTCCATCAAACGATCATGGTTGCGCTCGGCAGACAGGGCAATGCCGAGCATGATTAACTTGCGCAGGGCTTGGGAATCGTCGAGGGACTCAGAATTGTTATTCACGGGTTTGGCTGCGGCAGCCGATGAATTCAGATTGGTTCTAATCTTGCTGGTCTTGAAATTTTTGCGGGTCATAGTCTCGATAATCTTCAGTACAATGGGTTAAACAAATCTGATTATAAAGGGTTACGACAATGATTAAAACAGAAATATGCTTGTCAATGGTGCAAAATCAATTGGGTATAAATATAATTAAATAAACAACTGGGAAGTTAGAGCATTTTTGTTGTATATGGTCTGATTCTTTGAAAATCCAAAAACTTTTCGATATTAGTGGGGGGCGGATGCCCCAGACTGTCTCAAAATGAATTTCGTGGTTCTAATTCAACA
>JASGCE010000172.1 GCA_030054295.1 Minisyncoccota bacterium
GATTTGGCCGTGGCAATGAACCCGCGTAGCGGTCAAAATAATCTTTTAAAATCAAGTAGTTATTTTCTTTAATAATTCTGACCGCTTCGCGGGCTTGCTGCCACGCCGTCGGCGGTTATGCGAGCTTCGCTCGCGCCGCCGAGGCTCGCAGTGACGATTTTTGAGTTGAAACTTATAGAATTCTTAAGGAAACAGAGTATATAAGGATTTTATTGTGCTTGGGCTTACGCCGATCTGGATTGCCACTCTGCGCTGCTATCGCAGCTTGAGGGCAATGACGATTTTGGATGAGCCAATAACTTCGGGAAGTACGCTAGAATTCTCAAATGAACTGTGTATATCTTACTTTTTAAGACTCTTAGGGTTAATGGCTTCTCGGTAATATTTTACCGCTCCCGAATGAAGCCGCCACTGAAGCCCCACCTGAGCATTTTTGGCCGCAATCGCCCTTGAGGCTGTGACCGTGGCATAGGATTTTAGACTATGAGAATCCCAAATGCTTTGACAGATCTGATAGACCAGTTCGCGCGGCATGTCCGCTCGCACAACCAATTGACTGACCATACCGATGGATGAGGTTTGGGCCTGGCCATTATAGACCCCCGCTGTCATTACCAGCTTGCTAAGACCCGAATTGACCGGAGGCGTGCGAATTGGAATAAACCGCACCTCGTGGCTGAGGGCATAGGCGGCGATCTCGGGATTCGGCGCCGCGCCAAAAACCACCAGAGCATCAAACTGATTCTTCTCGAGTGCCGAGAGCGCGACCGCCAAACCGGTCTCGCCATTGTTTGCAGCCCGAGTGATAAAATAGGAACCACTCAAACCCAAGGATTCCGTCCATTTTTTGACATAGCTATTGGCTCCATCATCGCCTTCAAAACCATCGGCATCGACCAGAGCCAGCCGCCGACCAGCGAGTTGCTGTTGCGATTTAATCCGCGATTTTGTCGGCACCATGATCTGGATCATTTGGCTCGAGAGTCCGGCAATGGTGCGGAAGCCAGCCTGTTCCCTGGCCATTCGCGCCTCACTCCCCGAGAGCAGCACCAGGTCGATCTCGCGGCGGCCCAGTGCCGCCAAGCGATCACTCAGATTGGGAATCGCGCGGACAATGGCAATCATCCCGGGAATGCCACAGCTGCCGCCGTTGGTGCAGCTTGGCCCGCCGGGGGGGCTGCTGAGGACTCCGGCAATGGCTCCGGCAATGGCAAAACCGCCGCCGTTCACCGCACCCGCGCCAATCCGCAGATATTGCGGCTCGACCCCCTGTGCCGCCCATGAGGTTTGCAGGCTCGTCGCAAAAAGCGCAACCAAAAAAACGCGAGCAAGATGGGTTACAATTCGTCGGTTCATTTTAAACCTCAATCGTGCCTGTGGGTTGGCGACTCAGTCTAAAAATACCCTGGTCGGCTAACAGATTGGCGAGACCCATTTTTTGGCGCCAAAGCCCCGGCCGCCCCGCCGTCGAGACCGGAATAAAGGATTCGACCTTGATATTCTGCGCCTGTAGCAGATTATAAAAATCCGCGAGGGTACAGAGGTGAATATTCGGCGTATCATACCATTCATAGCTGAGGCTATTGGTGCGCGGCATCTTCCCGCCAAACAATATCTGCATCCGAATCGACAGCCGGCCAAAATTCGGCAGGGAGACAATCGCCACCTTGCCAATCCGCACCAGTTCCGCCACCACCCGATCCGGGTGCCGCGTCGCCTGAAGCGTTTGGCTGAGAACCACGACATCAAAACCATGGGTTGGATAGGATTGCAGATCACGGTCGGCATCCCCCTGCACCACCGCCAGCCCGCGGGCGACACAGGCATTGACTCCCTTTTGGCTGAGTTCAATCCCGCGGCCATCGACATTCTTATGTCTGCCGAGATATTCCAGCAGGGCCCCATCGCCACAGCCAATATCGAGCAGCCTCACCCCGGGCGGAATCAAGTCAGCGATCAAGGCCAGGTCCTGTCGTAATAGATCGGTCATGCAATTCCCCTGATTCTTGCCGAGGCCTCGATAAATCCCGACAGGGTTTGATGAAATTCTGGCAGGTCGAGCAGGAAGGAATCGTGACCATAGGGGCTCTCGATCTCGACAAAACTGACATTGGCGGCCACGGCATTAAGGGCCTGGACGATGGCCCGACTCTCGCTGGTCGGGAAGAGCCAGTCGCTGGTAAAGCTGGTCACACAGAATCTAGTCTTGATGTCACGGAAATTTTCGCTCAGGATTCCCCCCCGCTCGGCATAGAGATCAAAATAATCCATCGCCCGGGTGACAAAGAGGTAGCTATTGGCGTCGAACCTCTCGACAAAACTCGAACCCTGATGACGGAGGTAGGATTCAACCTGGAAGTCAGCTTCAAAGCCAAAGCTGGGGCGGTCTCGTTCCTGCAATCTCCGCCCAAATTTTTGATGGAGGGTTGGCTCCGACAGATAGGTAATATGGGCGGCCATCCGCGCCACCGCCAGGCCACGATGAGGGACCTTACCGAATTTTTGGTAATTGCCCTCCCGCCAATCGGGGTCGGCCATAATGGCCTGGCGACCCACCTCGTGGAAGGCAATATTCTGCGCCGAGTGCCGCGCCGCCGTGGCAATGGGTACCGCAGCAAAAACCCGTTCGGAATAGTGCGCCGCCCATTCCAAAACCTGCATCCCCCCCATCGAGCCACCAATCACGGCAAAAAGCTGGTCTATGCCAAGATGATCAATCAGACCCACCTGCGCCTTGACCATATCGCCGATGGTTATCATGGGGAAGGACAGGCCATAGACCTCGCCGCCATCGGGCTTCACCGAGGCCGGCCCGGTCGAGCCCATACAGCCGCCCAGAACATTGCTGCAAATAACAAAAAAACGGTTGGTATCGATTAATTTACCGGGGCCGATGATCTGATCCCACCAACCCGGTTTTTGGGTTATGGGATGGGGCGAGGCAACAAATTGATCTCCGGTCAAGGCATGACAGATCAGAATCCCATTGGATTTTTCGCGGTTAAGCTGCCCCACGGTACTGTAGGCAAGGGTGATGCGGTCAAGACTCTTACCGCTTTGCAGGGGTAAATTATGAATTTCAACCCTTTGGGTGACATTACCCAAGCCAAAATCGGCAGGGGATGAACTGATTTTTGTTTTGGGGCTATTCATTGGGCGGTTACCATTCCCGTACAGTCGGAACCTCCGCTGGCGATGGCCTGCGGAATTGCCGCTACAGTCATGCAGGATGGGCTTAAAGTCAAGAAATTCCTTCTATGGGGTGCTGCTCTCACCCCCCCAGCTTGTCATTACCCGCCAGGTTGCCCCGTCAGGGGCAACCCCCTCTCTATTGTCATTCCCCGCCAGGTTGCCCCGTAAGGGGCAACCGCAGACGGGGAATCTCCCTTCCTTTTTTACTCTCTGACAGCAAAGCGAGATTACCCGTCTGCGTTTGCTTCGCAGGCGAAGCAACCTTGCGGGTAATGACAATGGGGGGGGGAAGGCGCGGGGAATAACAAAAAAATGCAAAAAAACTTCAATACCAATCATCAGCCAAATCGAGCCAATTTGGATTGTCTGACTCGATCATTTGCTCTTTTTCTATGCGATTCATTCTTTTTTTAATTTGTTTTTCGCGGGCAATTGCTTCTTGAATATATTGAAACTGTTCGTACCAAACCAACCTATGGCATTTATATCTTTTGGTAAAGCCTTCGTGAATATCGTCTTTATGCTGTTTAACGCGATTGAGTAGGTCTCCGGTTACGCCCACATAAACCGAGGCTTTGCTTTGATTGGTCATGATATAAACAGTAGGATTGCGTTTATACATTGGTTTTTCCTTCCCTTTTTTCTTCCCTTTATCATTGTCATTCCCCGCCAGGTTGCCCCGTCAGGGGCAACCGCAGACGGGGAATCTCGCTTCCTTTTTTACTCTCTGACAGCAAAGGGAGATTACCCGTCTGCGTTTGCTTCGCAGGCGAAGCAACCTTGCGGGTAATGACAACCGAGAGGAGGAACCCACAAAAAACCCCCGAGTCTTGCGACTCGGGGGTTCCATCATCCGCCAACCGAAGTTATTGGAACAGCTTGAGCAGTGCGCTCGGGCCCTGATTAGCAATCGACAGGGACTGGGTCGAAAGCGACTGCTTGACCTGCAATGCCGTCAAGTTAGCCGACTCCGCCGCCAGATCCGCATCGACCAAGGCACCCAGAGCATTGTTCAAGGCCGAACGGACATTGGCATTGAAGTTCAGCTGGGTTTCCAAACTGCGGTTCAAGGCACCGATATGGTTAAGAACGCCAGAAACCGTACCCGAAACCGAAGCAAAGCTGGTCTGAACCCAACTCTGTGCAACATCGCCCTTTGCAACTGCGCCTTGCCCAGCAGTCAAATCAGCGTAAACAGTTTGCAGACCGAACTTGGTACCACTAATGGCAATATTATTGCCAGCCTGATGATCGGCGAGAATGGTTAAGTTTTTATCAGTGCTGAGCAGGTTGGTGCTGCCATAGTTTGCGCCATCGATGAAGTTTTTAATCGAGGCGACCAGTGAAGTCAGCTGAGCCTTATACTGGGTTTCTTCGTTAGCGGAAATATTAGTATTACTCAGATGGCTCAAGACGGCGCGAATATCGGACAGATTGTTGGAGATCTGAGTAGAAGCCGCCGAAGACACCGAGACAAGACCCGACAGATTGCCAAGTTCCTGACTGACCGCCGTATTACCGGCAAGATTTGCGCGGACACCCTGCGCCACGCCGAAAACCGCACCATTATCAAGGGCATCAGCGGTGTTGAAACCGGTGCTGACCTGCTTTTGGGTTGCCTGAAGTTGTGATTGCACCGTGCGCAGATTTGCCAATGCAATATAGGCAGACGAATTGGTATTGAGAGTAACAGCCATAGTTAAACCTCTTTGGTTTGTAAAGTTATCAGCCTTTTGCTGACAACTACATTAAACCATAGAAGGTCTTTAAGTTCAATTAAAAAGTGGAATTAACAAAAAGATACAATTTATTAATGAAAACAATGGGATAAGGACAAGTTGACGCAGGGGGGGAAAGTTTTTTTTGTTATTACCTGCCAGGTTGATTCGTTAGGGTGCGCAACGCTATGAGGGGTTTCGAAAAGTTTAAACCTTCCAAAACCCCTCATCGCGTTGCGATAGCAAGGCGATCCAGCGGGGGAGTCGAACGAAGTGAGACGGGGGCGTCAGCCCC
>JASGCE010000173.1 GCA_030054295.1 Minisyncoccota bacterium
CCCCTTCGTACCCAGATCGATCCGCAGCTTGCCACTGGTTACCTTTAAATATGATTGACCACTAGAATTATCAATATTGATTTTGAAATTCGAATTATTTGTTTTAACCAAAACCAATCCAGTGTTGGCCGCGGCAACCACGACATCTTCATTTGTATTAGAGCCAAAATAGGCACCTAATACTGCATTGGAATAGTGCGAGATCAGTGACACATCCCCGCCAGCATTGACCTTGGCATAGGATAAATCAATAGCAGTACCGACCACACCGGACTGCACCATAGACAGGTCTCGCCCCGCCGTAAATTTCCCGGCAAAGGTATGAATACCACCAGCAATGTTGAAACCGTTACTACTCGTGGTCTCGATCTTACCTGTCACGCTGAGTGACATTGCACCCCCCGCAGTTATGTTTACTGGGATAAGATTGCCAGAACCGTCTCTGCCGCCAGAATAGAATTCCATTCCGTATGATCTTATATAATCATCAGTTGTAACAGTTTTGAGGGCACCAGATTGAATAATATTAAGGTTACTGACACCATCCCCTGCAGTACCGGCGGTAAGGTTTTGGGTAATCTTAATGCCGTAATTTTCTAACGCGTGGGTATCACTGCTGCCGCTGGCGACCAGGGTCAGGGAACCGGTGAAGGCACTGGCGGCATTGGTGACCGTAATCTTGGTACCCTCAATATAGCGCAGGTCTTTGGCAACGCCAGAACTGATGCCACGAATATCGACCGCGCCGCCATAGACCAGGCCCTGGCCATTGGTTGATGCTGCGGTGACCGTCAGTCCACTGCCGGCAATTGTAAAGGCGGTCGGGAGTGTCGTGCTGTTATCGATGGTTGTGGCCGTGGTTGTCGAACGATTGTCGGTGACAAAAACAAAATTACCCGTACCAAGGGTCAGGGTTCCAGCATTGCCGGTGGTCGCGCTGGTGTAATAGAGATCCATGCCATTGGCGGTGATGGTTTGGGTTCCCGTCGAACTCTTCAGGTTATTGGCCCCCATATCCAACCGCAGGAAAGACCCTCTCACCGTCAAGGCTCCGTTTAATGTCACATCAAAGCCGGAATTCAGAATCGAGACTCCGCCCTTGCCGCCATTCAGGGTAATGCCGCTGGCGATGGCCAGAGCCTTAGCGTTCTTGACTGCAATCCCGCCATGACCGCTGTTGCTCATCGTGCCAAGGTTGCTAATGAGGTTGGTACCAATAAGGTAAATGCCACCCGCCGACGAACCGCTGACAGTGCCAGCCGTGATCACCGTGGATGGGTCTTGCAAAATCGAATTGATGCTGGCATTCAAGGCCAGGGTGCCAGTTCCCGAGTTGGTAATACTGGCATTGATCTCGATGGCCGTGCCCGTCAGGGTCAGGTTGGAGTTACTCGACCAGGTTACAGCCTCGGCAACCGTGATTTTGCCACTGCCCGTGCCAGTACCAGCATTGGCATTGATAATGACATTGTTGGTAGCAAGGGCGGTTTGTAATGTCGTAATATTGACGATGGAAGCGGTGCCGGTGCCGGTGATGGTGCCAGCACTGTTGGTCGCTGAATTAGTGCCGCTGCTGATGGTTATATCCGTCGGGTCGAGCAGCAATGTGCCCGTCTTGCCATGGCTCGCCAAGGTATTGACCATGCCAGTGTAATTGAGGGTGTTTTTGCCCGATACCTCGACAAAGCCGCCGTCACCGCTGGTGGTTCCGCCCTGCGCGCTGATAAACCCGTGGAAGTCGGTATGATTATCCGACCAGATGATGGCTCGCCCGCCATTGCCGTTCGACTCGGCATCGACGCGGATCACCGCGCCCTCGCCAATGGTCGTGAGGTTGGTTGAGGAGAGCAACACATTGCCACGGACGGCTTCGATGGTGCCATTAACCGTGACCGTGCCACCGAATGCCGTTACGCTTGGCGCGGTAATGATGCCATCCAAAACGACCGAACGGTTGCCGAGACCGGAGAGGGTCGTGGGCGCGGCTCCGCCAGCCATAAATTGCGACGGGTTAAGATGCTTTGTCGCAGCGAAAAATCCATTGGCGGTTACGCTGCTGTTGGCGTCGAATATCAGTCCGTTCGGATTGGTAAAATATACCGCGCCGTTGCTGGTGATGCTTCCGCTGATGGTCGAGGGCCGCGAATCATTGATGCGGTTGAGAGTCGCTGATGTGTTGGTCGGAACCTTGAACTCGACCGATTCATTGGCTGCGAGGTTGAATGATTGCCAATCAATCACCGCGCGATCCGATGATTGCGTGACGATGGTGCTGGAGGCTCCCGTCGAAATGATGGCCGCACCCGATGCGATGGTGCCTCCCTGCGGGGCCGCGCTCGCCTGATTTGGCGTGAGGGATAGAATGGCCGCTACCGCCGCCGAACCAACCAGCCGCGCTACCGGTTTGTTGCGCAAAAACAAAGAACGAGACGAAATAATTGCAAGCATGACGAAAAGCCTTCCATAAATTGAGATTAATTTTTTATGAAACTATTATATAGGAAAGCGATTGTCAAGCAAAGACAATTTAAGAGAGTAGACTGCTTTCACTTAAGAATTCAAAATTTTGTTTAGGTTACAATAACTCTCAATATTCGTCATTGCGAGGCAAATCGCCGCGCGTGCAACGCGCATATGCGATTTGGCCCCCGCCGACGAATGTCGGCATACGCCGACGGTGCAATGAACCCGCGTAGCGGTCAAAATAATTTTTTAAAATCAAGTAGTTATTTTCTTTAATAATTCTGACCGCTTCGCGGGCTTGCTGCCACGCCGTCGGCGGTTATGCGAGCTACGCTCGCGCCGCCGAGGCTCGCAGTGACGATTTTTGAGTTGAAACTTATAGAATTCTTAAGGAAACAGAGTATATAATTTTTTTGGGGGATAGATTCGGGCAAACCACGAGGCCATGAGGGGGTCTGGAGGGGTTAAACCCTCACCGCAATTCCGGCATTGGCCATAAATTCTTTGGCCTCGGCGATGGTGTGCTGGCCAAAGTGGAAGATCGAGGCAGCCAATACCGCCGCGGCTCCCCCTTCGCGCACCCCTGCCACCAGGTGCGACAGGTTCCCAACTCCGCCCGAGGCAATGACCGGAATCGCAACGGCATCGACGATCCTCCGCGTCAGTTCAAGGTCAAAACCATCGCGAGTCCCATCACGATCCATAGATGTCAGCAATATCTCCCCGGCGCCCAGTTCCGCCATCTGCTGCGCCCATTCAACCGCATCAATGCCAGTGGCTTGCCGCCCGCCGTGACTGTAAACCTGCCATGAATTCCGCCCCTCATCGCGCTTGGCATCGATGGCCAGCACCAGACACTGGCTGCCAAACTGGTGGGCGACTTCTGATACCAGCTGCGGGCGGTTTATCGCTGCGGAATTGATTCCGACCTTATCAGCACCAGCCAGCAGCAGCTTGCGCACACCATCGATGCTATTCACCCCGCCCCCCACCGTCAGGGGCATAAAACACTGTTCCGCCGTACGAGCGACGACATCGAGCAGAGTCGTGCGACCCTCCACCGTCGCCGAAATATCAAGGAAACATAGCTCGTCCGCCCCGGCCAAATCATAGTGCCGCGCCAGTGCCGCCGGGTCTCCGGCATCGGCAAGGTTCAGAAAATTGACCCCCTTGACGACTCGCCCGTCCTTGACATCGAGGCAGGGAATGATGCGAATCTTGAGCATTAATCGCCCCCCTTGAGTACCGCCAAGGCCGCCGCTAAATCCAGCCGCCCATCATAGAGGGCGCGGCCCGAGATGACTCCATTCAGCCGCGGAATCTCGCGCCGCAGTTGCCGCAGGTCATCAAGCTTCGATACCCCGCCCGAGGCAATCACCGGAATGGCCACCGCAGCCGCCAATTCAGCCGTCGTCTTGACATTTGGCCCGCCCAGCAACCCATCGCGGTCAATGTCGGTGAAGATGAGGGCCGCTGCCCCAGCATCCTCGAGCCGCCGCGCGAGTTCGAGGGCGGTCAGTTCCGATGTCTCGGCCCAGCCCTCCACCGCCACCATCCCCTGCTTGGCATCGATGCCAATGGCGATCTGGCCGGGGAATCTGCGACAGGCTTCGCGGACAATGTCCGGCTGTTTTACCGCCAGGGTGCCAAGAATGACGCGGCTCACCCCGGCGGCTAGCCAGCCCTCGATGGCCGCCAGACTGCGGATGCCGCCACCGAGTTGCAGCGGCATGGCGGTCGCGGCCAGGATTCCCTGCACCGATTCGCGGTTACGGCTGTCGCCGGCAAAGGCCCCGTCGAGGTCAACCACATGGAGCCACTCAGCCCCGGCCTCTTGGAACAGCCGCGCCTGTGCCGCCGGATCGTGGTTAAAGACCGTAGCCTGCTCCATCTCGCCGCGCAGCAGCCGCACACAGGTGCCGTTCTTCAGGTCAATCGCCGGGTAAAAGATCATCTAGGGTGTCCATTGCCAAAAGTTTTCGAGAATCTTAAGGCCAGTGGCCTGTGACTTCTCGACATGAAACTGAGTGCCGCAAATATTATCCCGCCCGATCATGGCGGTCAGACGGGTGTCCTCGCCCGGCCCCACTTCGCAGGTGGCGAGCAGGTGGGAAGGCTCGGCCAGATCAACGACATAGGAATGGACAAAATAGGCATGGTCGCCATCGGCAATACCGCGCAGCAAGGGATGGCCGCGACCCTGAGCGGTCAGGGACAGATTATTCCAGCCCATATGGGGGATCTTAATTCCCACCGCCGGGGCAATGGCGAGGCACTCGCCTGACAGCCAACCGAGTCCCCGATGGTTGCCATTCTCCCTGCCGCTCGTCACCATGATCTGCATCCCGACGCAGATCCCCAGCAATGGCACGCCGCGCCCGATGACCGCCTCGGTCATGGCGGCCATCAAACCTTCGTGCGATTCAAGCCCCAGTGCCACCGAACGGAAGGCCCCCTGTCCCGGCAAAACCAGACGACTGGCGGCGGCTATAATTCTTGGGTCAGAACTGACCGTGATCGACTCCCCGCGCTGCCCAGCCGAGCGCGTTGATTCCAATGATTTTTGTACCGAACGGAGATTACCCGAACCACTATCAATGATGACCAGAGACATAATAGAAGCTATAGCAAAGTTTTTTAAACCTTGCCTAGTACAATTATCTGTCTTATCGTTATACTCGGTTCACTTAAGGAAACCCTGAAAAACTCACTTTTTTGTCACTCTGAGCGTCGTCG
>JASGCE010000174.1 GCA_030054295.1 Minisyncoccota bacterium
TTACGATTCTTATGGCGTAACATAGATTGCCTCCCGCAAAATATCAGCCTTTAATTCTTTACGGATCGCGTGGGGTTGCACCAAATCAACCTTAATCTTAAGCTGGTCTTCCAAAAAAAAGGACAGGTCTAAAAAATGGTCGAAATAGGGCGGGCCATTGAACTCGACCAGGAGATCGAGGTCGCTGTCGGGTTCGGCCTCGTCGCGGGCGGTCGAGCCAAAAATGGCCAGGCTCTTGACATCATAGTTCTTGGCCATCTCGGCAAAATGAGACTGCAAGAACTCCATCGCTACGGCTTTTTCCATCGCTCTGCCTGCCCAAAAACTACATATGAATGACCCGACCATAGGCATCCAGCACCGATTCATGCATCGATTCCGATACCGTCGGATGGGGGAAGACCGTATGCATCAGGTCGGCCTCGGTCGCTTCAAGATTGAGGGCAATGACAAAGCCCTGAATCATTTCGGTGACCTCCGGCCCCACCATATGCGCCCCCAAAAGTTCACCGGTCTTGGCATCAAAGATCGTCTTGATCAGACCATCGGTTTCCCCAAGCACCACCGCCTTGCCATTACCCATGAGGGAGAAACGACCGACCTTGATCTCCCGCCCTGCGGCCTTGGCCCTGGCCTCGGTCAATCCCACCGAAGCCACCTGCGGCGTCGCATAGGTGCAGCCAGGAATCTTCAAAGGATCCATGGCATGTAAACCCGTGTGACCGGCACAGAGCTCCGCCGCCATCACCCCCTCGTGACTGGCCTTGTGCGCCAGCCAGGGCGGTCCGGCGACATCGCCAATGGCATAGATATTGGGCTCTCCCGTACGAAGCATCGAATCGACGACAATATGGGTTTTCTCGACGAGAATCTTGGTGCCTTCAAGGCCGAGATTCTCGACATTGCCGACAATTCCCATGGCGAGAATCACCCGCTCGACCTGATGGGTTTCGGCCTTGCCGCCCTGCTCCACCACCACCGCCACGCCATCGGCATTTTTGGTAAGCGATTTGACCGAAGCGGAAGTGATGATCTTCATGCCCTGTTTGACAAAATCCTTATGGGCGATGGCGGCGATCTCGGCATCCTCGGCGGGGAGAATCCGCTCGACCACCTCGACCACCGTGACCTCCGCCCCCAGCTGGCGATAGAAACTGGCGAACTCGATGCCAATGGCGCCCGAGCCAACCACCAACAGAGATTTAGGCATGGATTTCGGCACCATCGCTTCTCGGTACGACCAAATTTTATCGCCATCGGGAACCATTCCCGGCAGTGTCCGCGCCCGCGCACCGGTGGCAATGATGATGTTTTTAGCGACCAGTTCAGCCGTAACGACTCCGTCCTTGCTGACCGTCAGTTTGGGTTGCGAGCCAGCGCGACCGGCCAGTTTCGCCTCGCCGTCAAAAACCGTGACCTTGTTTTTCTTCATCAGGAATTTAATCCCGGTGGTAAGGCGGTTGCTGACCGCACGCGATCTTTTAACAATCTTATCGAGATCAAAACTGCTATTGGTTGCCGTAAAACCAAAGTCGCCAAGATGGTGCAGCAGGCTGTTGATCTCCGCCGACTTGAGCAGAGCCTTGGTCGGAATACAGCCCCAGTTGAGACATATCCCGCCGAGATTCTCCCGCTCGACCACCGCAGTGCTTAAACCCAGCTGCGCCGCGCGAATCGCCGCGACATAACCACCAGGGCCACCACCAATAATTACGACATCAAAATTCTGTGCAGGCATGATTGACTCTCTTATTTAACGGTTAGACTCAGTTTTCGGGGGTGGGGGTGGAGGTGGGGGTGGGGGGCGGCGCGGGTCTTGAAACAACAGGTCGGGGCGCAGATGCCTTGGGTACCTTAGTTTCTTGCGCTTGATTTGTCCGAGGTGGTTTGACCTTGTCGTTCATTTCTCATCCTTATTTTTAGGGTGTGATTAAACCTAGTGATTGGTGTGTTTTTTAATTGCCGCAATAACCTTTTGTTCGACAATTTCATCGAGTCGTTTTTGTACCAGCAATTCAACGCGCTCCTTGATCAAATCATCGATCTGCTGGTTATTGCGACTGATATATTTCTCGCGGTTCGCCAGTACCTGATCATTGACTCGTTTGACATATTTAGCCGATGGAGATTCCTGTTTATCTATCTCTTTATCTTTATTTGAATTAGAGTGTGTCATCATTTACTCCTTGTCTTATCATGGGGAATAAAGCTATCATCAAAATATAGAATTTCCTCAATCAATTCGCCTTTTAAATAAAGCTGATCATCGCTGATTTTTACCTCTTCAATCGAGCCATCGTCATTATGCTGGATTCGCGCTGATTTGCAAATAACCAATTCTCGGTTTGCCGGATTATCCGAGTGATGAACTAACTCACCAATATACTGCTCGTTATTTTTTAAGGTGACGACAAGGTGAGCCCCTTTTTTATGAGATTTACGAAAAAAATCTTGCCAAACATCTATGTTACCCGTTTTTACAGTAAGCTTAATCAACCGCAAAAATCCAAATAGAAATCCACTATCCTTGATAACCTTAATGCAAATACCGATCAGCAGACTGATAATTGTAATCTTCAAAAAACTATAGGAAAAGATAAAAGTCGTTATAATTGAATAGAGTTTATCTTTGAAACCTTCAGCATTCTTATTTGCAATAAGAGTCTTTATATCCTCCAAAGGTAACAATTGCCATTTACCATCAAAAACTACAGTAATAGTAATTGCAGCTAAAACTGATAAAAATGTTACAAATAGAGCAAATACAATAAAGTCAAATTGCTGAAATTCGCTTGTAACCGCCAATAGTCTATAGACACCAGCACCAATCAGTCCGGGCAATAGAAAAACCAAAATGATTAAAAGATCAAGACTGACCATTTGCTATTCGCGCTCGACCACCGCAGTGCTTAAACCCAGCTGCGCCGCGCGAATCGCCGCGACTATAGTAACTGGCGGAAGATTGACTGATTCTTTACCCGCGCTGCAATAATAAAATTGAACGGGCTGATTATCATTCAAAACCGAATTCTCGTTTAACATGGGTGAACCTCCCTCCTTAGCTTGCTTTCGGTTTTTGATTTTTTTTGACAGTTGTTTTTTGTCCCTTCAATGAAGGGGGGAAATAACTTGCATTGATCTGTTTGAGGGTTGGACGAGGGGTTTTTGGCGGAAAATTGACACCATAGGGCGCAGTTTTTTCACCATCATATCTTGTCGCCATTTTAATCTCCTCAAGTAAGGTTGTAGTTTTGCGTCTGAGATTAATATCTCTCAATCCTCTTTATATCAGAAATTTTAAAATAAATCTGTTCAGATTTAAGGGGTATCTCCTTATAGCTTAACCCATCATCGCTGAGTTTCAATTCAGTGACCTGACCTAGAATCAACTCCCTTTTATCAGCTTCACTCACATCCGAGTAATGGACTGCATAGCCGAGATATTTTCTGTCTTCGTTATCTGTAACAATAATCCATCGTGATTCCGCAAACAGGTCTTGCCAGATATCAACTCTGCCGGTTCTTTTGGTCAAATTGCGATTTCTTAAATAGGAATAAATCGCTCCACTGTTGATTCCTTTACTAAGCCATAATCCAATCAAAAATCCTATAAGGTTAACGATTACAAAACCAACCGAAAACAAGTAATCAATCATAACATTATAGACTTTAACTTGGATTATTTCAATTTTTCCATCATTCAAAGCCGACTGTAATGCGTCAATCGGCAATAGTTTAAAATCAATTCCCCATGACCATTTTACTTGCCATTCCAAAGGCCATTGTATGAGCCAAGCCAGCAACAGACTCGATACCGTCAAGACAAACGAAAAAACGACAAAATCAAACTGATCCATTTTGCGGCTGACGGTCAGCAGGCGATAGGTACCTGCCCCCACCAGACCGGGCATGACAAAAACCAAAATGGCTATCAGATCGCCGCTCATTGACCGCGCTCCGACCTAGACCAGCAGCGACAGCGGGTCTTCAATCAGGCCCTTGAGAGTCTGGAGGAATTCTGCCCCCAGCACTCCGTCCACCGCGCGGTGGTCGCAGGCCATGGTGCAGTTCATGACGGTGCCGAGCTCGATCTTGCCGCCGCGAATGACTGGTTTTTCTAACCCCGCCCCGACGCCCAGAATGCAGCTTTGTGGCGGATTGATGATCGGGATAAAGCTGGTCACGCCATACATGCCGAGGTTTGATACCGAGAAGGTTCCGCCCTGAAACTCGTGTGGTTTCAATTTGTTATCCTTGGCCCGCGCGACCAGCGACTTGACCTCGGCGGAGATCTCAACCAGCGATTTATGGGCGGCATCGGTGACAATGGGGGTGATCAATCCGGCGGGCAGAGACACTGCGACAGAAACATCGACCCGACCGAATTTCATCATGCCGGCATCGCTCCAGGCCGAATTGACTCCGGGGTGCTGCACCAAAGCTAGGGCGACAGCCCGCATGATAAAATCATTGACCGAGAGTTTATAGCCCGCCTTCTCCCCGCGCCGATTCAAATCACCGCGCAGTTTGAGCAAAGCATCGAGCTCCATATCCATTGAGACATAAAAATGCGGTACCGTCGATTTGGATTCGGTCAGTCGCTTGGCGATGACCTTGCGCATGGTGGTATGGGGAATGAGTTCAAACGGAGTCGGGCCATCGCTGGTCACGGCTGCGGATTTGCTAGTCGGAGCCGCTACCGACTTGCCGCCACCCGCTACCGCCTTCTCGACATCGGCCTTGACGATGCGGCCATGGGGGCCAGAACCAGCAACCGCCGCCAAATCGAGTCCCGCCTGTTTGGCCAGAACCTTGGCCAGGGGCGTGGCAAAAACCCGACCCGATTTTGGCGCTGGTGTAGCGGTTGCAACCGCTGTCGCAACCGCTGTCGTTACCGCTGTGGGAGGCGTTGCTACGGCCTTTGTGGCGACCATAGCCGAACCAGCAGCGGGAATGTCGGCTGCGGATTCGCCGGCGGCCAGAATGTAGCCGATCGGGGCATTGACCTTGACTCCCTGAGTGCCAGCCGCGACCAGAATCTTGCCGAGCGTGCCTTCATCGACCGCCTCCACCTCCATGGTGGCCTTGTCGGTTTCGATCTCCAGCATGACCTCGCCGGACTTGATTTTGTCGCCCTCCTTCTTGAGCCAGCGGGCAATATTGCCCTCGGTCATGGTGGGGGA
>JASGCE010000175.1 GCA_030054295.1 Minisyncoccota bacterium
GCTCAGAGTGACAAAAAAGTGAGTTTTTCAGGGTTTCCTAAAGGGAGGGGGCAGTGGTTAACAAAAACCGTGTTTTGAGTAGCGTCATAAAGGACAAAAAACCATGATTGAAGATTCAACCATCGTCAAGATCATCAGCCAAAAACTTGGTGAATGTGATGAGGCCATTGGCTCGGTGCAGGCGCGGGACCGGATCAAGGCCATGCGTTATTATCTCGGCGAGCCCTTTGGCAACGAGGTCGAGGGGCGGAGTCAAGTGGTCTCCCGCGATGTTGCCGAGGCGATTGACGGTATGATGCCCTCGCTGTTGCGGATCTTCGCCGGTGGCCATAATACCGTGCGGTTTGATCCCCGCACCAAGGCCGACGAGGCCCTGGCCGAGCAAGCCACCGACTTCGTAAACTGGATTTGGAACTCCGAGAATCGCGGCTTTGCCATATTTTATGAATGGTTCAAGGATGCATTGCTCTATCGATTAGGGGTTTTAAAAATCTGGTGGGATGAGGCTCCATTGGTCAAGACCGAAACCTATCAGGGCCTGACCGATGCCGAACTGACCAACCTGCTCAATCAAGATGGGGTGGTGGCGGTGGCCCATGATTCGCGCCCTGACCCCAATCCACCGGCGGGAATGCCGCTGGCGCGGCTCCATCAGGTGACGGTGCGGATTACCAAATCGAGCGGAAGGGTGCGGATCGAAACCGTGCCACCCGAAGCCTTTTTGGTTTCGGCGGCGACGGTTGATCTCGCCCGGGCGGATTTTATCGCCCATCGGCTGCGGCGCACCGCCGGGGATCTGTTGGCGATGGGTTTTGACTCGGCAACCATTGCCCGATTGACCAGCGATTCGACGGCGGGGCTCGAGAGTCTTGAGAATCAGCTGCGCAACCAACTGAACGGCGGTCTGGGGACGGGTAGCGCCGCCAGCAGCGACGATCCGGCGATGCGCCCGATTACGGTGGTGGAGGCCTATCTGCGGATCGATTGCGATGGCGATGGGATAGCCGAACTTCGGCAGATTACGATAGCCGAGGGGAAGGGCGATTCTTCCAGCGGTTGGATCATCCTTGATAATCAACCGATTGACAACCATCCCTTTGCGGTCTTGACCCCGGTCTTGATGCCCCATAGTTTGGTGGGCCGTTCGGTGGCGGATCAGACTCAGGATCTCCAGCTGCTTAAATCGACCCTGCTGCGGCAGATGCTGGATAATCTGTACCTGACCAATAACCCCGAGAAGGAGGTGGTGGAGGGTCAGGCCAACCTCGAAGACCTGCTCTCCAGTCGCCCGGGCGGAATCAAGCGAGTCAAGCAACCCAATGTGATTCGGATGCTCGAGACCCCCTTTGTTGCCGGGGCGAGTTTTCCGATGCTCGACTATATTGATCGCGATCTCGAACAGCGAACGGGAGTAACCCGCCTTAATCAGGGGCTCGATCCCGATGCGATTAACCGCACCGCGACCGGGGCCAGTCTGCTCGCCCATGCCGGAATGCAGCGGGTTGAATTGATCGCGCGGGTATTTGCCGAGACCGGGGTGCGCCAAGCCTTCCGCCGCATTCTCGAACTGGTCTGTAAATATCAGCAGAAACAGCAGACCATCCGCCTGCGCGATTCCTGGGTCGATATTGATCCCCGCAGCTGGGATGGCGATTGGGACATGACGGTAGAGGTCGGAATCGGCACGGGATCACGCGAACAGCAGGTGGTGCAAATGATGCAGCTGCTGCAAATCAACAGTCAGGTGATCGCGGCTCAGGGTGGGGTGAATGGCCCGATTCTCGACTGGTCGCGGCTCTATGACCAGCTGGTTAAGTTGGGCGAGCTGATGGGGATCAAAAATACCGAAAGCTATTTTAACAACCCCGAGACGATGATGACAGCCATGCCGCCACAGCCGATGGCGCCGCCCCTGCCTTCACCGGCTGAGGTGGCGATGCAACTGGCCCAGGCCAAGGCGGCAAACGATATTCAGATCATGCAGGCCAAGGCAGCCGCCAGCAACCAGATCGCGGCCGAGAAGGCGATGACCGAGATGCAGATCGCCGCCGCCAAGGCCGGACAGCAAACCACGGAGGTGCGACCATGACCGTGACTTCAAGCGATCGCTCGGCCCATCGCGCCCGCGAAATTCTGTCCGATCCGATTGTCGTGGCCGCCTTTGCCGCGATGGAGGCCGCGGCTATTGCCGCCTGGCGCGACAGTAACCCCGAGGAGGTGGCCAAACGCGAAGCCCACTATCTGGCCCTGCGCCGACTCGGGGAGTTTAGGCAAGAACTCGAACAGCTGATGGTATCGGCTGAACTGAGAAGGCAGAGTTTTTCGGAGATTGTGTAGGGGGATGGTTAAGGCAATAGAGGTTTGATTAAGAATGTCCCCGTTCACCCTTCAGGGAGTGGGGGCAGTTTACTTTTTTGTCCCCCCTCCCTTCAGGGAGCGGGGGATACTGGTTCTTGGTTTTTAGCAAGCGCAGCGAAGCTGAAAGCTTAGAACCAGTTGGGGGGTAGGGCTTAACACGATCACAAAACTTCAATACCTACCCCCCCTGTCTCTCGCCGCATTCTGCGGCAAGAGCCTTCCCCCCGCTCCCTAAAGGGAGGGGGGGCAGTAAATAATGAACTGTCCCCCCTTTCGCGCTTGCGAAAGCGGGGGATAGTCGTTCTTTGATTTGAGCAAGCAAAGCGCAGCGAAAATCTTAGAACGACTTGGGGGGTATGTCTTAACACGATTACAAAATTTTTAAGGCCTACCCCCCTGACTCTCGCCGCATTATGCGGCAAGAGCCTTCCCCCCGCTCCCTGAAGGGCGAACGGGGGCAGTTTTGCCTTCTAACCTATCCCCTTCACCTAATGCCATATAAATCGTAATTGGCTTGTCACACAGGTCTATTGGGTCGCAAAATCGTAATTTTTGTAACATATTTTTAACCAAGAATTTAAGCTACTTTTGGTACTGCATTGAAAAATATACAAAATCAGCAATTTTTCACCATGAATTTTTTATTTGCAAAAAGAAATTTTTTTGGTTATTTTATACCAGAATATAAAAAAATCTGTTTGAATTGGCAGGCAAACAGAATATAAAAATAGTTCGATACTATCTGATTTGTCGATAAAGGTTAATTTTGGATTAAATTATCCTGTTGCAAATCTAAAATGATTGCGCTAATGTGAGTTAAGACACGGTAAGAATAAGAGGGTGGGTTTACAGATTGTCGTAAATTTACAAGGGGTTAGGAAAGGTTCAGTCGAAGAATAGTCATCGATTGAAGCAAAAAAAATAAAAGCGGTAAGAGTTAAAGGCTTGCGGCACAATTTTAAGACGAGTCAAGGCTGGAACATTCAAGGCAGTTTAAGAATGAATCGGTCGTTTTATAAAGAATGGTATTAGCGAAGCGGAAGTTTATGAAGGCTGTAAGGGTGGGTGGTAAAAATGGGTGAGACAGCAGATCTAAATCTTCGGTGGATGCTCTTTGCAAATTTGTCTGAACGGTACAGTTTGATTCTGATTCATTGGGAGTCAGAGGCTGATCGCTCGGGAGACTTTGCGTCACACATAACTGGAGGATAACTATGCGTAGTAAGCTTTTAACATCAGTTGCGGTAGCAAGTTTTGCTGTGGTCGCATTGCCGCAAGCAGCGTCAGCCGCCGCAACCATGAAGATCAGCGGTAGCTATGAATCAAATATGTCTTGGACTCAGGAAACTCTCCAAATGAAGCCGGTAAACAGCCCGTCTTCTGGTGGTCTGATTGGTCGTCTGCGTCTGCAGTTTGATCCATCGATGGAGGTTGATGGTTTGACGGTTGGTGCTCGCCTCCGTACCAATGCTGGCGATGGCACCTATGGCTACGACAAGGCCTTTGGTTATGTCAGCGGTGGTTTCGGCAAGGTGACCTTTGGTCGTAACGGTGCCTTGGGCTATGCTGGAACCTTTGGCGAGGTCTATGGTAACGATGGCCAGGGGATGGTTGGCCCGGATCAGGCTTCGGTCATGACCAAGGCCTTCACGGGTCATGTCAACGGTCGTATCGAAGGTGCCATGGGTAACTATGTTGATGGTGCTGGTAAGGGTGCTGGTAATGCCAATACAATCAATATCGAAACCCCGTCGATGGGTGGTTTCCAGGCTGGTGTGACCTATGCGCCAAAGTGGGGCACCGATAAGGATTGGGGCAACAGCCGTGGCGATCACGCTGCCTATACCAATGCCTATGAAATCGCAGCCAAATATAGTATTTCTGCCGGCGGTGCTGATGTCAATGTCGCGGCAGGCTATTTGGCCGCTTCGGCTCCGATTCCAACTGGTTCGGTTGGTACAGCAACCAATCCAACCGGTAAGGCGCTTGTCAATCCGATCGCAAGCTTTGGTGCCAGCATCAATGTAAAGGTTGCTGATTTCTATGCTGAATTTGGTTATACCAATGCGGGTGATTCAACCTTGCCTGTCAGCGAAAATATGAAAGATAAGGTCAGCGAGGATACCACTGCTATGACCGTTACCCTTGGTTACCATGTGACCAAGGACATTGCGGTTGGTGGTTATTTCGCAACCGGTTCGGGTACTGCCGATAATCTGACTTCAACCGATAAGCTGACCGAAATTGGTATTGGTGCACAATATACTGTCATCCCAGGTTTCTCGGTCTATATTGCGGGTGATCAGGTTAATTCTACCAACGAGCCAAGTGCAGCATCGGGTGGTAAGTCCAAAACTGATAAGGCATCGGTGCTTTCAATCGGTTCGACCATTACTTTCTAATCGCCAGATTAGAATTTAAATCGATGATTTCGGCTGGGGGCAACTCCAGCCGAAATTGTTTTTTTGTGGATGTTAAACGACTGTCCCCCTTCCCTTTAGGGAGCGCAGGAATACTGGTTCTTAGTTTTTAGCAAACGAAGTGCAGCTGTAAACTTAGAACATCTTGGGGGGGGGAGGGCTTTGCATCATTACCAAAGTTTTGCCTACCCCCCCTGTCTCTCGCCGCATTCTGCGGCGTGAGCCTTCCCCCCGCTTCCCTAGCGGGAAGGGGGGGCAGTTCATTTTTTTGTCCCCCCTCCTTTTAGGAAGGTCTGTAAAAGTCATTTTTAAATGACAGTCAGGCAACCCCCCTTAGTCTCACTAAGCAGCAAGCTGCTAAGTTCGACT
>JASGCE010000176.1 GCA_030054295.1 Minisyncoccota bacterium
AAAACAATGTACTACTGGAACCATGGATTCTTCGCTAAGAACAGTTAACCGAGCTAAAGCTCGGACTGTTCTAAGCTCAGAATGACAATTTTTGGTCTTTGTTAACCCCTTACAAGCATTTTGAGACAGTCTGGGGCATAAGCCCCTCAATTATAATGATTATTTTGTGTTTGGCTTACGCCCGCTCTGGTTTGCCACTCTGCGCTGCTATCGCAGCTTGAGGGCAATGACGATTTTGGAAGAGCCTATAACTTCGGGAATTACTCTATAATTCTCAAGTGAACAGTGTGTAATCCTTTGCTTTCCTCAAAAATCCTTTAACCGCCAGCTTATAATCAACGCCCCATTAACCTCCCAATCCAAAATTTAATCTAATCCCTTCAATCCATTGACGGATTTTTAACCTGCCTTGTCCATGATGGAGTCATTCCAATCATAGGATTTTGCAAATGACTGATTTGACTCTCTTTAGCCCCCGCAGATTATCGTTGATTTTGGCGACCACGGCCATCGCGGCCATTCTTACACCATCCCCGCGAGTCATGGCGGCCCCGACGGGCGGCACCATCGCCGCGGGCAGTGCCACCATCAGCCAAAATGGCACAGCCACCACCATCAGGCAGGAGAGCGACCGCGCCGTGATTGACTGGCAGGGTTTTGACCTAGCCGCCGATGAATCTGTCTCCTTCACTGTCCCGACCGCCCGCAGCGCGACCCTCAACCGCATTCATGGCTCCGCGGTCAGTACCATCAGCGGGCAGGTCACCAGCAATGGGCAGGTCTATTTTGTCAACGCCAATGGCCTTGTTTTTGATGTCGGGTCGCGCATCACCGCCAATGGATTTTTTGCCAGCACTGCGGCCATGAGCAACCAGAGTTTTATGAACAGCCCCAATCCATTCCCCTCGACCAGCTTCCCTAATGACGCGCGGATTACCCTTGATGGGACAGTCACCGCTTCAACCATCCTTGTCTCGGCGGATCAGATTGTCATGACCCGCGGTCAGATCGAGTCCCGTCGCGGACAGGTCGATCTCAACACCACCAGCCTGACGAGTCTTGGCGCGGCAGCGGTGATTCGCGCCGACGAGGGTCGGGTGCGGCTCTGGTCGGATGGAGTGACCAATTTTGATGGCTTTATTCACGCGGCGGCTGGATTTGTCGAGGTCTCGGGTCACGACCTGAATTTTAACGGCTCGGTCGATACCCAGGCGAGTGATGGTAGGCATGGCACCTTGCTGATTGATCCGGCGACGGTGGTGATTGGCTCGGGCAGTGTCCCGGGGGTGAGTTATATCCGTGCTGCCACTCTGGTCGCGCTTTTGGCGACCAGCGATGTCACGATTCAGGCCAATAGTGGTACCACTACTCCCGCCGCTGATCTGTCTTTGATCGCGGGTGGCTATGGCACCATCACGGTGAGTGAGCCCGTCAATAGCCAGTCGATCAGCAATTACCACAGCCTGACTCTGGAGGGCACCAGCATTTTTGTCACCGCCCCCATGACATTAAAGGGGGGGCTGATTCTGAACTCGAACAGCCTCTCGGTAATGCCGCTTGATGGTCGCTCGGGTGTTACGATCAGTGCCAATATTACTCTGGGTACGGTTGGGGATGGAGTCTCCAACCTCACGGTTAATCAGGTCGGGACCGTGACCGGCAGCTATGGAATTCTGGTGGAGAATTCAACCCTGTCGATTGGCGGGAGGCTTAACTTCACCGCCAATGGCCGATCGAACTTTGCCGCCATTGCCATCGAAAACGCGACCATCACGACGGGGGGCAGCCTGACCTTCGCCTCGACACCCGGCAGTAACTATGCCTGGGTCGGAATCGAACTGTATAATTCAAACTTGACCAGCGGGGGTGATCTCACCCTGATTCATGACGGTGAGGTGGGACAGCATAGTTTTTTTCTTAATGGCAGTATCAACCTGACATCGTCGGGCGATGTCAATCTGTTACAGCTTGGCACAGCCATGACCGACGCCCTGTTTTACAGTGACGCCAGTTTGACCAACAGCAAACACTTGACCATCACGGCGGGCGGAGCAACCACCAACTGGATTACCATCAAGACCAACAATCAAATCTTGGAATTGGTAAACCCCGATCCGATTCAATTTCGTAATGGCCAGGTCAGAATCGATCTCGGAACCAGTCGCTTGAGCGGAACCCATCAGGTCATCGATGCCAGTGACACCATCGTCTATTACAGCGGCGCGACCAGCGGCATGAATGCGACCTTAAATCTGGCGAGTGGCGGGTTGGTATTTGTCAAGGATCGCTCGGCAGTCACCGGGCCGGTGGTGCTCGATTCGACGGTCACCGCTGACGATGCGATGATTGGGTGGGGCTCGGGATTTAACTTTAGCGGCAGTGGCACGACGACGGGTTCGGTCACCAGCTTCACCAACAATGGTTTTACCGTTACCATCGACAGCAGCGGTGCCCTTAGCAATGTCCAGAATCTAGGCGTGGTTTACGGCGGCGCGGTCGAGATCTCATCCCTGTCGAGTGCTGCCGCATCTGAACTGTTCTATATCAGCGGCAGTTCGATCTCGGTGACCACTGGCACCAGTCAGTTTAACCATGGCTTGGTTCTTAATTCGCGCGGCGGGGCCATCAATCTTGGTGCCAATCTATCCCTGCAAGGCGAGCTCCAGATCAAAACTCAAGGCGGCAATCTCAGCCTCGCCTCATCGATCGTGACCAGCGGCGGAGCCCTCTATCTAAACCTCGGCAATGGCCAGCTGATCAGCAACGGCAATAGCCTGACCACGGGCAATAAAAACCTGACCCTCAATGCGGCGGCGGTGACCGGCGTGACCTCGGACTCGGCGAGCCTGTTCAACCTTGGCACGGGAACCTATTTTGATACCAAGACCAACCAGATTGGTGTGTTGGCGGCGGGCAAGTCGATAATCTATTACTCCGACAGTGGCACCGGAACAGCGATAGAGGGAGTCGATTGGCACCCGATCAGCGAACTGGCTGGTCAGGATCACTTTACCACTGGCGTGGCTCGCGGCAATGTCACGGCCGATACGACCAAAGGCTCCTTTGTCACCGTCAGCCACAGTGGCGGCATAGTCCTTTATGGCGACATAGGATTCTATGGTCTCGGCAGCACTGGCACGGCCGTCAGCCAGTCCAATGCCATAGAGATTCGCGGCGGCAGTTTGATCATAATCGGCAGTAACAGCTTCAGTGGCAATCTGAATATTACCAGCCAAGGAATCAGGCAGGCCGCCAATGCCAGCCTGACGGTCGGGGGAGTCCTGACCGTCACCAGCACGGGGGGCGACATTAGCCTCGGCAATGGTGGCAATAACATCAACCAGCTTGGCACCTTGACCACCGCGGGGCGCGGCGATTCGATTGTGATCAACAATGGGACAAATGCCCTGCGGTTAGGCGGGAACCTGACCGCGGGAGTCAATGGCCGGATCAGCCTGACTGCGGGTGGCTTAAGCCTGCTCCAGACTCAGGAGTCGCGGGGCGCGGTGGAGATTAACCTCGGCACGGGATATTATAACAATCGCTTGAGCGGTACGGCTCTGGTCTGGTCGCTGGGCAGCGGTAGCGAAAGCCAGACTCTGTCCTTGACGATTGGCGGCTTTACCACCCCCCCGACCCAAGGCGAGACCTATTTTACCCATGTCGCCAGCCTGACCGCCCGCGGAGCCATTGGCCTTTCAAGCCAGAGCAACAGTGGCGGTGGCTATCCCACCCTCGCCTTTGATGCCGAGCGGCGCGCCTATTTTACGACCCTGTCCTATTCAGCTGACCCGAACTCGAGCTTTAAACAGGCCGAGCAGGAGCTGCTGCTCATCGACCCGAGGGCCCAGCTGCACCCCCAGGCGGATCGGCTGGTAAGTCGGCTGGTGACCCATCAAACCAGTGCCGGGGTGTTTTTGACCAGCGGTTCCGTCAACTGGCGCGACGCTAGTTTTACCCAAACGGTGGGAGGGGTCGATCTCCCTTCCGCAATTGGCTTCTATCGCTATAACAATGCCACCTCGGCTGGAATGACTCTGGTGGCCAACAGCACCATTGTCTTTGCCGGCAGGAATCAATTCAGCAGCCGCGAAATTGATTGGAGCAGCCAGACCAATATCCAGTCGATTGTTTTTGCCGCCGATTCTAACCTCAATAACAGCCTGATCGTACCGAATAACTTTGCCGAGAATGGTCGCCAGATTCGCCTCGAGGCCAATGCCAACCTCCCGGGATTAAGGGGCAGCCCCCGAGTAACCCTGGTCTTTACCAGCGACTGGCAACAGAACCCCGCGAGCAACCGCGCCATCACCCTGGCCTTGAATATCCAGTCCGCTTCGACCGGCCCCATCCGGCTGAGATTTGACAATAGCCAGAATCAAATCAGTGCCATATCTGGACTGGCTGATCTTTACCAACTGAACCTTAAAAGCAATGTCACTATCGACATTGGTAATCTAAATATTCGCAGCGGTTCGCTTGTCGCCCGAGTCACGGGCGGCGGGTTAAGTGGAACCAACTTCACCGCGGGGTCGATCCATTTTGCCGCTGAGGGGGCGGTGGCCCTGAATGGCAGCTATGGACTGGCCAGTGGCTATGGCTCGGCGGTGAGTCTGGCCTCGAGTGCCATTGCTGTTTATGGAGCGATCACCTCCGATACATCCTTGACCATTGGCGGAACCGCGAAGATTCTGACCTCTGACCTCAACAGCCGCGGCGGCGGTGCCATCTCGGTTGAGGGCGGCAGAAGCACCATTGCCGCCAATATGGCCATCAATAGCAACAGCGGAGCGGTCACTCTTGCCACCGAACTGATCCCGCTTAAGCCCGCACCCTTGGTGGGGATTGTGGTCAGTACCGGGGTGAATGGAAAAATCGACCTCCCGCCCGACTATGGCCGGCAATTGTCCCTCGGCTGGATCGCCTTCAATGGCTTTAGCCGCAATGGTTTTAGCAGCCTGCGCAGCCTGAGTAACGGTTATTCCTATCTGGCCAAGAACCCCCTGACCCTTTTGCCATAGGGGGGGTGGAGGGTGGTTATATTTATGGTATACTCCGTTCACTTGAGAATTCTAGCGAACTTCCCGAAGTTATAGGCTCATCCAAAATCGTCATTGCCCTCAAGCTGCGATAGCAG
>JASGCE010000177.1 GCA_030054295.1 Minisyncoccota bacterium
ATCCAGCGGGGGGGAATCGAACGAAGTGAGATGGGGGGGCATCCGCCCCCCCCCCTCGACAAATGTTAAACCAATTGACTCGCTTAGTTTTTTAATTCTCAAGTGAAAGAAATACAAATCTCATTCCCGCTGGCGGCTTTGCTTCTTATAAAGCGCCATAAAACTTTTACCCTCTGGCGCGGGCAGGTCCCGATAGCGCAGCCAGCCACCGCCCAGCGGCACAAAACCCCATCGCAGCAGTCGCGGCAGAATTCGCGCCGCCATGGCTGCGATTTTTTTATAGAGCTGCGGTCGTGCCGCCACCCAGCCCCAAATTCCGATCCCCCATCTTGGCCAGGCAGAACCGAGGTGCCGTTCGAACTGGCGGTTGCGCCATTTGCGCATCAGATCGGGTAGGGGAATCTTCATCGGGCAGACCTCCTCGCACCTTCCACAAAAGCTGCTGGCATTGGGGAGATGGCCTGATTCCTCGAGCCCCTGAATCTGCGGCGAGATCACCGCCCCCATCGGCCCGGTATAGACCGAACCATAGGCATGACCAGAGACCGCATGAAAAACCGGACAGTGATTAAGACAGGCCCCGCAGCGAATACAGCGCAGCATCTCGCGCAATTCACTGCCCAGCATCTCGCTGCGTCCATTATCGACCAGCACGACATGGAACTCCCGCGGGCCATCGGCATCGGTTTTGCGGCGCGGGCCAGTGCTGAGGGTGACATAGGCGGTAATCTCCTGCGAGGTCGCCGACCGAGGCAGCAGCCGCAAAATCGTCGCAAAGGATTCAAGGTTAGGGACAATCTTCTCGATCCCCGTAACCACAATATGAACAGGCGGCAAACACTGGGTCAAGTCGCCATTGCCTTCGTTGGTGACAATCACCGTGGTGCCGGTTTCGGCGATTAAAAAATTCGCCCCGGTGATTCCAATCTCTGCGGTCAAGAATTTCTGCCGCAGTTTTTGCCGCGCCTCGGCCAACAGTTCACTCGGTTCGCTCAGGTCACGGTCGGGGTTAAGATCATGGTGGTGAGCGACAAATGACTCCGCCACCTGTGCGCGGCTGAGATGCATGGCCGGGCGAATAATATGGCTGGGCGGTTCGCCGCGCAGTTGGATAATATATTCGCCAAGGTCGGTCTCGACGGTCTCGATTCCTTCCGCGATCAAGGCCTCGTTGAGACCGATCTCCTCGGTCACCATCGACTTGCCCTTGGTCACCAGCTTGGCATTGTGCTCGCGGCAGATCGAAAGAATAGTCTGATTGGCCTCCGCCGCTGTTCGCGCCCAATGAACCTGCCCGCCTTGATCTGTGACCTGGGATTCAAACTGGAGCAGATAGTGAGACAGGTGGTTCAAGACATCGGTCTTGATGGCAATGGCCTCCTCCCGCGTTGATTCAAATTCGGGAAACTCGGCCAGGGCTGCCAGTCTTTTGGCCGGGGTCTCCAGCCGATGGTGATAGAGGACATTCTGAAGCCGCGCATCCCCCATGGCCCTGTGAGCCAGCTGCGGAAATAGATGACTGGTTGGTTGCATTATTGACCCTCCGCCAGTTCGCGGCCAATGGATGGATGGCTGCGGTCGCTGCCGGCCAAAATCTCGGCATAGTGTCTGACCTCGATGGTCTTACCGAGCCGCGCCATCCGACCGGCCATGGCCAGCAAACAGCCAAGGTCACCAGCCAGTAACAGATCGGCACCACTGGCCTCGATATTTGCAATCTTGGCATCGGTGATGGCGGTCGAGACCTCGGCATATTTTAAGCAAAATGTGCCACCAAAACCACAGCAGGAGTCTGGCTCTGGCAGGGGCAGAATCTCCAACCCAGCGACCTGAGAGAGTAAATTCCGTGGCTGGTTTTTGATACCCAGTTCCCGCAGCCCGGCACAGGAATCATGATAGGTCGCTTTTTGGCGGCAAAATAGACTCTGCGGATGATAATTCATCTGCTCGACCAAAAATACCGACAGTTCGTAACAGCGGCTGGCGAATTGCTGCGCCCGTTCCGCCCATTCAGGGTCATCGCCCAGCAGTTCGGGATAGTGTTTGACCATCATCCCTGCGCAACTGCCCGAGGGTAAGACTACCGCATCATAGGCTTCAAATTGATTTATTACCTGCCGCGCAATCTGCTGCGCCCTGGCACGGTCGCCAGCATTATAGGCGGGCTGGCCGCAACAGCTTTGCTGCGACGGAACCACCACCTCGCAGCCCGCCTCCGTCAGCAGTTTAAGGGCCGCAAAGCCGATGCTCGGGCGAAAAAGATCGACCAAACAGGTGACAAAAAAAGCGATTCTGGGTGAGCTTTTTTGCTGGCTTACCATGGTCTCAACCCCTGTCAATTTTTATGTTTCTGAGGTCAATTGATCCCAGGCGGCTGGGCTACCGATTTAGGCAAAAACACATAGTAACTGCCCATGCGCCGCATCGAACCAGACCTCTGCTCCGCCGCTTCACCAAAGCCATAAAATAAATCGCCACGGACGGCACCGCGAATGGCCCCACCCGTATCCTGAGCCACCACCAGCTTTTGAATGATCGACCTGTCATGGTCACTGTCGCCAAAACTCTCCCCAAGATCAAGCCACATCGGCAAACCCAAAACAATATAGCGGCGATCCACGGCCAGCGAGGCCCCTGCCGTCAAGGGAATCGACATGGCCCCAATCGGCCCATCCTTGGCATCAAAATTCTTGGACTTGATTTCGCGGAAAAACACATAGGAAGGATTTTTATTATAGAGGGTTTCGCGGGCTTCCGGATGGGCCTTCAGCCATTCCCTAATCGATTTTAACGAAACCCGCTCGAGCGGAATCTGCCCCATATCGACCAATATCGAACCAATCGAAACATAGGCCTGACCATTACTGCCAGCATAGCCAACCCGCATCACCGAACCATCATCCAGAAGGATTCGACCCGAACCCTGCACCGCCAAAAAATAGGCATCGTCGGGATCATCGACAAAGACCAGTTCGATCTTTTGATCCTTTAAGGCCCCAACCTCGATTTGACTGCGGGGATGGTAGGGAACGAACCGGCCATTTTGAATCCTTCCCGAAGATTTGCGGCCGGCAAGATCGCTGCTAAAATCGCCAAGATTGATGCGAATTAAATCATTGGGTAGGCCATAGAGCGGATATTGATATTGATTCTTGCGGGTTAATGAACCCCTGAGTTCGGCCTCGTAATAGCCGGTAAAGAGTCCCTCTGGGCCGGTGCCGCCACTGACCAGATAGGGTTGAAACCAATATTGAAAATAAAGCTTCATGCGGTGCGGATCGGCGGGATTCAGAGTCTCGGCCGAGCGACAGATTGGCCGCCAGTCCTTGACCTTTCCTGGGTTGTAACTGCCCATCATGGCGGTACCCAAGGGTTCACTGTCCTTGCGGGCCAAGATCTGCTTACAGCTGGTAAGAAGGGCTGGCAAGACCTCGGGCAAATTCTCCTCTCGCCAGCCCGGCAAATCGGCAAAGGATTTGGCCTCGAGATAGACCCGATCCGGCCGGCTGGGGGGAGCAGTAGTACAACTGGCCAGCAGTGCCACAAGCGCAGCCAGACCAAAGAGAGTTAAGGATCGCACAGCCAAGAATCTCATCGAGCTGGCCATTGCCCTATTCGGGGCTTCGCGTTGAGACCAGCTGCCAATTTGGATCTGCCGAGGTCACTTCGCGGGCAAAGGTCCAAATATCCTGTCTCTCCTCCCCCATATCTCCCGTCTGGGCCGACATGGCCTTTTTACTGGCGGCAGTGGCAGAATCTTTTAAATCATTCGAATCAGGCGAGACAAGCTTAACCGACTTGGTGGTTTTGGTGGTTTTGGTGGTTTTTGAACTCGCCTTTTGAGTCTGGCCAAAGGCCTGATGGCTGCGAATCAAGACCGTAATCAGAACCCGCTCGGCCTTGATTTGAATCTGCATAATCTCGATCTCGTCGATCTGTTTAAGTCCAGATTCTGCCTCGACAATTCGCACCTTGGAACTGGACCTGGGCAGGGATTGGCTCAAGGATTGTTTGATATCGGGGCTGATCCAGGATTCGATTGCCGAAATGTCGCCGCGGTTAAAGGCTTCAACAATGGTTTTGAAGGCGTTCCTTGCCCCGTTCAAAAAATCGCGCTCGTTAAAATTACTATCGAGCTCGGTAAGCTGTCTGATCTGCGCCGTCAGGGATTTTGGATAGTCATCGCTCACATCCGTCATCATAATCGGGCGAGCAGATGGCATGGGGGTAATCATCGGCATGGATTGGGCCTTCATGAAACTCTTGCCAGCCCCCATTGACCTTGGCCTCTCGTTACCGGTTCGCTTGCCGAGAACCGAGTAAAGTTTAAACAGAACCAGTACCGCGACCAGGGCCGCAATAATCGTCGTGATAGTAGTAAATGACACCAAAAATCTCCTTGCAGAACCAGACTGCGCAATTAACGATAAGCCGCCCATTTAACCTAGAGCGAATGAAACCAAGTCACTCTATCAGATATTGTTTATAGTTGCGATAGGTTCCATTATCCCTGTCAAGGCCTGTCGCTTATAGATGGGATTTAACCGACTGACTTCAATGGGGGTTCGGGAATAAGGGTAATTTATACTTTGTTTCTGTAAAAATCCTTGGAATTTTATAAAAAGCATGTCATTGCGAGCGAGTCTCACAGCTTGCTGTGAGACGAAGCGTGGCAATCCATTTTTCCACTAAGTAATTGTTTTCAGATGCACAAATGGATTGCCACGGTCGCTTCGCTCCCTCGCAATGACGAATATTGATGGTTATTGAAACATAAACAAAATTTTGAGTCCCTATATCATCCAACTATAGGAAGGTCTGAAAAACTCGATATTTATAGTGCAACCCCTCCAAGAAACTCTAAGGTTCGACTTCGTCTCACCGAGAGTTTCTATCCTCCCCTTCTAAAGAAGGGGAGGTATAAGACATTGTAATCCTTATGCTTTATCCCCCCTTCTTCAGAAGGGGGGAATAGTCTCACTTAGCCGTTTACGGCTTAGTGAGACTAAGGGGGGTTGACTGACTGTCTTTAAATTTGACTTTTTCAGTGTTTCCTATAGGAAACCCTGAAAAACTCACTTTTTTGTCACTCTGAGCGTCGTCGCGCTTGAC
>JASGCE010000178.1 GCA_030054295.1 Minisyncoccota bacterium
CCTAAAGCAGGAAGGGGAGGTATAATGATCCCGTTATTCATAAAAATGCTCTAGAGAAGATAATGAATGGAACCGAGATTCCCCGACTCGCCGCTGAAGCGTCGGAGGGGAATGACAAAAAAAGTCTGGATTGTAAAACCAGCGCGTTCTTATGAATTATTTACCCTTACTCGCTTTTTGCTCACTTCGTTCGCAAGCTCGCAAGGATAAATAATTCATTGGGAGTAACGAACGCGCTAAAAACTTAATAATAACAACCAATTTCTCGGGATTCTTATTTGTCTGCGACGCTTCAATTTGTAAAACGGTCTGTGACCACCTCGTTGCGCTTCGCGCTTGGGCTTCGCCCAAACCCTTTTTTTATTTTTTTGAATTTTCAAGTGAGTCACTTACTCATAACAATTTGAAAAGGAATCGCTCAGGCCGCGCCTGCGCTACGCTCATTGGCTGCCGCCAAACCGCTTTTCTTTTTATTTTTTGATTTCGGCTCCTAAGCAACCTACAGCGGAATTGGCGCGACAAAAACCCCACGAGTCATGATCGGAACAACCCCATGATCAAAGAATCCTTCCATCATCCTCATCTTAGAGTCAAAACTCAGAACCCCAGCAAACTGCACCTGCTCCCGTACCGCCTTACCACCCCGCGAGATCAACTGAATCGAAGAGTCAGCAAAGGTCATATCAAAAAAGATTTGAAACTCCACCGCCCCATTAGGCCGAAAGGAAAAATCGCCGGTGGCAATAACCCCCGCATTGGCGAGACCAGCCATAACGCCATTCTGGATCATGACCAAAAGCTCAAGCGGAGGCCGCGCCGCCGCGACCTGATAGGTAAAATCCAAACGCCAAATACCATTCAGGATTTCAATCGAAGGAACAGCCATAACAATTCTCACCCATTATAAAATTAATCGCCAGTCAAAAGCCGATCAAAAAGCTGTTTTACCGTCGGAATAAAGCCATCCTTGTAAAAGGGATCAGAACCAAACCGATAGGCATTATGACCAGCAAACATTAATTGATGGTCAATATCATCCGAATGACTGATGGCCTGAAGGGTTTTTTGGATGCAGAATGATCTGGGGTCGGGCGGCTTGCCCGTCGTATAGTCATTATGCTGCGACCAGTTGGAAAAAAGGCACGACGATAAACATCCCATACATTCGATCTGGTCGGTGCGAATTTGCAGCCCCTCGGCGACAGTGACAAAAATCATCGTCGATTCAGGGGTGCGCATGGCCTCGGTAAAGCCTTCAGCCATCCAGCGATTGGCGGCATCAATATCTTTTTTGGTGACATAGACCGACCGACCACGGGGGCCCACCTTCAGTTCATTGTCATGGGCACCATGGGGGTGGGGGGTAAAGGCAATCTGTCTTTCGGAGCGGCTCTTGAGTTCCTGCAAAAACGGGTTGGTAACCGCCGAGGAATAGAATCCCGTCGGGCTAAATTGGTTGAGATAGACATCGCCCTCCTTAAGCTCCAAAAGGCGTTTTTTCCAAGCGTCAGAGATTGGACTCTCCACCGTCAGCAGCGGGCGGGTGCCAAACTGGAATCCAACCTGACCCAGTTCGGGATTGTCGAGCCAATCCTCCCACTCCCTGAGATACCAGACGCCCCCAGCCATGATGATCGGGATATTGTCGAGTTTGAACTCGTTCAAGGTGCGACGAAGCTCCGCCACTCGCGGATAGGGTTTTTCCGGTTTGGTCGGGTCCTCGGAATTGGACAGGCCATTATGTCCGCCCGCCAGCCACGGGTCTTCGTAAACCACGCCGCCAAGAAATTCGGGAAAATTATGGAATGCCCGCTTCCACAGGGCCTTAAAGGCCCGCGCGGATGAAACAATCGGATAGTAATAGACGCCATATTTAGACGAGATCTCGGCAATCCGATAGGGCATTCCCGCACCGCAGGTAACCCCATGAATAAGGTTCGGCGAACCTTCCAAAACTCCATGGAGAATGGTTTCTGCGGCAGCCATTTCCCACAGCACATTCATATGGACCAGCCCCTGACCGCCCGAAAGATCATGGGCAATCCGCGCCTGAGCAATCCCGCCCTTGATCGCATAGTCGATCAGTTCTAGATGGCGTTCACGGCGGGTTTTACCGTGATAGACGATGGGGATAATCTTACCATTCTCGTCATAAGAATCGGCATTGACCCCGGAGAAGGTGCCAATACCGCCGGCAGCGGCCCAGGCCCCCGAACTTTCGCCATTGGATACGGAGATACCCTTGCCACCCTCGATAAGCGGCATAACTTCACGGCCGCCCATTCTTATTGCATTGAGTCGTTTCACCTTAGCTCCTTGTCCAATTTGTCATGCTCGCTGCGGAAAGAGACTCTTTACTCAATTCTATTTACCCGGTTCGATCTCAAGACCAGTGGTTTGGTCAACCACCTTCATCGACAGTTTAATCTTACCACGGTCGTCAAGACCCAAGACCTTGACCTTGACCACATCGCCAACATTAACCACATCAGTAACCTTTTCAACCCTTTTAGGCAGGAGCTCGCTGATATGAACCAGTCCATCGCGGCTGCCCATAAAATTGACAAAGGCACCAAACTCCATGGTCTTGACAACCTTGCCAGTATAGATGACTCCGACCTCGGGTTCCGAAACAATACCCTTAATCCAGTTCAGGGCCTTCTCCACCGACTGAGGATTGCTGGAGGCAACCTTGATGGTACCATCATCGTCAATGTCGATCTTGGCTCCGGTCTGTTCGGTAATTTCGCGGATGACCTTGCCTCCCGAACCAATCACTTCCCGAATCTTATCCTTGGGGATGGTGATGGTGGTGATGCGCGGGGCATTGCCCGAGACATCGCCCCGTGCCGCCGTCAAGGCCTTGGCCATTTCGTGCAGAATATGAATCCGACCTTCCTGAGCCTGGGCCAGGGCCGTCTTCATAATCGATTCGGTGATGGAGGTGATTTTAATATCCATCTGGAGGGCAGTAACCCCCTTCTCCGTCCCCGCAACCTTAAAATCCATGTCGCCGAGGTGATCTTCGTCGCCCAGAATATCGGTCAGAACCGCAATCCCGTGATCCTCCTTAATCAGACCCATGGCAATGCCCGCCACCGGACGGGTAAGCAAAACCCCGGCATCCATCAGGGCGAGCGAGGTTCCGCAGACCGTGGCCATCGAAGACGAACCATTGGACTCGGTAATCTCCGACACAACGCGAATCGTATAGGGGAAATCGCCCTTGGCGGGCAGCATCGGGTGAATGGCCCGCCAGGCCAGTTTACCGTGACCAATTTCACGGCGACCGGGGGAACCCATCCGACCCGCTTCGCCCACCGAATAGGGCGGGAAATTATAGTGCAGCATAAAATTCTCGCGGTATTCGCCCTCGAGAGCATCGATAATCTGCTCGTCGGAACCGGTACCGAGGGTGGTCACCACCAGGGCCTGGGTCTCGCCACGGGTAAAGAGTGCCGAGCCATGGGCCAGCGGCAGAAACCCAACTTCACTGACAATCGGGCGCACTGTCACGAGATCACGACCGTCGATCCGCTTGCCGGTTTTAAGAATGGCATTGCGGACGATATTCTTCTCGAGTTCTTTGAATTCATTGGCGATCAGATTTGCCGGGAGTTCCTCCGCGGTCAGACTCTCCACCGCGATGGTTTTGGCGGCCGAGAGCTGTTCGTGCCGCTCGGTCTTTTGGGTGATCCTATAGGCGGCATCGACCTGCTTACCGACCAGTTTGGTAAGCTTTGTGCGCACGGCCTCGAGCTGTGGGTCGGCGACTGGTGGCTCCCAGGCCTCCTTGGCGGCATCCTCAGCGAGGTCAATAATCGCGGCAATCACCTCTTGATAGGCGCGATGACCAAACATGACGGCCGAGAGCATCAGATCTTCCGACAGTTCCTTGGCTTCGGATTCGACCATCAGCACCCCTTCGCTGGTACCCGCAACCACGAGATCGAGTGAAGACTCTTCAAGCTCCGTTGCCGAAGGGTTAAGAACAAATTCGCCATTGATATGACCAACCCGCGCCGCCCCAATTGGCCCCAAAAACGGAATGCCCGAGATCGTCAGAGCCGCCGAGGCCCCAATCATCGCCACGACATCGGGATCATTCTCGAGGTCATGCGACAGGACGGTACAGATGACCTGAGTCTCGTTCCTAAATCCATCGACAAAGAGCGGGCGAATCGGACGATCGATCAAGCGCGAGACCAATGTCTCCTTCTCGGTCGGACGACCTTCGCGTTTAAAAAATCCCCCCGGAATCTTACCGGCGGCAAAGGCCTTTTCCTGATAGTTCACGGTCAGGGGAAAGAAATCAACCCCAGGCTTTACCGACCGCGCCGCTACCACCGTACAAAGCACGATGGTATCGCCGATGCTGGCCAAAACGGCTCCATCGGCCTGACGGGCAATCTTGCCAGTTTCGAGAGACAGTCTTTTACCGCCCCATGTTACTTCTTTTTTGTGAATTTTAAACATTGTTCGTCCTTCAGCTTAAAGCCACGCCTTTTGAATCTAGCCATGAGGTCGTGAAGTTGGGGAATTTTCGGGTCTGGAAACACTGAACAAAGATCATATGCCAGACAATAGGAATACTCCCCTTGGACCTGCCAAGGGGAGTCACGGTACCAGTAATCGCAGCCAGATTCAGATTCAGCATCATCACCTAGCGGCGCAGACCAAGGCGACCAATAATCGCCTCGTATCTTTTAAAGTCGTTGTTCTTAACATAGTCAAGCAGACGACGGCGTTGTCCCACCATCACCAAAAGACCGCGGCGAGAGTGAAAATCTTTTTTGTGAAAACCAAGATGCTCGGTCAGGTTACGAATCCGTTCGGATAGGATCGCAATCTGCACCTCAGGCGAACCCGTATCGCCAGCTTCGCGGGCATATTCCTTGATCAATTCTTGTTTGCGTTCGGCAGTAATCGACATCGGAGTCTCCTATGGCTAAAGGTTAAAGACGCGGTAAGGAAAGAATTGATTATCCTTGATGAGGCCGAGGGCTATTGCCTGACCTTCACACACCGCTATAAAACCTTGGCTTTCGAGACTCGTCGAAGAAACTTCAATCCTATACGGCGGCAAAGA
>JASGCE010000179.1 GCA_030054295.1 Minisyncoccota bacterium
AATAGTCGAACTTAGCAGCTTGCTGCTTAGTGAGACTAAGGGGGGTTGCCTGACTCTCGTTAAAAACCCTCCCTAAGCTTCAGGATTGGTGGGGGGTGTCAGGTGAATCTTGACCTTTTCGATCCTTCTAGGGGTAGCCGACAGGACTTCAAAGACCAGACCTGACGGATGTTCGATCCTCTCACCGCTGCCCGGGACGCGGCCGATCAGGCTGGTGATGAGTCCGCCAATGGTTTCGATTTCGGCCTGGTCTTCATCTGGCAGCAGCGACTTGTTGGTCAGGGCCTCGACATCCTCGATCGAGACGGTACCATCGGTTACGACCGAGCCGTCGGGGTTGCGGTGGAGCATGGGTTGATCCTCGGCATCATGTTCGTCGTTGATATCGCCGACGATCTGTTCGACAATATCCTCGATGGTCACCAGCCCGTCGATACCGCCATATTCATCGGCGACCATGGCGAGGTGAATTCTCTTGCTGCGCATCTCGGCCAAAAGGGCGAGTGGGCGAGAGGAGGGTGAGACAAAAATAACCTCGCGCATAATCTCGTCCACCGTGGGGGTCTTGCCCTGGTGCATGGCGGTCAAGACATCGCGGATATGAACCATGCCAAGACTGTTATCGAGGCTCTCGTCAAAAACCGGCAAACGAGAATGTTGCGCCCGCGCCATGGCACCGATCAGCTCGCTAAAGCTGAGGCTGCGATCGACGGCGACGATCTTGGCCCGTGGCACCATAATGTCATAGATATTGACCTCCCCGAGGTCGATGATATTGCGCAGGAAGGCGAGCTGTTCGGGGCTCATGCTGGTCTCTGACTCCTCCCCATCCTCGATCAGTTCGAGGGTTTCCCTTAGGGCCGATTGACTGCTTTTTTTGCCGATCAAGGAACGAAGCCGCGAGCGAATCGTAACCGAATCCTCCTTGTCGCGCTCGCGTTCGGGAGTTGGGGCGGGAGCAAGGGTTGGAACTGCGGCAGAGACTGGCGCATAGATTGGCGCAGGGTTCGCATTGTCCCGCCCTATATCGCGGGAACCTAGGCTGGGGGTCACGGGCTTAGTCATTTTGCGGCCTTATCTTCATTGGACTCGAGATGAGTCAGTTCATAGGGATTGGCAATTCCAAATTTTTGCAACAGGTTAATCTCAATCGTCTCCATCGCTAAAGCCTCCGCACTATCATGATGGTCAAATCCAAAAATATGCAATACTGAATGAATCGTCAAATGGTGAAGATGGTCGGCGAAATTCTTATTCTGTTCAATGGCCTCTCGCTCAATTGTCTCGAGGGCCAGATAGATGTCGCCGCAATGGCCGTCAAAGGAATCCGCAGCCATAGCCTCGGCCAGTTCATCGGCTTCCAGCGAAGGAAAGGACAGGACATTGGTCGGCCGGTCCTGACCGCGCCACAGCCGATTAAGGTCCCGCACCCCGTGATCATTACCAAGAACAATATCAAGCCCCAGTTCAATCGACCGCGCGGAGGGAATGATTCCCGCCTGCTGCAAATAGTCACCAACCTGCGCCACCCCCCTTACCACAATCGAATGGGAGTCGGGATGGTTGTTCCAGCCCGAATCCGTGCAATCAATGGAGGGGATCAGAGTCACGCGGCGCGAATTACTCGGCGATGGTTCAAGGAGCGACTCCATCAGCCCTGCCTCCCTTGCCGAGCGGCATCGCGCTCTTCATAGGCCATGACAATCTCGGTCACCAGTCGGTGGCGAACAATGTCACCCGCTTCAAATCGAATGATGCGAATCTGATTCGCCATGTGACTCTTTGGTGACTGGAGCCGATCACTCTGGCCAATCGCATCCAGGGCATCATGGAGTCCCGACTGGGTGCCATTGGGCAGGTCGATCTGGCTGGGGTCACCGGTAATGATCATGCGGCTATTCTCGCCCAAACGGGTCAGGAACATTTTCATTTGCGACGGGGTTGTATTCTGGGCCTCGTCGAGAATGATCACGCTATTGGCCAATGTCCGCCCGCGCATAAAGGCGAGGGGGGCAATCTCGATCTCCCCCGACTCCAGCCGCCGCGTAATCTGATCGGGCGGCAACATGTCATAGAGGGCATCAAAGAGCGGCCGCAGATAGGGATCGATCTTGTCGCGCAGATCCCCGGGCAGGAAGCCCAGTCGCTCCCCGGCCTCCACTGCCGGCCGCGACAGGATCAGGCGACTGACCGCGCCATTCAAGAGGGACTCGACCGCCGAGGCTACGGCCAGATAGGTTTTGCCCGTTCCCGCCGGGCCAATACCAAAAACCAACTCGGCCGATTGCAGGGCCTGAATATAGCTGACTTGAGTCGGGGATTGCGGTTCGATGACTTTGCGCTTGGTGCGGATGGCGACCTGACCGCGACTGGGTTTGTTGTCACTCGGGCGGCTCATCCGCAGGGCGGTTTCGACATCGGCCATGGTGACCATTTGCCCCTTCGCCAGACGGTTATAGAGGCTTTCGAGAATCTGCTTGGTCGTCAGTTGCGATTCGGGCCTCCCCTCAATCGCCAGTTGGTTGCCGCGCGAGGCTATGGTCACCCCGAGGTCCTGTTCGATTCGCCGCAGGTGTGAATCCTGCTCGCCAAAAAGACTGGGCAATATATGGTTATCGCTGAAGATAAGCGATAGGGGCGCAAGACCGCCCTTGCCCTTGTCTTTTGACGGGGTTCCTGTCGCATTGCTCCTGGCCATTGGGCTGCTCACGACTCGACCATCTGAAGATCGATTTCTGGGGTCGTCGCCTTCGCCATCTGCCCCTTAAAACTATAGACCATCCGCGACTCGAGGGTCACATTCCGTTCGAGCCCAATCCAGGAGTCTGGGTCATCGGCAACCTCCACCACCACCGGTTGCAGCCACGGGGTCTTGCCGACGATTTGGTTAGAATGTCGACCCTCCTTTTCGAACAGCACCGGTACTGTGTCGCCAACCATGCCATCATTGAACCCATCCTGAAGCTCTTGGATCAGGGCCTGAAGTTCTTGCAGCCGCTCGTCCTGGACATGGGCCTCGACCGGATTGGGTAGGGAGGCGGCGAGGGTGCCCGGGCGCGGCGAATATTTAAAACTATAGGCCTGGGCAAATCGCACCGCGCGAACCAGTTCGAGCGTGGCTTTAAAATCAGCATCACTCTCCCCCGGGAATCCGACGATAAAATCGCTGGAAAAGGCCATGTCCGGGCGATGCTGCCGCAGCAGATCAACCGAGCGCATAAAATCAGCCACCGAATGACTGCGGTTCATCGCCGCCAATATCGAATCCGAGCCCGACTGGACGGGGAGATGCAAAAATGGCATTAACTGTGGTAGTTCGCCATGGGCGATAATCAAATCCATATCGACATCGGATGGATGCGAAGTCATGTAGCGAATCCGTTTAAGATTGGGAATCTCGGCCAGAATTCTCGCCAACCGACCAAGGCTCGAGGGTCGCGCATTGCCGTCATCCCCATGCCAGCCATTGACATTTTGCCCGAGTAAAGTAATGTCGCGGGCACCAGCAGCCACCAGCTGTTTGGCTTCGCGGACAATATCGGCGACGGGGCGAGAATATTCGGCCCCGCGGGTAAAGGGCACGACGCAGAAGCTGCAAAAACGGTCGCAGCCCTCCTGAATTGCCAAAAATGCCGAGACATTCTTAACATTGCCAGTGGGGTTAAGCGCGGTTGGATCGCTGCGCAGTGCGGGCAGGGAATCGAATTTAGGCTCGGCCGGAAATTCGGTATCGAGCAGGGCCCTTTGTCCCGCCTCTGCCTTGGCCACCATCGCCGCCAAGCGTGGGTAGGATTGGGGGCCAACAACTATATCGACGAAGGGGGCGCGGCGCAGAATCTCCTGCCCCTCGGCCTGAGCGACGCAGCCGGCGACAGCGATGAGGGCGCGACCATGACCCTGGTTGATTCGATCCTTGCGCAGGTCGCGCCACCGCCCCAGCTCGGAAAATAACTTTTCTGATGCCTTTTCTCGGATATGGCAGCTGTTCAGCAGCAGGAGATCGGCTTGGCTCGCCTCCTCGGTCAATTGATAGCCCAGAGGTTCAAGCAGCTCGACCATCCGCGATGAATCATAGACATTCATCTGGCAGCCATGGGTCTGGACAAAAAGCCTTTTGCTCGGCTGTTGGCTAGGGATAAGGTCTGGCAAGCGGACTCCATAATCTATACAAAACGAAATATACTATATCAGGAAAATGCCCCATGATACTATCGATAATTGGGGAGTTAATTAGGGCAATAATCAGGGTGACCCGATGAACCAAACCGATAGTCAAGACCGAGCAGGAGCCTCCCAGCCAACTATTGCCATCCTGGCCGGCAATCAAAAACTTCGTTCGGTAATCAGTGACATGATCAGCCGAGGGGCAGACCTATCCCTGATTACGGCTGAAGGGCTGATCGACTTGCCCAATCTCGAGGGAATAAAAATCCTGATTTTTGCCGATCCCTCCGAGCCCCCCGCGGAGATTGCGCAGAGGCTTTTGGGTTTAAAGCCCGCGCCAAAAATTCTTTGTTTAAATTCGACGGCCAAGGATCAACATTCAGGATGGCTAAATCTGCCGATACCCATCAGCCGCCGGAATATGATGAGGGCGATTGAACAGGCCTTGGCGGGCGAAAGGGCGGAGGCGATTTTAACCGCCAAAGACCATGGCCTCGGCAGCGGTCGCTTTATCCCCAGCAAACGCTTGATCATCAAAGAGGATTCAGCCGAGGAGATTCGCCTGACCGAAAAGGAGTCGGCGATTTTGGAACTGTTGCTTGATCATGGGCAGGCGATTCTCAGCCGGGATCGCCTCTATAACCAGATCTGGGGCCGCGCCGCCAATGTTACCGAACATACGATCGATAGCCATCTCTATCGTCTGCGGCGGAAACTTGCTCCACTGGGCTGCGAACTGCTTTCCGCCGATTCGGGATATTGTTTGAAGATGAAATGAAACCACAGGTTTAGGGGGTGCAGGCCAGGGATAGAGCATAATCGGTTCACTTGAGAATTCGAAATTTTTTTATGATTCAATAACCATCCATATTCGTCATTGCCGCCGCTCGCTTTGAGCGGCTGGCAATCCAGCGGGGA